>OODV01000418.1 GCA_900299555.1 uncultured Endozoicomonas sp.
TTTAACCGGAATTAAAATGAAAAGAACATTCCAGCAAATGGGTCACTCAATCCTTTCGACATTTGGGCAGTCCCTTTCTATTACTTTCGCTGATACCTCAACACTGGAAACCCTCGGCATTATTACAACGGAACTGGTGGAGCTTGGAAAATACGAAGCCATTCAGGGCGAGATCATTGTCCTGTCGCTGGATAGCTCGATCAAGCTAAAGCGTGGCGATACGGTTTTGGCCAGCGGCCAGCTTTACCATGTAGACCGAAAATTAAAAGACGATGGGTATTTAGCCAAGTGGAATATTTATGCTGATTGAAGCCGAGGTCAGCGGTGATATTGACGAGATGCTGGCTCTATTTAAAGACTCACCGAAAAAATCACAAACCGCTATTAATCGTGCAGTGCGAAAATTAAGCCGCTGGGCCGAGCGGCAAACGCTGCGTGAAATGTCCCGAAGGTTGGATATTACTCAAAAAATGTTGAAGGGACTTTACCGGGTCAAAGTTCGCATATCCAAAGGATTAAACAATCAGCAGTATTTATCTATCTGGCTCGGAACCAATGAAGTTGGCGCTCATAAGCTAGGAAAAATAAGACAGGATGATCGTGGAACGCATGTTGGCAGAAGCCGCTTTTATCGAAGTGCCTTCAAAATGCAGCCCGCTGAAGCGAAGTATGATCTGGTTTGGAACCGAACCGAGAACTGGTCACATAAATACCGCAAGTCCAAGAAGTCCGGTCGCTGGATGTGGATGGGTCTACCCATTGTTAAAAAGACTGAACCTATCCATCAGGAGGCAGAAGACTCCTTGAAAACACTGGAACCGGCTTTAGTCGACCGATTCACCGACCTGCTTTATCAGGAGCTCAATAATGCCTTCAACGTCGAATCCTGAACAACAAATTATTGAGAACCTGGTTACTCACTTAAAGCAGGTTTCAGCGAACACTTTGCTCGGCTATTCAGCCACCGGACAGGAAAAAGATTTAGACCTGCCCGCTATTCTGGTGCAGCTGGAATCCATCAACGAAGAGCAGCGACAAGGCCAACGGGCCAAGTATCGGATGGAGCTCAATATCAGTGTGGTGACCAAAACCAACAAAGGCACCACATTTACCTTATTAGATTTAACCCGATCTATCCGGGAGCTATTCACAACAGGCGAACGCTTCACCCCGGAAGTTCGAAGCGTTTCGATCAGTGAAACCCAGTTCGATATTGCCCCAAGCAACGCTCATTTGTCGTTTGCAGACCTGCAACTGCAAATTGAAGTAGTCCTGTAACCCGCCAGTTCTGGCAAGCCTCAAACCCAACCTTTCCTTATAAGGAGATAACCCATGTCTACAGTGGATCGTAGTTTTATTGGTGCTGGTAGCATCTACCTGAAGCCTGCCGATGATTCAGCTCCCTTGCTGCCTGTTGGCAACGTCAGCGAGTTTAAATTCAGCTTTGAAGAAGACAAAAAAGAACTGAAGAACTACCTCGGAGGTGGTGGCAACCGCAACACCATCAGCCGGATTTCTTCTATCTCGGCCAGCCTCACAGCGCATGATTTCACGGCGGATAATCTGGCTATGGCGCTGCGTGGATCGGCAACAGCAGGTTCAACCACAGCCGTTGTGGATGAGCCGCACACCAGTCACGGAGTAGCTAACGAACTGATCCCCTTTAACAAAATGCCCAATATGTCCCAAAGCATCACGGTCAAGGACAGTCTCGCTGCCACCCTGACCGAAGGCACCGACTATGAACTGACCAAGGCCGGGATCATCGTTCTTGCCGGTGGTGGAATTGATAACCTGGGTGTGAGCGTGAGCTATACACCGCTGGCCTCCAACATGGTTCAGGCCTTGATCGAGTCCGGTAAGGAGTTCGTTCTGTTTATGGAAGGCTTGAACGACGCTCAGGATGGAAAGGCGTTCAATATCCGGGTGCACCGGGTGAAGTTCTCTCCCGTACAAAACCTCGATTTTATCTCCGATGATTTTGCCAGCATCCCGCTGGAACTGGACGTGCTGGCAGATACCACCATCACCAACTCTGGCCTTAGTACCTTTATGCAGATTGATCTGGCGCAGTAATCAACGATTTGCTTCCACCAATTTAGCCCCTTTCGAGGGGCTTTTTTTTTAGATAAAAGACCATGGCCTCACTTAAAAAGTCAGCAATTCAGTTAGTCCTGAAGGCGAAAGATGCGCTGTCAGGAAAAGTGAAAAAGTCAGCAGAATCCCTTGAAGTTTTAAAAGGCGAAGCGGCTGACCTGCAAGACCAGCTTAAAAAACTGAAAGAACAAAAGGCACTACTCACGTCTTTTGAAAAGCAGACCAAGGCCACTAAAGAAGCAAGCAAGGCCTTTACTGCTGCTAAAGCAAAAGTCGAGCGTCTGGCCAAAGAATTGAATCAGGCCGAGAAGCCCACCAAGGGCATGAAATCGGCACTGACCAAAGCAAGGCAGGAGGTCAAGAAGGCTAACACCGCTTACGGTCGTCAGCGTGAAGTACTGGCCAAGCTCAGGGAGCAGCTAACTAAAACCGGCCTGTCCAGTTCCAAACTGGCACAACAGCAGGAGCGGCTCGCAGAAGAAATTGAAGACACCGGCAATGCCTTCTGGAAGGCCAACAAAAAAGCCAAAGAAGCTGACCGCACCCTTAAAAAAGATACCCTGAAGAAAGTCGCCCGAGATGCTGAGCAGGCATCAACCAGCGTTGGCAGTTTAGCCCGGAGGCTTGGCGGTCTGGTGGCGGCAGGGGCAGGCCTTTATGCCATCAAGCGTGGCATACAGGCGATCCTCTCCACAGGTGATAAATTTGAGCGCTTGAATGTTCAGCTAGAGGCCATGATGGGCTCGGCTGCTGAAGGTGAACAAGCTCTGGCGTGGATAAAAGACTTCACCAAGAGCACTCCCTACCAGTTAGATGAAGTCTCCGATGCCTTTGTACGTTTGAAGGCCTTCGGCTTTGATCCGATGGATGGGACCATGCAGGCCCTGGTCGATCAGGCGGTGATGCTCGGCGGTGGCTTCGACCGGCTGCGTGGAATATCAGTCGGCCTTGGGCAAGCGTGGGCCAAGCAACGGCTTCAAGGTGAAGAAATATTGCAGCTGGTCGAGCGTGGTGTACCCGTTTGGGAAATGCTGGAAAAAGTAACCGGCAAGAATGTTCTGGAAATTCGGAAACTGTCCGAAACCGGCAAGTTGGGCCGTGACGTGATCCGTGGTTTGATCAATGAGATCGCCAAGGGTGCAGACGGTGCAGCCGCAAAGAATATGACCCTGCTGACCGGATACGTCAGTAACCTGAAAGACGAATGGTCGTATTTTCTCGATGCGATAGGCTCCAGCGGCGCTATGGATTACGCCAAGGCACAGATGAAGGCCTTAGCTGATCGTATTAAGGAGATGAATCAGGACGGAAGCCTTCAGGAACTCTCCAAAAACATCAGCCGTTCCATGATTGCCGCAGGTGAGGCGATCAAAAAGGCGGTGGGTGACATTACGATAGACGACGTGGTCACCAAGTCCTCTGAAGTGTTTTCAACGCTCACGAAAGGGCTGGATAAAATTGCAACGGCTTTCACTGTCACCACCAACTCGGTCACGGCCTTTTTTGAAGGCTTTCAGGTTGGCGTGAAAGGCTTCGCCTCCGGGTTTCTCTATACCGTGGGCGAGATCATCTATGGCTATGGCAAGATTGCTGAAACGGTAAAAGCCAGCGATATAGCAAAGCCAATGCTGGAAACTACCAATTACCTGCGAGCCCTTGGTAAGGAGTTCGCTAACTCAGCGGCAGGCAATGCAAAAGCAGCAAAACAAGCTGTAGATAACGTCATTGATACCATCACAAAGAAAAGTGAAGACTCGAATACAAAATTTCAAGCCAGCATAAAACGAACCATTGACCTCTCTAAGAACAAAATTGATGAACTGCTCGGCAACTATAAACAGGTCAATGAAGCTGTTGAAGAAGTAGGTGAAACCTTCGGAGAAACCTTTGAAAGTGCGGCAGTGGCCTTGGAGAAAATCGACGCTGCTGAAACCAGTGCGGAACTGGCGAGACTTGGCGTGGTATTAGCGGAATCCTTACGGGCTGGCATTATCACGCAGGAGGAATATTACGAGGCCACCGAGGCCAGCCGGGAAAAGCTTGCAGAGTTCAATAAGGAAGCTAAAAAGACCAAGGATTCGGTCAAAGGAGTTGGCGACAGTGCAGAAAAAGCAGGGGAGCAACAAACCGCAGCCCTGAATGATGCCACAACCATCGCCGGAGTCATGGCCGGTCATTACAACACACTGGCCGAAGAACTACAGGGCATGAGTGGTGCGGCCCACGATGCCTTTGTGGCAATGAATGGCGTGGGTAATGTCAACACTGAACAGGCCATTAGCGGTATTGCTGAACTAAAAAGTCAGCTGGAAGAAACCAGAGAAGAACTTAACAAGCTGCAGCACTCCTATACCTTTGATGTAACCGGCATAAGCAGTTGGATGAATGAGACTGCGAAAAATGCTGGCTATGTCAAAAGCCAATACCTGCAGCAGAAAATAGCCCTTGAAGAACTGTTAGAAAGTTATGAGCAGGGTGGAACGGTTGCCCGGAGCTTTATTAGTCAGGGCGAGCGAGCCGCTGACACGATGAATCTCCTGAATAATCAGGATTTAGACCGGCTCAACAAT
>OODV01000417.1 GCA_900299555.1 uncultured Endozoicomonas sp.
TGGGCTGGCTTTTGAAATAGGCGGGAATCACCACACTCTGGTTATGCCTGCCGATACCGCTTTCTGTCCGACGCACCTCTTTGTAACGGACGTGGCCGGAGCTGGGGGTGTAGATATAGGACTCGATCCTTCCTTCTTTCAATACCAGATAATCGTTGCTGGCAATGCCGCCGCTGCCGGTAATCACCATCTGACCAAACCCATCGCTGCCGGTACTCAGCTCGATGGACCCCTGCCCCACCGTCAGCGCCGTGCCGTTTTGCAGTTCACCGGACTGAAGCTGACTGATATTCACCGGCCCGTTCACCGCCAGATAGCCGTTAAAAACCAGCACATAGTCCGGTGACGCTTCCGTGCCGATATTGCGCACCGAAAACGGCTGCTCCGACAGCTCCGGGCTTTCCAGCATCAGGTCGGCCAGACTGATAATGGCCGTTCCCTGACCCGCCGTTCCGGCCAGTGCATTAAAGCCCCCAACCTGTCCGGCACTGTTGACGTGACGCACCCAGTAATAGTGCAGCGTGGTATTGCCGGTGACATCGGTATAGCGGCTGCCACTGGCTTCGTGGACCAGTGACGCCTGCGCCCGGTCATCCACCTGTGCTCGCCATACTTCCGTGTGGTTATGACCGTTATAGGCCGGGGCATCCCATTGAAGGATCACGGCACCAAAGATACCATTGGAGGACAAACCAGCAGCCGGAGTCGGGGCATCCGGTGCGGTAGTTCCTCCACCATCACCCGTCACTGTTACGATTGGCTGCACCGGCTCCAGGGTATCGGTAATGGAACCCACGGCAGAGGCAGGCAAGCTCAATCGCTGCCCTTTCTCCCTGGCCAGTCCCAGTTCGGCCAGCTCACTGTGCAGCACCGCCTTATCTCCGGCATTGCCGCTGCGACCGGCGAGGCGGTTCAGAAACTCGCGCACGTAGCGATCTACCGTTGCAGGCAGTGCGGGAAATTTAGCCATAAGAGGGAGTCTGTCCTTAGAGTTCCGCCATGGAGCTGGCGACAATTATGGCAGTCACGGTATCAGTGCCAGTCAACTCAAACTGCCAGCGGCTGCCACGGCCTGCGGGAAGTCGAAAGCCACTGTCTGAAGTCACTGGCAGTTCCAGAACCTGCTGTTCATCACGGAATACCCGGAACACCAGATTGCTGTAGCTGTCCGTCATGATCCGTGCCGAACTGAACAGGGCAGGCTTGCCCTGGAACACTTTGCTGCGCCACCGATAGGGCATCAGGCCCGTGCCTTTGTCCCACGCTTTGATGGTGTTGCCGATGGCAAGGTAAAGGCTGTCATCCTGAAGGTCACGGTAACAGGCATCGGCGTAGGTGCCGAGCTCGGTAAAGGTGCCACTGTCAGGACTGAAGATAAAGCCGCCGCCATTGGCAGAATTGCCATAGAAGCCAAAATACCGGCCATCGTGGAAGCAGCCGTGAATGGTGTCCGGCTGGAATCGTTCCCGCCAGTCTTCTGGGTTAATGATGTTACGGGTCATCAGGTCGGCACGACCACCAGCGATACGCACCAACCCATCCGGCGAGGCGTAAAGTGCCATATCCCCCATATCCACCATACTGCGCTTGCTGATGCAGGCGTGGGCCGTATCGAGTCGTTCCAAGGTCATGGCACCGGGTTCAGTACCAAAGGCCACATAGGGATAGCCATCGGTGGCAATGATCACGCTGTTGGCCGCAACGGCCAGTGACTGGATGTCGTACTCCACCGCCAGCCGGTTCGCTGCTGGCCATGCGTACAAGTGGTAGGGTTCGCTGAGCATCAGCTCTTTGCCAGAGAAGCCAACGGCCACACCACCGGGCAGCACCACCATGCCTTGCAGGTCATTGGGAGGCGCGATCCAGCCGATGGTTTTCAGGATGCTGCCCCGCTGATCCATCGGGGTTTGATCCACCACGCTGGTGACGCCCACCGGGGTATCGGTGGCCACGGAACTATTGTTGTTTATCTGGGTGCAGAGCTGATACACGCCCACCTGAGTACTGGTGTAAACCCTGAAGTGGGTAATGTTCATGTCAACCGCACCCGGCCCTGAAGCCAATGTCAGGTTGACAGTTTCACCGGGCAGCACACTGACCTCACCAGAAGGCAATGACGGCGGCCCTTCCCGTCCGTTCTCATCCACCCAGGTATAGGTATAGAAGCGGGTTTCGGCATCCACAGCCTGAGCATCTTCAAGCGGTGTGCCACTGACGACTGCCACCGGAGCCACGTCCGGCTCCGGCATCCCCAGTTGATGGTCATTGACCGGGTAGTCACTGCCGCCACTCAGGGCAAGGCCATTATCGGTGTAGCGGGGACCTTTGACCGTGCCGGTGTAGTAAACCCGGTTATTGGGATCGTCCGCCACCGGGGAACGGATCACATCCACGTCTTCGGTCCAGTCAAACCAGTAGCGGTTGCCCTCATTGCGATAGAGGTAGATGGTCTGCGGCGTTGCGGTCAAGGTCTGCTCATCCAGCGGAGCACGGTAAGCTCGCAGACTGCCATTGGTTAAACGACAGTCAATGGCTGCCTCCGCCTGAGTATCTTCCAGCAGGTGGCTATCCAGCCAGGGGACTTCGCCGGTAAAGGAGGTGATGTCCAGTTTCATGGTCGGTTATTTTTTCAGGCCGTACACCGAAACCGTGCCCACCAGTTTGTTCTGGTTCATGGTTTCCGCGTAGAACTTGATCCCGGTGATCGAACTGTACAATGGTGCCGACAGGGTTGCGGTGATGTACTGGTCACCGTTGCCACTGTCCAGTTGCGCCGTAAAGGAACCTTTGCCATTGGGGTTCACGGATGCAGTCATCGTCCCGGACAGAAAGACCGACTCCATTTGTCCGCTGATCAGGGCATACCCCAGGTATTGAGTACCGGACAGGTTATACCCGTTGCTCTTAATCACAGAGGTACTAATCCAGCCATAACCGGTTACCCAGGTACCATCGGACTGTTTAAAGGCCATGCCCAGTTTTTTCTCCCGGTAATCACCACTGTCATCAATACCCAGGTTATTAATAACCAGCTGGTAACCACCGTATATCGAATCATCAAAGCCACTCTCCAGAATAATTTCCTGAACATTGGCCACATCTGCGGTTTCCAGCAACACCATATCACCGCCCCCTGCTGGGGCACTGTTGTGAATACTTTCCAGAACACCAACCCGGTTTGCAAGATCGACGATGGTATCCTGAAGGCCAGTGATTGAGGCAATGGTGTGAATATGATCCGGTGGGGCGGTTAATGAGGTCACCACCCCACCAACCAGCGCGAACAGCTTGCCATCGGCGGTATTGATGGCCACCTCTCCGGAATCCAAGTCAGACGACAGCGGAACCTTTCCCGGTATCGGGGAGTGCTTCAGTTTAATGGTGTTGGACACAGGTCCATTCCTTTTGTTGCTGCCGGATCAGAAGGTGCCGCCATCCAGAACGACACCATTCACCGAACCTCCGGTGATGGTGACACTGGCCGCTGACTGAAGCGCCATGCTGTCCAGCCCCAGGTTACTCCGGGCCGTCGCGGTATTGGTCAGGTCTGCCAGATTCGAGGACTTGGCCAGCTTACTGCCTACCTGACTCGTCAGGTTGCTGATTGTATTTGGGTCATCCCCCAGCGCCGCTGCCAGCTCGTTCAGGGTATCCAGCGCTGCCGGGGCACCGGCCACAATGGCATCGACTCCGAGCTGAACCCGCGCATCCACCTGCGCCTCATTCAGTCCCCCGGAACCGGTGGCGGTCAGTACACCACTGCCATCAATGGCCAGACCGGTCCCGACCTTGACACCACCCAGGCTGGCACCGGAAGCGGTGGGCAGGCTGTAGTTATTGGCATTGTCGTCTATGCCAGCCAGTTTGGTGACCACGGTATCACCACCGATGGGAGTGACGACGTCACCACTTTCACCAATAAACAGATAACCGGACGCTTCCGAGTAGGCCAGCTCGCCTTCCGCCAGCGTGGTGGGCGTGTTGGTCACCTGACTCCGTTTAATCTGGATTGTATTTGCCATGTTTGACGCTCCTGTCTATGACGGTTTATACCCGTCGCCTTTGAAGTTGCTACTTTGTTGGCTGCACTCACTCTCCCTGGTCACATAGTATTTCTATGCTCCCAAGGCTTCGCTCGCTTGCCGCCGCGTAGCAACTCCAAATCCTTTGGGTATTGAAAGAAAGCGGTCAGAAATAACCGCCATTTACATTGGCAGCAGGGCTCTGGTTCACCAGGTCTGCCATCGAGTCATGCAATAGCTCCATCTCGTTTTTCATGGCGGTCAATTGCAACTTGTCGGCCTCATGGGCATCGTGCCAGCGTTGGATATCGCCATGGTGCTGGGTGATGTCGCTGTTCAGCTGCCGGTTTTCCGTGGTCATCGCCCACAGCGAGCTGGACAGGGCATCGGCACGCCCCACAGCCTCTTCGATCTTTGGCAACCCCGTGGCCAGGGCTTCCTCGATCGCCTGCCGGTCTTCGGCAATGCTCTGCTGCTGGGCAGCCACCACGGCCACGCCGTTACCAAGGGTGGCGACCACCGTCGTCTCGTTGGCCATCGCGGGCTCCTATCTCAATGCGTGGGTCACGCCTGCCTGAACAACAACCGTTCCAATAGCCACCGTCGACACCGCCTGACCATCCGGCGTGGTGACCTGAACATCAAACTCATAACGGTAGGGGGGCAGCTCATTGGTCTCTTCCGGTGCCAGGTACATCACCGCCGTCGTGCCGGATACCGTCATCCTTTTTTGCAGCACGGCT
>OODV01000412.1 GCA_900299555.1 uncultured Endozoicomonas sp.
GGGCATCATTTCCAAAGCGCTGGTACCTGCCGGTCAGTATGAAGCGGTTTTGCAACCGGTTACTTCCATTACGTTGCCAGCGAGCCTCAAATTGCAGCGTGGCGATGAAGTCCAGTCCGCAGATCAGCAATGGACGGTTGACCGGAAGCTGAAAGACGATGGTCAGCTGACCTGGTGGGGGCTCCATGAAGCTTGATCTGGAACTGGACAGTACCGTTGATGAACTCATTGAACAGTTTGATCATGCGCCAAAGAAAGTCAGTAAGGCCCTTGCCCGGTCATTGCGAAAACTGTCCCGGTTTGCCGAACGACGTATATTGCGGGAGTTGGCCAGACGCCAGAGCATCTCCCAAAAGGTGCTGAAATCCCTGGGGCGGGTGAGAGTATCCCTGTATCAGCCAGACGATCGGGCAGGGCAGAATTACAGCCTGATCATCTGGATAGGTGCTCTGGATATTCCGGCGCATTACCTGGGCAAACCCATCCAGACCAAAAGAGGTGTCCGAATCGGTCGTCGTTTTTGGGAAGGTGCCTTTTTGATGCGCCCCGTCAACGCCACTCACTCCATGGTGTTTGAGCGGAAAGATACCTGGCAGCATAAACTGCAGCGTTCCAAAAAGTCGGGCCGGATGATGTGGATGGGATTGCCACTGGAAAAGAAAGAAGTACCTATCTGGAACACAGCCAGTACGGTATTACAACAGCTGGAACCGGTTTTACTCGACCGGTTCACTACGTTGATGGAGCAGGAGCTGAATTACGAACTGAACGTCAGGCATTAATAAGCTTGGCTTTTTTATTGTTGTCTCTGAGTTCAAAGCATCCTGAATGCTTGAGCAGAGAAGAGAACTTTTTATAAGGACTCTTTTGAATGGCGGCTTTCTGGCTCAGTATGGATACCTCTACCCAGCCTTTTTTCGATTTTTCTGTAACTTGATAAGCATGGTTAAGTTGCTTGATGATTTTTTTGGAGATGGTCGGTGATGGAGTGTTAGGTGTCGGTTTTGGCTTGGGGCTGGCTGGTTTTGTCATTTCAGCAATGACGACCTCTAAAGGCTCGCTTTTCTCAATCATCAGATCAAATGTGTTACAGGACTCTTTTAATAAGCTTGCGCATTTACCATGGATGCCAATGCCATGAACGTAGGCCCCAGATTGACGTAATAGTTGAATCGGTGTGATGAAATCACTGTCATTGGTGACGATCACAAAGGTATCAATCTTGCCACTATGCACCAGCTTGAATGCATCGTGCATCATTAAAAAGTCACTGCTGCTGTTTTTACTGTCATAGCTGAACTGATGAATGGTACGAATCCCATGTATTAATGCCGGTTTCTCCCAGCCCTTGGTATGTGCTTTGGAAAAGTCTGCGTACGCCCTGAGTATGGGTTTGCCAAAACGGGTGGATAACTCGATGGCCTGCTCAGCCAGTTGCCAGGAAATATTTTCGGCATCGAACAGAATGGCTGTTCGCGCAGGGGCTGCCATTGCTTCATTCATTATTGATTGATTCAACTGAACTTCCTTACTTCAACGCTTATGAATCAAGATCAGAGAGTAACAGCAGATTACCCTGAACAGAAGATCATCCAGTCCCTTGTTGATCGCCTGAAGGCATCTCAACAGACTGTTCTGTTGGGGTATTCCGCAACAGGGCTTGCGGATGATCTGAGCCAGCCCGCTTTTCTTATTCAGCTGGAATCCATCCAGGAGCAGGGGCGGCAGGGTGAGCGAATAAAAGCATTGATGACCGTAAACCTCAGCGCGGTCATGAGAACCCATCAAAACACGACATTTGAGCTGATAGCGTTGGTGAATACGATGCGTGATCTTCTGGTTGCAGGTGGTCGACTCTGTCCTGAGGCCCGGAAGGTCAGCTTCTCTGAAGTTCAGTTTGATATCGCTCCCAATCATGGCCACCTGTCTTTTGCCGATGTTCAGCTGGGCATTGAAGTCATCGTTTAGCTGAGATCAATGGCGAATTGCTTCAATACAGTCAGCTCAATGACCTTCAACGTATTGATGTGAGTGGCCCGGACATAAACCGGAGGTGCTACCCCGTTCTTAAACGCTTCTTTCCATCGGGCAGCGCACAGACACCACCGGTCTCCGGCCTTGAGTCCCGGAAAGCCCCATGCTTCCCGTGGCGTGATCAGGTCATTGCCCTGCGATAGAGAGTATTGCAGAAACTCATCGGTCAATTGTGCACAGACCGTATGACCTCCCTTGTCATCAGGATGGGTATGGCAAAAACCGTCACGAAAAAAGCCGGTGACAGGATCCTTGCAGCAGACTTCCAGGGTAAGTCCGAGCACATTTTGTTGTTCGAAGAATGACTCGGCCATTCATTTCACTCCCGCAATTTGATCATCCGAACCTATAGGATAGGAGATCCATTATGTCACAAACAGACCTTAGCTTTATTGGCGCAGGCAGTATTCATATTCAGCCCTATGACCAGTCGGCACCCTTGCTGCCCATTGGCAATGTCAGCGAGTTTACCTTCGGTTTTGAAGAGGATCGCAAGGAGCTGAAAAACTACCTGGGTGGCGGTGGTAACCGTAATGTGATCAGTCGGGTGTCGGGCATTACCGCCAGTGTGGTGGCTCATGATTTCACAGCCAGTAATATTTCTCTGGCGTTGCGGGGGACGGTCAACCAGGCAAGCACGACTGCGATTACCGATGAACCATTGGTTAGCCATGGCGTAGCGGATGAACTGATTCCGTTTAAACGACTACCGGACCTTAATCAGTCCATCACGGTCAAAGACAGCCTGGATACTGCGCTCGTTGCTGGTGATGATTATGAACTGACTCAGTCAGGCATCAAGGTTATTGACGGTGGTGGTATTGATAACCTAGGGATCAAGGTTAGCTATACACCACTACCCGCCAATATGGTTCAGGCACTGGTGGAGTCCGGTCGGGAGTTTGTGCTCTTTATGGAAGGCCTGAACGATGCCCAGGAAGGGCTGCCGTTTAATATCCGGGTGCATCGGGTCAAGTTCTCACCGGTGCAGAATCTCGGCTTTATTTCCGATGACTTTGCCAACATTCCCTTGCAGCTGGATGTGCTGTCGGATCCTACCATCACCGGCCAGGGCCTGAGTCCGTTTATGCAGCTGGATCTGGCCCAATAATGATGAAAGGAACCTTACAGCACCTTGTGATGAGTGAAGTAGTTATTCAACAATTCCATGAATAACTACTTGTTTAAATTCCCTGAGACCTCGGCGTGTTTCGGAACTAACCCTTCCTGTCATATTGATCAGGTAATCGTCAGTAGCTAGTAAGTTTGCTGCTTCTGTCAGGCTCTTTACATAAACTTTGTTTACCGCTTTGTTTGTAGGGTCCTCTGAATCAGAAGGTTTTTTCTTGTTTAAAACATACCTGCCTTGTTTATCAGGAGTGGCCGTAAACACAACTCCCTTCGCGGCTCCACGGGTACCCGTAGCGGTAATTTTCTGAACAGATGTATAACTCATTTTGGTCTCACTCAATTTTGTACCAGCTTTAAAGAATGGCCACTTCTAAAGTCAGAGGTTACTGGTGCGTGGCCGAGGAAACAAATGCGAAAAGTCAAGGAATAGTAATGATTATGTAAATAGCTGGGATTGTTCCAAGGAAAGAAATTCTATGTCCTCCATCAAAGAATCCGCGCTTCGGTTGGTGCTGAAAGCGCGGGATACCCTGTCACGTCCGGTTAAGCAGTCTGCCGCCTCCCTGGAATCCCTGCGTGGGGAAGTCCAATCCCTCAAGAGTCAACTCACTGAACTGGAACAGCAACAAAGATTGCTGTCGTCTTTCCAAAAACAGACGTCTGCTCTGCGTGAGGCTGGCCGGGCTTTTCGTGAAGCCGAGATGAAGGTTGAACGGTTGGCCCGGGAGTATCAGCAGGCAGAGAAACCCACAAAAACTCTACAGCGCAGGTTGGAGTCTGCCCGTAAAGCGGTGGTGTCAGCCAACCAGTCTTACCAACAGCAGCGACAGAAGTTGGCTGAATTGCGTAAAAGTCTGGGGCAGACGGGACTTTCCAATCGCCTGCTGGCGCAACAGCAGGACCGAGTTGCCCAGGAAATACGGGAAACGTCAGCGGCTTTCCAGAAAGCCAGCAATCGGGCTAAGGAGGCCTCCAAGAGTTTCAGACGCTCTGGTTTAAAGAGCATTTCGAGGGATGCAGAGCAGGCATCATCGAGTATTGGTCGTCTAACCAGAAGATTCGCTGGCTTGATCGCGGCAGGGGCAGGCCTGTACACCATCAAACGTGGCATAGAGTCCATCCTTATTACCGGCGATAAGTTTGAGCGCCTGAGCGTTCAGCTGGAAGCCATTATGGGTTCCATGGCGGAAGGTGAACGGGCACTGGCCTGGATAAAGGAATTTACCCGCAACACGCCATTCCAGTTGGAAGAAGTCTCTGAAGCATTTGTACGGCTGAAAGCCTTTGGCCTCGATCCCATGGATGGGTCTATGCAGGCCATTGTCGATCAGGCTTCCAAGCTGGGCGGCGGCATGGAGCGACTGAATGGCATCACGCTGGCCGTCGGTCAGGCCTGGGCGAAACAGAAACTTCAGGGAGAGGAGATTCTACAGCTGGTCGAGCGTGGCGTTCCGGTGTGGGAATTACTGGAAAAGGCTACGGGCAAAAATGTACAGGAGTTGCAGAAGCTGTCGTCTGCCGGGAAGTTGGGGCGGGATACCATCGCCTTGCTGATTGCCGAAATTGGCAAAAGTGCTGAAGGCGCAGCGGCCAACAATATGAGCTTGCTGTCCGGTTATGTCAGTAACCTGAAAGACAGCTGGCAGCAGTTCCTGGCTGCAATTGCCGATAGTGGTGCTCTGGAATACACCAAGAACCTGCTGGGTTCCATCGCCCTGAAAATAGAGGCGATGAATCAGGACGGTCGCTTGCAGGCTCTGGCGAAAAAAATCAGCGATGCCTTTATTGCCATGGGCGAGGCCATTCAATCGGCGCTGTCTGGCCTTTCCTTTGACGGGTTTGTTTCAAAGGTAGAAACCAGCTTTGCCACCCTCACCACGGTGATGGATAAGCTGAAAATCACCTTCATGGTAACTGGTAACTGTCTTTCACCACACCAATTGATATTTTCCTGAAACCTGTTGTCAAAGGACTGA
>OODV01000409.1 GCA_900299555.1 uncultured Endozoicomonas sp.
TACCTGACTCTCTTCTTTTTTTATTAATAAATTTTATTGTTTGTTGAAAGTCATTATGGGGAAGGACACTTCTCATTTCCAGATTAAGTCCCTTATGAGCAGCTGGTAACAAATGTGGACAGATTAAACCTGTTTTAGAAGGTAGTTCTTTCAACACTAAACCTGTTGTCGTCTTTCCCGTTCGATTCAATGATGTACTGACCGATTTATCTTCTCTCTGATCTAAATATCGGCTTCCAGAATAATTATTCATGCCATTACAATTTCCAATATTCATGATACTCTCCAGTTTTTCAGGATAAATAATAAGAACTGATCTTTTTATATATTTTCTAGATTAATACTAATAACAAATTCATGCGCAGATATTTCACATGTTTTCATGTGCGAGGCGAATATCATCAAAGCTGTGTATGGCTTGTGTTATTTTAAGACCTCTTTCTTTATTTGTTATTAGCCTTTTGATTATTCTTAAATTAATTATTTTATTGACTTCGTCGTATATTTCTGAAATTAATACTTTACATAGTACTTGTTTAACTTCAGGAATCCATCGCTTCTGGAAACCCATTTCTCGATAAAATCTGGTCTGGCGTTATCAAAAAGACTGGGAAAATTATTAATAATAAAAAGATATATAAAATCATGATTTAGATTAGTGAGCAATCGGCAAACCCATCGTTACCGTTAACTATATCAGAAGAATAAAAGAGCTTTACAATTCTTTCCATATCCAAGTAGTGAGATCTGATTTCGTTTGTTACAACTTTATCAATTAGCGCATTCTTCTTTTTCTTATTCAAATTGATTGTGACAGTAATTATTGATGCCAAAATATTGCCATCAATAATTTCCTCAATGTGATCTTCAAATAAAGTGTTAACTACGTAATAATTTTTTTCAAGCTCATTGTAAACCCATGATTGTATTTCAATATTGCTTGTTTTGATGAAATCTTTTGGTTTTTGATCGTTAGTTTTATTAATTTGGTATGGGCAAATTAATGTATTTGGAAATGCTACAGGAATTGCTCGATGGCGTTTGTTTCTGATATAATCTATATGGTTTTCACTTAGGATTTCATTATGAATATAAATACAGGAGCTATTTTTACATTCAATAAGGCAAGATTTTTTGGCTGATTCAAAAGAGTTAAACACTTGAGATTGTCGAGAAAAAATATAATGACGACTGATAGGACAGCAAGGAATAATTGAAAAAAAAGTTACGGAGTATCCTTTGCAGAAAATATGTGCGCAAGGGAAAAGTCTAATAAATTCATCCTGCTCATTGAGATCATCAAAGTATATGCGACACGAAGAATCCAAATTTTTTAAACAAGTATAAGGTTCAATGTATCTCAATTCATGATTGCCATATGCGACAGATTCTGTCTGAGTATATTCACTCATAGTGGCACTGATTGTGACCCATTCTGGCGGGTGTAAACTGCATCTATCCATATAGGCACCTTGCATATTAAATCAGTTATTATTTTCTATATCTATCTTATGTCAGTAAATTCAACTACTAATGTCTATTGTGATTTGTGGGACTTTTTCTACTGTTCAAGCGGGGTATAAGCAAAGCCATTTTTATATTGTTCAGAACAATAGCATAATATTAGTTCATTGCATTTTATTTTTATGTAGGACTATGGGGAAAACATTCAGAATCATCTGTAAGTTGATTTTAAGAACTCTTGCGAAACTGTTTTGAGAGCTCTGTGAAGCATGTCTAATCTCAGTTTTAACAATAAGGTAGTTGTTCTAATGTGTGGTTTTACATAAATATCCACCCCAAATTCCAGAGCATTAATCAACAGCCCAATCACTATATCGTGTATCCTCTCTATCTTGGAAAAACATATACTCATTCTCACTAACTGCTTGATCCAAATCCTGTAATTTAAGTTCTTACATTCGATTTTCTATGTATTTTTCTTGTCTACTTCGTGTTTTTTGAATCAATATTTCGCTCATGTGTACCCTAATCATCGCTGTAAGAACAGCTAATACAAAAGGGCTCTAAAGGAACCTGAAGCTGCCTGAAGACCTCATCCTTTCTGTTCTCGCGAACACAGACCAGTGATCATTCGTCTCTGGAGATCCAGCCGGGCTCAAGGCAAGCCTCTTGTGACAAGAGGGTATTCACATCGTCAAACGTTTTTATGAAGTGGGTATTCATGATGATTTTCATATCCTCATCATGAACGACTGTGCATAAAACTACAGACTCATTTCGTGCTGGAAATAGGCCTGTCCTTCAGGCTCATTTAATATTGGAAGAGACTCCAATGGTAATGCATGCTCTATTATGCTCTCCTGGAAAGCTCTCTTTAACGCGAAGTCTGCTCAGCAAACCCTGTTGCTTCAACCATTCGAACCATTCATGCCCAATGAAATCTTGATCCGCAAGCAAATTATCAATTCGGTCAGCTGCAATCAGGTTTAATACCCGTGTCATGACAGCGACCTGTTCCTGTGTATTCGAGTGACCGCCGTTCTTATCGAGGCACTCCCAGACAATGGGAATAGAGTTTCCCTGCCAGGCAATGGAAATCACAATATAATTGTCGTTTTTCGAGCCGTGTTTCCAGTTGGTTCTGTCCATACATAGAGTAAAACGCTCTATCTCCAGGCAGGCTAGTATCAGTTCATAGCTGTACTCATGATCAGCGGAGAACCGTTTGATTCTTCGATAACTGGAATCGCTGTCTGCAGCCGTCTGGAAATCCTCAGCAATACAGTAAAGGTTGATGGATCGTGACCGGATCAGAGCCAGTATGAACTGTGAGATAAAGGTGATTCGTGCTTGATGTAGTGGTAGATGAGCCTTGAGCTTCTCTGCCAGTGAGCTGACTTCTTCCAACAATGATAACACTAAACTGTACGGAGGTTAGAGACCATACAGGTTACTGGAAGAGGGAGTCAGCTCATACTGCAGTTTCTTACTTTGTGTATTTTTGTCCCTTACATAGGTACTGAGAGAACACTTTAATTTACCAGCCAACTTCAATAAAGTAAGGTATTTATCGATTATTGCTGAACTATGTAAAGGAAAAGATCCTTCTGAATTTCAACACCTGTTAATCCCAACCTCACCAAGAAAACGAAGTAAGGCTGATAATCATTATCCCGACAATCCTGAGTCGCGTAAAAGAAATGCAGAAAAAAATAAAAGAAAAGAGTGTGATATTCGGGAGAGAGCCAATGAGATTATTGACATTCTTAGCAATAGCTTGGCAGACAAAGAACCTAGACAAGCAGTTTCTAAAGAAGTCACAACTATTTTAGATCAGTTAAAAACTCATCTAATTGAACAGGCGCAAGTTAAGCAAAAGAGAGAATGTGCTGATCAAGTATCAGAATCACAGGGGGCTCCAAAAACAAGATCAACGCCTCGAGAAAACGCAGGGAAGCGTAGTGATTATTGGAAGGACGGTTTTATTCCATGGCCCTAAAAGTAGGTAGGACCATGGAATATAAATTCTCACATCCCGCTGGCAAAAATGAGCGGAATAATTTAATTGTTTTTCTATTAACCATAGTGCAATGTATTTGGAGGCATTATGAGAAAAACAATTACAGATATGGACATCCCAGCATTAGAGAAGGTTATTTACTGCTATTCATACCATCGTATATCAACTATGCGTCAACTCTCTGGTGATGGTATCCGAAGGCAGATAGAAGCTAGTCAGAAAGTATGTAATGCAAAGGGCTGGATGATGGACACCAGCTTCAAACTTACTGACATTGGCAAGTCTGCCTATCATGGAAAGAACCTTGATGATAAAGCAGCGCTTGGAAGCTTCCTAAATGCTGTAGATGCGGGCCTGATAAGACGTCCTGCTATTCTACTTGTGGAAAGCCTGGATCGCTTGAGCCGGGCAAACATTATGGATGCTTTAGAGCTGTTCATTCGCATAATGAATGCTGGCATCACTATTTACACGTCAATAGACGATATGACCTACAACAGGGAAGACATACAGAAGAACTTCTCTCCCCTACTAATCTCAATTACCCTGATGTGCCGCTCTCATGAAGAAAGCGAAACTAAGTCAAAGAGAATAAAACATAGCCTATTGCGTATGGAGCAAGATTTACGCGAAGGAAAGTTAGGGCGCTCAACAATTTATCCATTTTGGATAGATATAAGCTCTGGAGCACCAAAGGTTATCAAAGCTCAAGCACAGATAGTGCAAGATGTATTCAGGCTTTCCGCAAACGAAAATAAAAGCGTTGTAGATATAACTAACTATCTTAGAGAAAAATATGATGGTATGTATGTGGCTTCAGTAAGCAAAACACAAAGACTTCTCTACAATAAGAAAGTTCTAGGCTTATATGAAGCAAAGGATAAAAGCTATATCAAAGCCTTTCCAGCTATTATTGATGAGAAGACCTATTTTCTTTCGCAATCAATGATTGCAAAACGCAAAATAAAGGATGTAGGTAGACCTGCAAAGCGGGCAATAAATTTCCTAAAGTCCTCAATGAAATGTGGTGTCTGTGGTCGAGGAATAGTACTCATTGGTCGAGATATTGGCTCTGGTTACGTATGCCATTCCTACATTGAAAAAAATAAATGTGGCCTAAAGTCTTTTTTGAGTGCAGAAAAACTAATGAACGCCATTCTCTACACACTATCTCTGATTGATAAGGATGACATGCTTGAGAAGGCAGCAAATACAGAAAAATCAAAACTTTCGAAACTACTCAATATCAAGGAAGCAGAACTAAGGGAAAAACAGGAGCGACTTGCGAATCTTGTTGATCTTATTGCCTCCGGATCTAAGATAGGAGTAGATGTGGCTAACAAAACTGAGAGCCAGATAGATAATATCGTTCATGAGACCGATCAAATAAAGCATAAATTAGAGATGCTAAACTCACCAAGCTTGGCAGGAAGCATAGACAGCATAAATGCTTTCCATCGTAGATTTATACTCAAAAAGGCCGAACGTAAAGACCAGCAACCGTTTCTAAGCGCTCTAAATGCCACTGTTTCAAATATCGTTATCCACTCCCCCTCGGATGACCTGCGCTCAATAATAAAGATTTACCTTCACTCCGGGATAGTCCTTAAAATGAAAATTGAAAAAAACTACTCAACGAATGTATATAAAGGCAGCAAACGGATTGGCAGATACCATGCGCCTCCTAAAAAGAACAGAAAATTGAAAAATACATCTCAAGCAATCTAAAGTATTTATTGATTTCTGACCTTTATAGTTAGCGCTCTATTATGGGCTAACTCTGCGAGAGATAAGGGTTTCAAGCGTTACCTATAACAGATAAAGTGTAGAAGTTCAGACCTGACCTGACCTGACCTGACAGTTACCGATTTTCAAGAAGGTGTCTGTCAGGTCAAATTCAGGCTATGAACTTTTCCTTCCAGATCTCTTTCCC
>OODV01000196.1 GCA_900299555.1 uncultured Endozoicomonas sp.
CATGTTTCATTCCTCTATTTGACCTTTTGAAATTGGGATTGCAGGATTTAGGTTCTAATTTCCTGATCATTCCAGATACCCCTTATTTTCATGTTCTTTCTATGTGTTAATATTCAATTATTTTGATCAGATCGGCCATGGTATTCATTCTCGAGTGTGCGATCTTGCTTTTTAATGAGTCATTGCTTTGAGTTACAAGGAGTCTTCGATGCAGCCAAGGGAACTGAGCATTCAAACACCTCATCTGACATTTGCAGCCGTGGAGTGGGGAGATCCTCAGGGACATCCGGTGATAGCCCTTCATGGCTGGTTGGATAATCTGGCCAGTTTCACGCCCATGGCAGCAATGCTCAAGGGCATAAGGTTGATCGCAGTGGATCAGGCTGGTCATGGCCTTTCTGATCATCGTCCTCATTGGTTCAGTTATGATGTCTGGCATTATGTGGAAGATCTGGTCTACATAGCCGAAACCCTGCAACTTGACCGGTTTGGTCTGCTTGGTCATTCAATGGGGGGCGTGGTCAGTGCCATGGCTGCGGGTTCAGTCCTGAAAGACCAGGTAAGTGGGCTGGTGGCGATTGATGGATTGTTCCCCTGGCCCAGAAAAGCGGAAGATGCGCCAACGGCACTGCATGACTATATTAATCAGCGCAGAACATCCATAGATCAACTGCCTGTAACGCGATATCGCTCCAAACAGCAGGCCATTCGTGCACGTGCTATGAGTCTGTTCAAGGTATCCAGAGCGTCTTCTGAATTACTGGTTGAACGCTCAATACGGCAGGTAGGTGATGATTGGCTCTGGACCTCTGATCCGCGTTTAAAACTGGGATCTCCCGCTCGTTTCAGTCTGGAGCAGGCGCTCGCCTTTCCACAGCAGATCACCTGTCCTGCTCATATGATCCATGTTGATCATGGTGCTATCCATGATGCGATCCAGCAGTACAAGGACCGACTACCGAATATTGAATTCCATCCCATGAGCGGTAACCATCATCTTCACATGGATGATCAGGTTGAAGCCATTGCCGGGATTGTTAACTCGGTTTTTGGTGGTGGGTTATGATACCCTGAGAAGTACATGGGGGAAGCCTTGGGTTGTTCTATGAATAAAGTGACTACACGGTGTCTTGCTCGGTTCAAGACTCATCAAAGGCGTATTGCAACCTCTGGTATTTTGCGAGGTTGTTTATTGTTACTATCAGTGACGCCTTTGCAGTTCATCCATGGTTCTGAGCTTCCTCCTTATCCCAATGCGAACTCGCAGCTTTCTGTAGAGGAAGACCGACAGAATCACCCGGTCATTACCAGTCGGATGAAAAGAGTTAACGGCGTGGTTACCTCTGATGGGGCGCAGTGGCTTGATGGTCATCTGAACAGAACTCTGTATTTATTACCTTCAGGTCACAGCAGTAGTCAGGGCTATGACTTTTATGTCAATAAGCTGCGTGATCTTGGCGTTGAGACGCTTTTCCAATGTCGCAGTTTTTCCTGCGGTGCCAGTAACTTCTGGGCAAATGATATTTTTAATATATCAACCCTCTATGGTCAGGATAAAGAACAGGCCTTCTATATAGGGAAAAAGCAGGGAGGGTATTATTCTGTCTATTCTGTGAGGCGGGGAAACGGCCGAATTTATACCCTGGTTGATGTATTTGAGCCTCATAAGTATGAAGCTGAGCGTGTGAGTGAGATGCAACAATCCAGCGGTACAATAAAACTGCTTATTGAAAGAAGTGGTTTGACCATAAGTCCTGATCTTAAGTCATTTGTTGCTGCGATGAGCAGTGATACAGCAATGAATGCTCTGCTTATCATTCACAGCTCTGTACCGGACACACTGGCTGAACTGGATACCTGGCAGGAGAAGATGGAAGAGCTGAAAAACGTTATCAAGAAACATTTGAACGATCAGGGTATTAATGATTCGCGCCTGCGCTTCAATGTTTCTGTTGGAACCTATGAGGATGCGCCAGAGCAACAATCTGTACAACCATTCTGGTTGGAAGTTGTACCGTTAAGATAGTGGCGTATATGCTCATAATTCACGGATGCGCTTGAACTCTACTGTGTTTAACTCGTGATCTGCGATTTTCATGAGTTGGTTAAAAAAACTTCTGCGGCACTGGCTTTCAACAGCTTAATTAGCCCAGTTCTTTCGCTCGGACTCAGAGCAGGAACAATGTATTTCAGCCAGAGCGCTATCTAATCCGGATTCATACTGGACATAACCTGATCATGAAGTTTGTTAGGTTCATTGTCGCTGTTGTATTTCAAGAAGAGAGGAAGGAAGCGGATTTCCTCTGACTGCATATGCTCCAGCTGCTGGTGCTCTTTCACATCAGAGTCCGTCTTTAACCTGTGATCCATTTTTTCCGCGAGAGAGGCCATCAGTATTTCATTTTCTGACTGGGAGTGATTTCTGATCATAAATGCCAGCTCTGTCGCTTGCTGTTTAAGTTTATTCATTGCAGGCTGATCCTCAACATCGGTTGTATCCAGGCTTGTTAAAAAGACGTAAGACCATGTCGAAGCCCTTTGTAGGGGAAAGCGTAGAGGTTTGACGCATGAGGGAACCATTGGCATATTGGGAAATTTCAGTCCCCCCAGCAGGGTGGCTATCCCACTCAGGATAGTCATCGCCAAAAGGTTTAACCATTTGACGGATTGTTTTCAGTGATGTGGAAAGCGCTGAGAAATTTCCAGGGACAGGTTTTCTTTGTCGTTGCCAATGGATATTTGTTGATCCTGAATAACGCAATGCAGTTTCATGGTCTTGTCAATCAGTTTAACCAGTTCAGTAGCTTCAGGCGGAATTCGATAGATATGCAGGTTATTGAAACGCTGAACTTTTTCCTGATACTGCTGCCACCAAATATCAGATGTTCGTGCACCATAATTATAAATAAACACCTGTCTGGCACGACCACAGGCCTTACGGAGCCTTTTTTCATCGGGTTGACCCAGTTCTATCCAGGTTTCAATTTCACCGCTGAGATTTTTCTGCCAGATATCCGGCTCATCGTCGGTGCTGATACCACGAGTGAACAAGAGTTCTTCAGATGCGTGTAAGGACCATGCCAATAGTCTAAGCATTGCGCGCTCATCGCTCTCTGAAGGGTGGCGGGCAATGGTCAGGTCATGATCTGCATAATAATGGCGGTTCATATCCGCAATATTGACTGCAGCTTTGTATATCGTTGCTTT
Source organism: uncultured Endozoicomonas sp. (assembly GCA_900299555.1). Classification (GTDB taxonomy): domain Bacteria; phylum Pseudomonadota; class Gammaproteobacteria; order Pseudomonadales; family Endozoicomonadaceae; genus Endozoicomonas. Next base: position 3,208 of record OODV01000196.1, read on the forward strand.
CAGTGCCATTAATCGTTAACTCGATTAAATAGCGGAGTGTAACCGTTCATGCCTTTCTGCTAAACAAAAAGCCATGAACAACGGTTGAAATGATGTATTAAAAGCCAGGATGGCGGAGTGAGAGTTCCCGGATGTGCTGGTAAATGATGGGGTAATCAATACCAGCAAGCTGTAATATTTGAGCCAGCTGCTGATAACTGTAACCGGTATCCCTTCTTTCTTGGAGAATAGTGTTAAAAGCAGTTCTGCTTTCAAGGTAGGTCTTGTAGTAGGGCAGTGATTCTACTTTTTCCAGGTTTTCGATATAGCGGTAGGTCGTTGTCTTCATCGCAGAGTTTAACGTTTCAGAAGAACCTTCCTGGTTCGTAGTTTGACGGGTGATATTTCCCATGCTGTGGCAGGCGGTTTGCTTTAAGTCATGACTGGCTGGCTTGCTTAAATGCTGACTGCATTCCCCCAGTTTATTAATACCTAAATCCTGCAATCCCAATTTCAAAAGGTCAAATAGAGGAATGAAACATGGC
>OODV01000192.1 GCA_900299555.1 uncultured Endozoicomonas sp.
GGGAAAGAGATCTGGAAGGAAAAGTTCATAGCCTGAATTTGACCTGACAGACACCCTCTTGAAAATCGGTAACTGTCAGGTCAGGTCTGAACTTCTACATTTAAAATACTTCCATGTTTGCTTACCTCAACCCTGTTGGGTTTTAAGATAGGCAGAAATACAGTTTTATCTACAGTCCCAAAAAAGGAGGTTTGGCCTCAATTAACATTCTCTTTCACTAGGTCAGGCTTCAGCTTCTTCCAGTTGATTATTCAGTTGCCCCAATTGTTCCAGTCGAAACTGTCCTTCTGGCTCTGGAAGCGCTTCACGATTATAATAATGTCGCGTTCGTGGGTTTATTACTGACGTTGAATCAAGGACTCCACTTTGCACCTTATGAGATACATAACTGGATACCATGCCTAATACTGTGCCAATAAATATATCCAGTGTATCATGTTTTGCTGCTAATACTCTCATTAATCCTGTCAATGAGCCAGATAATGCGCTGATCATTAATGCCATTTTTTGTTTTCCATCAGGGGTCAATATTGGTGATTTGAAAATTTTAACTTCATCAAGCTTTGCTCTTATATCCGGAGATAGGGTGGATAGAATATCTATCCATTGAATAAATACTTCTTGCCAAAGGTAAGCACCCATACATGCATGCCCTGATGGAAAACTTTTAAAATCATCAGGTTTTAAACAAAGTTCTCCATTAATATATCCTGGTGAATAAGTATAAGGTCGGGGTTTATGAAATAGCAACTTTGTTTCTTCAAACAGCCCAATTCCTGAAAAAACAATAATTGATGATTTTAATAATTTATCAGCTTCAGTTCTTGCTAACTCCATCTTACTTTTTGATTCTGTATTGTTTTCTTGATGATTCATATATATATTTGCTAGCAGGCTTGTTGCATGGGTTAACAATAAAGCACCAACACCTCCGTAGGCTAGTAAATCACTGATGACTTTTGCACCCCCAAATACAGGGCTATCAGGGCCGGGAAAAGGAGGAATTATCGAACTTTTATTTACCGAGCCAGAAGTTCCCCATTCACATGCAGCGGAACCATTGGCAGCTCCGGCTAGTGGAATACAGCTAAGAGCCATAACCCCTAATGATAAAGCAACCGCTCGGTTAGATAAATTGACGATGTATGGTCGACTAAATGAGCTAATATTCATTGCGCTATTGGCTATGCCTGCAAATTTTGATACTACCCGACCTGACAAATTCCCAACTTTTTTTGATGTATTTGAAATAAGATCGAGTGTGCCAAGGCTCACATCACTTAACGAAGATGAATTAATCGAAGTTAACATTTGAATACCTGGCTCAAATTAAACTGTATTAGTTTTGGTTGTTATAGTATTCCACACTGCTACCTGGTGCCTGTCAGAAAACCCTCGTTACCAGCAAGAATGAAGGGCTGGTAAATAAGTCCATGTTCATTAGAGTCTTTTGACTCAGAGTAAGAGTAGCCTTCTCTCTGTTTTTTTCTTAAAAAATGTTCAAGTAGAGCTGTTTTCAGATGGGCAAATCCCTTGCGCAGCTTCAACTGTTTTTCAGGTTTGGTTAATCCTTATTGAGTGGAATCTACCGATCTATATCCAGCAGATTTTGATCTGACGCAGCAAAAATGGACACCTGGTTAAGCTACTTAACGTGAGTTCGACGCTTCAATTTTGGCTATGCCCCTTGGATTTTAAGGGCTTGAAGCATCATGATGTTTTTTGGGAAAGTGTCCAATGGCTCCTTCGGAGCCTTTGCCAGCCAATAAAGTACTCAAATCACTCTTTTTTGTAACATGAATATGTACAAAAAGGCTGAAGCCTTTGTAGCGCAATGGGTTGTCCCGTCGAACTCACGTTACTTATGCCTGCTCATATCTTTCAGGGCTCACATATCCCAAAAAACTGTATCGACGTGTCCGGTCATAACCAACTTTGGTGTACTCAAACACTGCCTTGAGCTTCTGATCTCGATTCATCATCGGCTTATAAAGCTCTGCCTCAACTTTCAAAGAATGAAAGAAGCTTTCACACAGGCATTATCCCAGCAGTCACCTTTACGACTCATACTTTGTTGTAATCCATTTTCGCAGAGGATTGAAGTGGTTATAGTTTTCCAGACACACAAGCACGGGTAATATCAAAGCCCCTTAAGGTGTGTCCAGATCTCAGAAAAGAAGTCAAACCATGATGGCAATTAGAAACCCCGTAAAAACGGGGTTAGAGAGCTGTCAGACAGCGCATAACGATTTTTATTGTTATTGGAGTGGTATATATTCTTTATCCTTTAGCGGTAAAGGGATTCCTGACCTGCCTATTCGTATTTTTAGCTGTTTGTCCATCTCGGCAAACCGCTAAAGGAATGGCTTTAGTGTACGTATATCCCGAATGCAATGAGTTGATCCAAGTCAATAAATATAATCTTTGTTGTATAAATATCATCTGCTGTTCACTCCGTAAACACTCAATACTACGGTCACAATGGGCAGTGGCCGACAACCGGAAAAAACCTGTACAATCCCCAACGTAAAATAGAATCCTGAGCTGCCAGGCACCAGCTGCTCCTCCAGGTCAATAAAGGACTATGGTAAACCGACGGGCGGTAGCGTACTTGCTGTGTGGCCGGATCTTACCCACAGTGCTGAGCCTCTATGTCATTTCAACACGGTATCAGTAGATAGACTTCTCACAGAAAACAAACAAGGCAACCCCCCCTATGTCTCAATTCAACGGTGTGTCCGTGGACCTGAAAGCTAATGTCTATTTTGATGGTCAGGTAACCAGCCGTGGCGTTACGTTTCCCGATGGCAGTCGTAAAACGCTGGGCCTGATGTTGCCCGGTGACTATGAGTTCGGTACCTCTGAACGGGAACTGATGGAGATCACTGCCGGTCATCTGGAAGTTCAATTACCTGGCGAAGAGGTGCAAACCATTAAAGGTGGCGATAACTTTAAGGTGCCAGCCAATGCTTCTTTTAAAGTGAAAGTACTGGAAGTAACCGACTATTGCTGCAGTTATTTTGCCGATTAAGTGTTAGCAGTAGCCGATCAGCACTCTTATTGTGCAAAGGGGCTACTGCCCTCCTTCTCAGGTAGTCATGGTAGCAAACTGTGGCTATTAAGAATGCTCTCTATCATAGGTTTGATTTGAAGGTGCTTTTGTTTCAATTATTCAGAGAGAGCTCCCTGCTGGAGGTCAGTTAACTTTTTTACTTAAAATCATTATATGGGGATAGTTACAGGGGGGACTACTGTTTTCTACCAAGTAACACCGGACAAAATGTCCGATGTTATGGGAGGGCAGGTGGTATTAAGAAGCGTTAGCCTGTTTGATTTTATTCAAATAGTCACGTTGGAGAATGTACATCCTTAATACATCGCAGTAATGGCCATTGGTAAAATATTCCTGAATCATACGACCTTCTTCAATAAAGCCGGTCTGCTGGTAGAGATGAATGGCTTTTTCATTTTCAACGGCAACCACCAGATATACCTTGTTCAGGTTCAGTATGGTAAAGGCATAATCCAGAGCGGACTTGATCAATGCCCGGGCATGACCTTTGCCCTGATGACCTGGCGCAATAATGATCTGGAACTCTGCCTTGCGATGGACATAGTCGATTTCAATCAACTCAACCAGACCAATAGACTCAGCTTCATTGCTTTGTGTCGCGGTATGTTCCGCAACAAAACGGCGCTCGGTGTTGTCATGGATGTGTTTGCCATAGAGGTCTTCCAGTTCATCGAAAGACTCATAAGGCTCTTCAAACCAATAGGACATTATGCTGCGGTTATTATTGAGAGAGTGCACAAAACGCAGGTCTTTCTTTTCCAGTGCTCTCAAACGGATACTGCTTTTCATCCTGGAATCTCGTTAGCCAGAAACTGACTCTGTATAAAAATTAGTGCTTAAAAGTGCCAGCAGAAGGAGTGGCAAAAGCATCGGTATTCTACGTGAGTTTAGGGGTAAGTAACTATCTAATTATTTGGGTATTTATTGATTATCAATGAGTTATAGGATTATGTTTGAGGTGGGTATGACCTATTGTTTTGATAATGTATTAGGGGCTGCTCACATGTCTAATTGTGAACACCCCTAAGCTTTTCGATTTGCAGATGAGGCTAAAGTTCACCTTCGGTATAGGTGTATCGTCGCTCACTGCCTACCGGTTCACTATCAATGCCGTCGGCATTGAGGGGAAGGGGCTGGATTTTTTCAGGGGGGTAATTCCAGAACTCCGGATTTAGCTCCAGTTCATAGCGTTGAAAGGTCTGGCGGGGTGAAGTAAAGCGAACATTAAGACCGGGTGTGCCATTTTCAGGCAGGCTGACAACCCAGCTGGCAACGGTGACTTGCCGAAGAATACTGTTGTAGGGGCCATTCTGGGCGCTGTTCATCCAGCGGTAATAGTTACCTTCTGCCGTTAGCTGGCCAGGTGCACCCTTCATCAGCTCTTTTATGGTTTTAAACCGGTCTGCAGAGTCGGGGTAGAAAACCTTATTAAACCCTCGCATAGGTTCCAATACATAATGATTGGTATGGTATAGACGGTTGTTGTTTTCACTGGCATGTAGTATTTGATAGGAACCTTCTTTGGGCCCGACCTCGACCAGAATTGCTCCGGATTGATCGCCGATGATCAGAAAATTTGCCAGGCCATTGCCAAACAGTTTTTCCTGGTTTTCCAAAACTTCCGCAACGGAACGATGACCTTTAAGGATGGCGTAAATAGCCGCAGATTGGTCTGCATCATTAAATTTGTCTGCATTATTAATAGAAGCGGACTCATTTTGTACCACTGATAGGCCATGCTCATTAATGCCTGCGGCAATATAAGGGTAGGGTGTCTGATCAATACTGTTATAGAAAAGGCCAAGATAAGCATTTTCTCCGGGCTCTCTTTTTACTGCTAATTGTTCATATGCTGCCAGGGAGTCCCGGTTCTTGGCCATTAATAGCCCGCCCTCATCATTAGCTGTGCCCACTGAGGCAAAAGTGGTACAGGCCTCGGCTTCTGATGGCTGGAGCAGGAGGGATGAAAACAAAAGACTGGTCGAAACAGTAAGGCCTGATAAGAGGTGCATGACAGGGCCCTTATACTGACGTTGTCATTTAAAAAGTATCAGTGATCTATTGTTTGTCCATCCTGTACCCGAAATGTGTATGTATAAATTGCATTCTTTGTAGTTCAAAAGGGTGAGCTGCAAGTGTTGAATGGGCCTTATAATTACTGTCGGTAAGATTAAGGTCAGAGGGGGCTGGCTTGCTCCTGCCCTGTTCGCTCTGATATCGTTTTCTGGTAACAATAGAGCTATGATGCAAAAAGGCAGTAGATAGAAATAAACGATAAAAAACTGTCTTTCTTAAAAAAATACAACGTGTAAACGCTGTTTTGATTCACTGGCAATGCATCCTGTGGCGTTTACCAAGAAAGAATAAATAACAAAAAAGCGAGTTTCAGTATGTCTTCTTCACGTAATCCGTTACAAGAGAGCATTGTCATTGTCTCCGCGGCCCGAACTCCCATGGGCGGATTTCAGGGTGATCTGTCGTCTACTACCGCTGTGGATCTGGGTACCATTGCCATCAAATCAGCCTTGGAGCGTGCAGGTGTGGCTCCTGAAAAGGTTTCTGAGGTGCTGATGGGCTGTGTGTTGCCTGCTGGAACAGGGCAGGGGCCTGCACGACAGTCAGCGCTGAATGCGGGAATTCCGGTTCATGTACCCACCACAACACTTAACAAACTCTGCGGATCTGGGATGAAAACCGTGATGCTGGGGGCTACCCAGTTGCAAACTGGTGAAGCGGATATGGTGGTTGCCGGTGGTATGGAAAGCATGACCAATGCACCTTATCTGCTTGATAAAGCGCGGGGTGGTATGCGTCTTGGTCATGGTCAGGTGAAAGATCACATGTTTACTGACGGACTTGAAGACGCGTACCGTGGTATAGCCATGGGGGTTTTTGCCCAGGAAACGGCTGATCGTTTTGGTTTAACCCGTGAGGCGATGGATGACTATGCTCTGACTTCTCTGGAACGGGCAAATAAGGCGATAGCGTCCGGTGCTTTTGCTGATGAAATTGTTCCTGTTGAAACCCGCAAAGGGCTGGTGGACACTGATGAGCAGCCTGGTAAAGCCAGACCGGAGAAAATACGTCAGCTTCGGCCAGCATTTACCAAAGATGGAACAGTAACTGCGGCTAACTCAAGCTCTATTTCTGATGGTGCAGCCGCGCTGGTGCTCATGCGGGAAGAAGATGCAAAAGCGCAGGGACTTCGGCCTATTGCCCGGATTCTTGGTTACCAGAGTCATGCCCAGAAGCCAGAGGAGTTTACCATTGCACCTATTGACTGTGTCCGTAAGCTTCTGGAGAAAATAGAATGGCAGGCCGGTGATGTTGATCTGTTCGAAATTAATGAGGCCTTCGCGGTAGTTGCCATGATGGCCATGCGTGAACTGGGGCTTGATCATAGTAAAGTAAATATTAACGGTGGTGCCTGTGCGCTTGGTCACCCTCTGGGTGCCAGTGGTGCCCGTATTCTGGTGACATTGCTGCATGCATTGAAAAAGACGGGTGGTAAAAAAGGTGTTGCTTCACTCTGCATTGGTGGTGGCGAAGCGACCGCCATTGCGGTTGAAATGATTTGATCAAGTAAAAGGGCTCTGTTGCCCTTTCTTTTTGTTGTCGAATGAGCCTTCCGGTCATTTGCTGTTAAATAAGAACAAGAGACTGAAGTCATGGATTACAACCTTTCTGAAGAGCAGATCGCCTTTCGTGATCTAGCCCGGCAATTTGCCGACGCTGAATTGGCTCCCCATGCTGCGCAGTGGGATCTTGATTCTCATTTCCCGGTTGATGTTATCAAGGCAGCGGGTGACCTTGGCTTCTGTGCCCTGTATACCAACGAGTCCATGGGGGGGCTTGGTCTTTCCCGACTCGATTCACATATTGTCTTTGAGCAGCTGGCTATGGGATGTACGGCTACGACTGCCTATATCACCATTCATAATATGGTGACCTGGATGGTCAGTGAGTTTGCTACTGACAGGGTTAAGTCCGACTGGGGGGAAGGTTTGATCAGTGGCAGCAAGCTGTCTTCTTATTGTCTCACAGAGCCGGGGGCAGGCAGTGATGCTGCTTCACTGAAGACTAAAGCTGTTCGTGATGGTGGTGAGTATGTTCTCAACGGCTCTAAAATGTTTATTTCCGGTGCGGGTAGTACTGATCTGCTGCTGGTGATGGCCAGAACCGGAGAAGAAGGTCCGAAAGGTATATCGGCCTTTGCTGTACCTGCGAACTTTGAAGGCATTCACTATGGCAAGAAAGAAGAGAAAATGGGCTGGAATGCCCAGCCAACCCGACTGATTTCCTTTGATAATGTTCGTATACCCGCTGATCACCTGCTGGGATCCGAAGGTGAGGGCTTTTCGTTTGCCATGAAGGGGTTGGATGGTGGACGTATCAATATTGCTACCTGCTCGGTAGGTACGGCACAACAGGCATTGAATACCGCCAGAGCGTATATGAAAGAGCGCAAGCAGTTTGGCCGTGAACTGGCAGGATTTCAGGCGTTGCAGTTCAAGCTTGCTGATATGAATACTGAGCTGGTCGCTGCCCGTCAGATGGTGCGGCTGGCTGCGTTTAAACTGGATAATGGGGATCCGGAAGCAACGGCCTATTGTGCCATGGCCAAGCGTTTTGCCACGGATATCGGTTTCCAGGTGTGTAATGAGGCACTCCAGATTCATGGTGGTTATGGCTACATCAAAGAATACCCACTGGAACGGCATGTTCGTGATAACCGTGTGCACCAGATACTGGAAGGGACTAATGAAATTATGCGGCTGATCGTCGCTCGTCGTCTGCTCTCAGAGAGCATCTCTGAAACTGGTATGGAGTTACAGTAATTATGTCTGAGGCTATGTCTGAAAAGCTGCGTCTTACTTATGAAGGTCGTACTGCTATTCTGACTCTGGATAATCCACCGGCTAATACCTGGACGCCTGAAAGTCTGGAAAAACTGGAGCAGATTATTCAGGAATTAAACCGCAAAGCGAATGTTGTTGCGCTGATTATTACTTCAGCTTCTGAGAAGTTTTTCAGTGCCGGTGCTGATTTAAAACGCTTTGATAACCTGACGCCTGAAGAAGCGAGACCTTTTGCAGAAGGGTTTGGCAAGGCCTTCGAAGCTCTCAGTGATTTTAATGGACTCACCATTGCGGCTATTAATGGTTATGCGATGGGCGGTGGTCTGGAAGTTGCGTTGGCTTGCGATTTGAGAGTAGTTGAAGAGCGAGCCATTATGGCGTTGCCGGAAGCTGCAGTGGGTTTGCTGCCTTGTGCCGGGGGAACTCAGAACCTGGCGATTCTTGTAGGAGAAGCCTGGGCCAAGCGCATGATTCTCTGTGGTGAGAAAATAGGGGCCGAAAAAGCATTGGAAATTGGTCTGGTAGAAGAGGTTGTGGGGGCTGGTGAAAGTCTGGGGCGTGCGAAAGCATTGGCTACTAATGCTGAAAAGCAAAGCCCAGATGCGTTGAGAGCTTGTAAAAAATTGGTACAAATGGGGCGGTCAGGCTTCTCAAGGGATGCTTTGCCCTGCGAAAGAGAGTTGTTTCTGGAATTGTTCAGTGGCAAAAACCAGCAGGAAGGGGTTCGTGCATTTCTTGAGAAGCGCAAGCCTGAGTGGAGCTATGAATAAGCGCTGGGAATAAACGTATTTTGCCAGCAGGCTTTTGTCCTCATTCGGCCTGCTTTGGATAAGGATCATAATAATGACAAAAATTGCATTTATCGGCCTTGGTAATATGGGTGGTCCCATGGCTCAGAATCTGGTGAAAGCCGGTTATGAAGTCTGTGGTTTTGACCTGATGCCTGAAGCACTGGATCAGCTGGAGCAGGCAGGAGGCTCAAGAGCTGAGTCGGTAACCGATGCTGCTCAGGATGCCAGTGTTGTGATCAGTATGTTGCCTGCTGGCAAGCATGTGGAAGCGCTTTATCTTGCTGATAAAGGCCTTTTTAATGTTATTGGCAGCCGTTGTCTGGTTATAGACTGCAGCACCATTGAGGCAGATGTTGCCAAAAAGGTGGGTGTAAAGGCCGAAGAGCAGGGCATAGATTTTATTGATGCTCCGGTTTCGGGTGGAACTGCCGGGGCTGCCGCCGGTACATTGACGTTTATGGTGGGAGGCAGTACAGAAACAGTCGAACGAGCTAGACCTTACCTGGAGGTGATGGGGCAGAATATTTTTCATGCTGGTGGTGCTGGTGCCGGACAGCTGGCAAAAATATGTAACAATATGCTGCTGGCTGTTCTCATGACGGGGACATCGGAAGCCCTCAAGCTGGGTATTGATAATGGCCTTGATCCAGCAGTGCTCTCTGAAATCATGAATAAGAGTTCTGGGGGCAACTGGGTTCTGGAAAAATATAATCCAGTCCCGGGAGTCATGCCTGAAACGCCAGCCAGTAATGGCTATCAGGGTGGCTTTATGGTGGGCTTGATGGCAAAGGATCTTGGTTTGGCCCTGAATGCGGCGGCAGGCAGCAAGACAGCAACACCAATGGCCTCGCTGGCGGAAAACCTGTATAAAATGCATTCGATCCGTTCTGGAAGCACTCAGGATTTTTCGAGCATTATTCAGCTCTATGATCCAGCAGATTAGTGTACATGGTGATCATTTATAACGACTCTTTGTGAATTCATGAGATCCGTTGAGGCGTTTGTTTATCCTGGCAGCTATTTTTCTGAATGCATGATCAAAATTATTATTCAATAGATAGTTGCCGGTCATCGTGAAGTTTGTTTTCCTTCTCTTGATTTAGCTCAATGTTTTGCTCTGAAGTTGTTCTAAATTTGAACAGTTGTGTCAGATAACTGTTCTGTTTTTGTAAATCAGGTTATACAATTCCGTGGATTTATCTATAGTTCTGGCCGGGTAACTGGTCGGAGCTGATCATCCATTTGAGGTAACCTGTTCCCATGCAAATACTTATGAGTCTGGTTGGTATTGCCAGCTTGCTGGCAATCGCCTTTTTGTTATCCGATAACCGGAAAGCCATTAACCTGCGAACGGTCGGTGGTGCGTTTGCCATTCAGGCTGTATTGGGGGCCTTGGTTCTTTATGTGCCATTGGGTCAGGAGATTCTGGGTAATGTCTCCAATGCGGTCAGTAATGTTATAAGTTATGCGAATCAGGGTATTGGTTTTCTTTTCGGTGATCTGGGTAATTTCAAGGTAGGCTTCATCTTTGCGATAAACGTTCTGCCAATTATCATCTTTTTCTCATCTCTCGTTGCTGTTCTTTACTACCTGGGCATTATGCAGAAAGTTGTCACCATTCTTGGTGGTGCTCTGCAGAAGTTACTGGGCACCAGTCGTACAGAATCTCTTTCTGCAACCGCTAACATCTTTGTTGGACAGACTGAAGCACCATTGGTGGTCAGACCTTATATTGGTCGTATGACAAACTCTGAGCTGTTCGCCGTTATGGTTGGTGGTCTTGCTTCCGTTGCGGGTTCTGTTCTGGCGGGCTATGCCAGTATAGGGGTTGAGCTGAAATACCTGATTGCAGCAAGTTTCATGGCTGCGCCGGGTGGTTTGTTGATGGCTAAGATGATTAAGCCAGAAACCGATACGCCAGATGACTCTGAACTGGTTGATGAGGAAGGTAACGCTGATAAGCCTGCAAACCTGATTGACGCTGCTGCCTCGGGTGCTTCTTCCGGTATGAAACTGGCAGCCAATGTCGGTGCCATGCTGCTGGCCTTTATCGCCCTGATTGCAATGCTCAATGGCATCATGGGTTGGGTTGGTGGGTTCTTTGATTATCCAGATCTGAGTCTTGAGATAATTCTGGGTTACCTGTTCAGTCCTTTGGCATTCCTCATTGGTGTGCCTATGAATGAGATTGTTACTGCAGGCAGTTTCATTGGACAGAAGTTGGTAGTTAATGAATTTGTTGCCTACATGGATTTCGTGAATTACCTGGACACTCAGGCAGCCGCTGCTGCTGGTGTTGAGGTGCTGTCACAGCGTACTCAGATCATTATCACATTTGCTTTGTGTGGTTTTGCCAACCTGTCTTCCATTGCTATTCTGCTGGGTGGTCTGGGTGTTATGGCGCCACACCGCCGTCAGGACATTGCCCGTATGGGGGTTAAGGCGGTGGCTGCAGGTACTCTGTCTAACCTGATGAGTGCTACCATTGCTGGTCTAATGCTCTCTCTGTAATTCTTTTCCCTCAGGCCATGGTTATACTATGGCCTGTCTTCGCTTTTCTCCCGCTCTCCTTTCATCAACAGAATCTAACGCTTTTAAAGAAACAGCCGAATCACATAGTGAATAATTATGTGAAGGGATTTCTGTGTGCTGAATGATCATGGAACTCTTTCTGAACCTTTCCTGAGTGTGCAAGGATGAACCTGACAACAAGGATTTTATGCTCCCGCAAGGATAAGAAGCTCTCACAGCAGGCATTGGCGGATTTGATCGGCATCTCCAGAAGTGCGTTGGCCCAGTGGGAAACCAGTATGAGTAGTCCCAGTCTGGATAACCTGCGTAAAATGGCAGAGATTCTCGAAGTTTCCTTTGAGTGGCTGGCTACCGGGCGGGGAAATCAGTATCTGATCATATCCGATGAGGTGGTCAGTGATTCTGAGGTGGATGGGGAAATCATCAGCCAGCTGCACAGAATGAATCTGCTGAAGAAAAGGGCGATTCTCAATGTTATGAGGGCTATGGCATAAGAGTAGTGGGTATTGTATAAAAAAGCGCCATACAGGCGCTTTTTTATATCAGAGTACTTGTCCGGCAGTATGTGATAATCCAGAAGTGTCTAAGGGGGCTCAATTAAACAGGGCCATCCACTTATGGTTTGCGCCAGTCAATACCCAAAGGGCATAAAGGTTCAAACTGATTAGTTAGATGTAGAATGACGCAAACCACAGGGCGACCTTTCGGAGTTTTCACACACTTTCAGGCGTGTGTGAAGAATGGATACCATGGCTAATTGAGAGCGCCCCTTGCTGTATAAGCCTGTCTATTTGATCATTTCCCGGAACTTATTACCTGGTTTGAACTGTGGCAGTTTGCAAGCGGGTATATGAATTTCTTCACCTGTCTGGGGGTTGCGCCCCTTTCTGGCCGCCCGATCCGCCACTGAGAATGTGCCAAAACCAATGAGTTGAACGACATCTCCGCTTGCCAGCGTGTCCTGCGTGTTGTTGATAAAGGCATTGACAACCAGTTCGGCCTTGCTTCGTGGCAGGTTTGCTTGTTCAGCGACTTGCTCAACCAGTTCTTTCTTGTTCATATCCAGTCTCAGGGAATTACCAGTTATGTGGAAAGAAAATACCAGAAAATCTGATTCATCAGATTCTGGTTTCGCTCGGCCCAGGCTAATCCTGGGCAGGTGGTGAAACACAATCAGCCTGGGGGTTAATCTCTTGCTCTAAAAGATTGAAGGGAGAAAAGCCTCGATAAGACAATATAGAAGTTTTTAAGCGCTTTATCCGGTTTCGTTACAGAATGAGGACAATTAATTTACATGATGCCTGTCAGGTGGTGCTGACAAGGCATCACTATTAGTCAGCGGCTCAATTCACGCTCAAGGGGGATCATATGGTGCTTTGGTTGAAGAACCAGGATGTCGGTTTTAACTTCTGAGATCAGCTGTTCAGCTGTATTACCAATGGCAATGGCGCTGATACCTGTTCGGGCATGTGTGCCAAGAATCAGTAGTTTGGCATCAATTTCTTTCAGTAATGCAGGAATCATCGTTTCGGTAGGGCCGGGTTTGATATGGAAATAGCTCTCATTCAGTTTGAATTCACGGGCATATTCCCGGCAATGCTTTTCGTAGTGGTCCTTGTCAGTTAAGCCATCACCCTGGTCTTGAATGGCAAGCATGGTGGTAGGGTATGCTGTAGCCAGATGCAGTTCTGAGGAGAAATCATCGGCAATATCCGTAGCGTATTGCAGGATGGCCTGATTGAGAACACTGTGATAATGATCTCTTGGGTCTGCATTAATGGCTGCAAGTATTTTGCCTTTGGTCCAGTCGCTTCTATCCTGGATCAGAAGGACAGGGACGCGGCAACGGCGCAACAGACTCCAGTCTTCAGGGGTGGAAAATGCTTTTTTCAGGGCGCTTATCAGCTTGGCATCTTTGACAACAAGGTGGCAGCGTTCCATCTGGCGAACATGAATGATGGTTTCAATAACAGAGCCGTGCCAGGTTTCATGAAGATATACTTCTCGACCTTCTGCCATAATGGGTTCAGCCAGGGCTTCCAGACGAACCATGGACTCACCATTGGCTTTTGGGTTGGGTGCAAGAATATGCAGCGCAGCACCGGTTACCCGACAGATCTGGTTGGCCCGCTCAAGGGCCAGTTGCTCTTCCTTTCTGGTATCAACAACGGCCAGAACTTTGGTGATTCCACGCATATGTATCTCCTTTTTGCTTGAAATTTTGTTTCTTTTGATTCCATCATGCATGAGATTAACTGATGATTTAATGATCTCAGTCAATAAAAAGCTGTGCTGTTAGGAGTATGTGGGTGTTGTTTTGTGAAGATTTATATTATTAAAAGGAATGGTGTGAGGCAAGTTGATGTTTTTTGTTAATTTGATCTAGATCAATAAGTTTGCTGAGTGAAGTTCATACAATTAAAAGATCTTACATATCCAGCTCATTAATAAAAAAAAGATAAGGAATGAAGATCAAATCTCTTTCGCTCGCTATTGTCAGTGCAACTGCCTTGTTATCTGGTGCTGTACAGGCTTATGAAGCTGGTGACTTTATTGTTCGTGCAGGCCTGGCCAGTGTTAATCCGGATGTTGATAGCGGTAATCTGTATGCAGGTGGCGTTGAACAAGCTGATCAGAAAGTAGATGTTAATAATGATTCCCAGCTGGGCTTATCTTTGACCTATATGGATCTGGATAATATTGGTATTGAGTTGCTGGCGGCAACGCCTTTCTCGCATAAGTTGCAGGGCAAGGGTGGGCTTTCTGGCCTGAATGACTTTGCCGACGTTAAACATCTTCCGCCAACACTGACTCTTCAATACTACCCCATGCAGAACAATTCTGCATTCCAGCCTTATGTTGGCCTTGGCTTGAATTACACCATCTTTTTCAGTGAGAAATTTGTTAATGGAGCCGATGCCACTTTTGGTAGTCTCGAATTGGATGATTCGCTCGGTTTGGCGGCTCAGGCTGGTTTTGATTACCAGATTGCGGATAATTGGAGTTTGAATGCTGCTGTCTGGTATATGGATATTGATACCACCGGAACCTTTAAAAATGCAGATGGGTCCGGTGATTACAAAATCGACGTATCTCTCGATCCCTGGGTCTATATGGCAGGTGTAGCCTACCATTTTTAATGCCTTAAATGCTCGTTGAATAGAAAACCGCTGTCAGCTTTCTGCCAGCGGTTTTCTTTTTCCTATTACTGCATCGGGCCTGAGACGATCATGGGGTGTGATGTGAAGTGCTTTCGCATTTCCTGAGGTGCCCTTAGCTCATCTGCCAGTTTGGCAAAAGCAATCTGGCTATCAGTTTTATCAAAGACAACATAGAATCCCCGCATATAGGCATCCCCAAAGATCCAGAAATCCTGGTTTCCCGGTGCGAGCCCTGCGGTACACTGCTCCTGATCCCACCAGTCAACTTGCTTAACTATGTAGAACTCAGGCGGTACTGTGTACTTTGTGCCACCAATGGTGAAGACAAGGTCTGGCTGTTCATCAAGGTTTGAACAATCCGGGTTAATATTCAAGGCATTTTGGATGCTGGCAATATCATTGGCCGGACCAACAATCAGTGAGGTGCCAGAGTCAATGATGGCTCTACAGTTGCCCTGAGACTGGCAGGTCAGAGGAATGCTGTCTGAATTAATAGCTATACCATCGAAGGCAATGTTGTAATAAAAATCGATAGGGCTACCAGTCTCAAGAGATTGCAGGGAGTGCCAGGTAATATCTCCCTGGTAATAGTCAGGGTCAGGTTCGCCGATGATGAGCCGGCCGGCCCCATTGCCCGGGGAGTTTGATAGATAAAATGAGAACATGGCTTTGGGGATGAGTCCTTGTGCAACGGCATTGTCCATCCACGGAGTAACCTGATCGCTGGCAATGGATTTGTAGGCAAGACCAAAGATGCCATCGAAGGGTGAATTCTGAAAATTGTCCGAAAGCTGGTTGGCCAGGCCTATACCCTGGTTAGTGACACTGATTCCCCCAAATGTAACTGTGTCATAGCCAACATAACCCTGCATACTGCCCGTTCCGTAATGTATGGAGAGTGGCTGATCACTGGTTGAGAATGTCTGGCTTAGATCGGGGTCAAACTTTTCCTTGCCTTCACAGCCTGGTGTGAGGCAGCTTTTTCCCGGTGTCCAGATATTGCTTGATCCGGTATCCAGCACTCCAGTGAATATCTGGTTTTGGGACCCCAACAGGAATGTCCCGTAATACTGGGTATTATGCTTGTCTGTAAGAACAACTTCACCTTGCTCTGGTGTCTGTGTGATCAGTCCACTGCCTTGCAGCCTTTGCTCAACAGTAGGCTCAAGTATCTGTATATAAGCTTTTTTACCTCCCGAGGCTGCCTGCTGGTCCAGAATGGTTTTTTCTGTTATACCCGCGTTAGTGACTAGTGCTTGAGATAATACTAATGAAGGGATTGATGCAATAAGTAATCTGTTCATAGCGCTATTCCACATTTAAGGAAAAGGTAGTGTTAACACGCGTGCAATTTAGTTGTTCTCTGTCGTTTTATCCAATGTGTCTATATATAATTCCCTCATGGGCAAATGTGATAATATACTGAAAAAAATTTTACTGATTGGCTCTACTGGTTTAGCTACTTATGGAAAGATTGTTTGAGAAACTGCTGTATTCTGCCCGTTGGCTGCTTGCTCCGATTTATCTCGGGTTAAGCCTTGTTCTTGTGGCGCTGCTGATTGAGTTTTTTCAAAGTGCTGCTTATCTCCTGTTAAACGTCTCCCATATGAATGAGAATGACGTGACCCTTAAGGCGCTTACTCTGATTGATGTTGCTCTAGTGGGTGGGCTGATCGTGATGGTCATGTATGCAGGCTATGAAAATTTTGTCTCTAAAATTGATATTGCCGAAGAGACCGATAAATTAAGCTGGTTAGGGAAAATGGATGCCGGCTCTCTTAAGGCGAAGGTAGCTGCTTCCATCGTTGCCATTTCTTCAATTCATCTACTCAAAGTTTTCATGAACGCCAATAATGTGCCTAATGATAAGCTTATGTGGGCTGTTTTGATGCATCTGACGTTTGTTGCCTCAGCTTTCTTTATGGGATTGCTGGATAATATGCTCAATAATAAAAAGAAAGCGCTTGATACTTCGTTATAAATACCTGCCATGAATCTCCACTGCTGAATTTTGACTGTGTTAACATACTGGCTCAGTAAAGTGAGCCAGTTATGATCGATATTTCCCATATTCTTGAATTCTTACCCTGCCCAACGCCTGAAGTGTGGGTCGAAGAGGCCAGAAAGCCAGAAAATCTCTCTTTGATTCTGATTGATCATGCGAATAACGAGTTGAAGGCTGCTCAAAGTGCCATTGCAATCATGAGCCGTTATCGTACCGGTCAGTTTGCTTCAGCTCGTGATAAAAATGAAGATAAAGCAAGGCGGCAGCTTAAATCGGAAGATCAGTTCAGCCTTTTGAATAAAATGTCCAGATTAGCCAGAGAAGAGCTCAGGCATTATGAGCAGGTGCTGGCCATCATGGCACGTAGAAATATTACTTATATCCACTTGGGGGCTGGTCGTTATGCTGGTCAGCTAAGCTCTGTAATTCGAACCTTTGAGCCGGAAAAACTGATCGATACCCTGATTATGGGAGCGTTTATTGAAGCCCGGTCCTGTGAGCGCTTTGCAGCGTTGTCACCCTGTCTTGATGATGAGTTGAAGAAATTCTATTTGTCCCTACTGAAGTCTGAAAGTCGACATTTTCAGGATTATCTGACGCTTGCTGAAGCCATTAATGCCGGGCCTGTTAGTGATCGGGTGATGTTATTTGCAGGAATTGAGCAAGATACTATTGAGTCTCCGGACCCGAATTTTCGATTCCACAGCGGGGTTCCAGTCTGAGACCGTTCAAACCATAGGGATCGCAAAGGCTCTCTATATCTTTTTATGCGCTTGGTGGTCTCTGTGGTTCAAGATGGGGATTATTCTGGAATAGGAAACTGATTCATGAACAACCCCTGCTCATTTAGCTCGATTTCCCAGCCTTTATCGGTCCAGTCACCGAGCACGTAGCGCTTTCCAGTGCCTTTTTTTAAGGCAACTTCATGGATGTCGGGGCGGTGCGTATGGCCATGAATCAGGGTGTCTACCTGAAATTTCTCCATAACTTCAATAACGGCAGACGGCGTAACATCCATAATTTCCAGTGTTTTGCCAACTTTGGCAGTTTTGCTGTTTTGACGAATTTTATTCCCAAGATTTTTTCGATAGGACAGGGGAGTCATTCGTAAGACAGCAATCACCAGTGGGTTGCGGATAATCTTCCGGTAACGCTGATATTGCTCGTCCCGGGTGCACAGGGAATCACCATGCATCAGTAGAATTTTCTGGTTGTTAATCGTGACGAGTGTCGGGTCTTTCAGCCATTTGATGCCGGTTTCTTTCAGGAAAGATTTACCAATAGCAAAATCCCGGTTGCCTGGCATCAGATAAACCACTTTTCCAGAATCGGTATACGCTTTCAGCCGTTTGGCGATATCGTGCTGGAAGTCATCCATAGCATCATCCCCAACCCAGTACTCAAAGAAGTCTCCCAGGATATAGAGTGCATCCGCCTGGGGGGCGCGATCCGTCAGGTAATGGCAGAATGCCCGGGCAATTGCCGGGCATTCTGGGGTTAGATGAAGGTCTGATATAAACAGAGCCTTCATCAGGCAGCTTCCACCGGCTCCAGGATTTCCGCAGACTCAATGATGATGTCATCAACCGGAACGTCCTGGTGGCCAGCCTTGAAGGTGGTTTTGGCGCTCTTGATTTTGTTAACGATGTCCATGCCTTCGGATACCTTCCCAAATACACAGTAGCCCCAGCCATCATTGGTTTTACCGCTGTGATTAAGGAAATGGTTGTCTTTAACATTGATAAAGAACTGGGCGGATGCAGAGTGCGGGTCCATGGTTCTGGCCATGGCAATAGTGCCGGTTTCGTTCTTGAGGCCGTTATCAGCCTCATTTTCAATGGGCATTTTGGTCGACTTTTGAACCATGCCTGGCTCGAAACCACCGCCTTGAATCATAAAGCCATCAATCACACGGTGGAAAATAGTGCCATCAAAATGGCCGCTTTTGACATATTCAAGAAAATTGGCAACAGTTTTTGGCGCTTTTTCTGCGTTCAGATCCAGCTTGATATCACCAAAGTTAGTGTGTAATACAACTGTCATAAGGGCACCACTCTTGTTAAAAGGGATTCAGTCAGCCTGAGAAGCTTATAACTTGCGGGAGTGTGCAAAGCTAACAGGCAGGTCAGGAAAATCACGGATTCTAGGTGTTTATCGTACTAGTGTAAAACCTATTCGATCAATGGAGGTCTCAATACCTGTGTTCAGACCAGCTTATACAACTAATAATGACGTGATATCAGTGAATACCCGGAATGAATGGAGTAAATCCTGCCAGTAGGCTAATGACTTATTTTCCCGCATTTGCAGATATGGTAGTCTCAGCCGATTATGGCGTAGGTGTATAGCCGGTATTCGCCAGTAACCTTTCATAGATGCATCAGTGACAATGACTGCTACCGATAAAGCCAGAAACTTTCTGGAACAGATTATTGAAAAAGACCTGGCTGAGGGCCGGGTCAGTCGTATTCATACCCGTTTTCCTCCTGAGCCGAATGGGTTTCTTCATGTTGGCCACGCCACTTCTATCTGCCTGAACTTTGGTCTGGCAGAAAAGTATCAGGGTGAGTGTAATCTTCGTTTTGATGATACCAACCCGGAAAAAGAAGAGCAGGTCTACGTGGATGCTATTCAGGAGGATATTCGCTGGCTGGGCTTTAAATGGTCCGGAGATGTTTGTTATGCGTCCAGTTATTTTGACCAGTTCTACGACTGGGCTTTGCACCTGATCCGTGAAGGAAAGGCTTATGTTGATCATCAGGACGCCGAGTCCATGCGGATCAACCGGGGTGACTTTAATAAGCCAGGTATTGAGAGCGCTGACAGAAACAAGTCTGTCGAAGAAAATCTGGCCGAATTTGAAAAAATGCGGGCCGGTGAATATGAAGAAGGTAAGGCTTCCCTGCGGGCGAAAATCGATCTGCAGAGTCCCAATATGAATCTCCGGGATCCTGTGCTCTATCGTATTCGCAAAGTCTCTCACCATCAGACCGGTGACAAATGGTGTATTTACCCCAGCTATGACTTTGCTCATGGGCAGGAAGATGCCATTGAGCATATTACTCACTCTATCTGTACCCTGGAATTTCAGGATCATCGTCCTCTGTATGAATGGTTTCTCGATAACCTGCCAGTACCTGCAAGGCCGCGACAGTATGAGTTTGCACGGACCAACCTGAATTACACTGTCACTTCCAAGCGCAAGCTGAAAAAACTGGTGGACGAAGGTGTTGTGGGTGGCTGGGATGACCCTCGCATGCCGACCATCTCTGGTATGCGTCGTCGTGGTTACACGCCAGCCTCTATCCGCCGATTTTCCGAGATGGTAGGTGTCAGCCGTTCCGATGGTACTGCAGATGTATCCATGCTTGAGCATGCCATTCGTGATGATTTGAACACCAATGCTGCCCGTGCCATGGCGGTTCTTGCTCCGCTGAAGCTGGTGATTCAAAACCTGCCGGAAGGCGAAGTACAGGAGATGACGGCAGCAGCGCATCCGAATCGCCCGGAGCTGGGACAGAGAATCCTGCCGTTTACCCGTGAGATCTATATCGATCAGGAAGATTTTACTGAAGATACCACGCTTTCCCGCAAGAAGTTCAAACGTCTGGTTATCGGTGATTACGTCCGCCTGAGAAGTGCTTATGTGATCAGGGCAGACGATGTGATTAAGGATGAGGGTGGAAATATCGTCGAGGTTCATGCCTCCTATGTGCCTGGTACCGTCGGTGAAGATCCGCCCGAAGGTATTCGTCCTCGCGGTGTGATTCATTGGGTGTCGGCTACCCATGGCCAGCAGGCAGAACTGAGAATCTATGACCGTCTGTTCAATCATCCCGCTCCGGATCGTGGTGAAGAGGACTTCCTCAGCCATATTAATCCTGAATCGTTGAAAGTGACGCAGGCATGGATTGAGCCATCGCTGGTAAATGCTGCTCCAGAGCAGACTTTCCAGTTTGAGCGTGAAGGTTACTTTGTGGCTGATCGCTGTGACCACTCAGCAGAACACCCTGTGTTTAACCTGACTATCGGTCTCAAAGATACTTGGGCCAATAAGGGCTGATTTGATATTAAGTAAGGGGTGTGAGTGAGCCCCTTATGTTTCTGGAACTCTTAAAGGTTGTACGTCATGGAGCCCAGGGACGTTGTTGCTGCGTGGGTTGAAGCTTTCAATAAGGCCGATGCTGAATTGGTTGCCAGCTTTTATGCGGATGAAGCCATCAATCACCAGGTGGCGAGTGATGAAGTGGTGGGTAAAGAGGCGATACGCTCACGGTTTGAGCAGGAGTTTGCCACTGCTGAAATGGTCTGTATTGTTGAGCATATTTTTCAGGATCGTGACTGGGCGATCCTGGAATGGAGAGATCCGTTAGGCTTGCGTGGGTGTGGGTTCTTCCAGATCAAGAATGGAAAAATAGTGTTTCAACGGGGATATTGGGACAAGTTGTCATTTTTACGGCAACACGGACTTCCCATTCCTCAAAACTGACAGGCAATTGCAAACAGGATAGACAAAGTGCTGCAGATTTATAACAGCCTGACCCGAAAGAAAGAACCGTTTACTCCACTGGATGGAAACCATGTGAGGATGTACGTCTGTGGCATGACTGTCTATGACTACTGTCATATCGGTCATGCCCGGACAGTGACGGCTTTTGATGTGGTGGCCCGTTATCTGCGAGCCCGTGGTTACGACCTGACCTATGTCCGCAATATTACGGATGTGGATGATAAAATCATTCGCAGGGCTGCAGAAAATGGTGAAGATTTTATGGCCCTGACCGGTCGTATGATCGCTGCCATGCAGGAAGATTTTCAGCGACTGGGTAACTTACCGCCAGATCATGAGCCAAAGGCTACTGAATTTGTGCCCGGTATGATTGAAATGATCGAGCAATTAATTGAAAAAGGTTTTGCTTATGCGCCGGGTAATGGAGATGTCTATTACCGGGTTCATAAATTTGCCGAATACGGCAAGCTCTCTGGCAAGGTACTTGAAGATCTGAAAGCTGGTGCCCGCATTGAAGTGGATGAGCAGAAGGAAGATCCACTGGATTTTGTTCTGTGGAAAGCCGCGAAGCCCGGTGAGCCTAGCTGGCCTTCGTCTTGGGGTGATGGTCGTCCAGGGTGGCATATTGAGTGCTCGGTAATGGGCAAATGCTGTCTGGGTGATACGTTTGATATTCATGGTGGCGGGTCTGACCTTACATTTCCGCATCATGAGAACGAAATTGCCCAGAGTGAAGCATGCAACGACGCAAAGTTTGTAAATACATGGATGCACTCCGGAGCTATTCGCATTGATAATGTGAAGATGTCCAAAAGTCTTGGCAACTTCTTCACTATTCGTGAAGTGCTGGATAAGTACGATGAAGAAGTGGTTCGCTACTTCATGATCTCCAGTCATTACCGCAGTCCGATTAATTACTCGGAAGATAGCCTGAAAGAAGCCGGTGTTCGTCTTGAACGACTTTATACGGCTCTTAAGGGGTTTGATCTGGCTGGTGTGGCTGTACCAGAAAATAATGAGTTTGAGCAACGTTTCTTCAAAGTAATGGACGACGACTTCAATACGGCAGAAGCGCTGGCAGTATTGTTTGAGCTGGTACGTCATCTTAATACAGTCCGGACTCAGGACGAGGCTGCTGCACTGCCATTGGGGGCGCTGCTGGTTAAGCTGGGAGGAGTTCTTGGTATTCTCCAGCGTAACCCTGAAGCGTTCCTGAAGTCTGGTACTGATGTTGATGAAACCGTGATTGAGGGTATGATTCAACAGCGCAACGATGCTAAGAAGAGTCGAGACTTTGCTGAAGCCGACCGTATCCGTGATGAGCTGGCAGCTCAGGGGATTATTTTGCAGGATGGCAGAGAAGGGACTACCTGGCGCATTGAAAGGTAGTTTATTTGTTTAAAATCGGCAGGTTTAAATCTGCCGATCATTTCTTTCTATTAATTTCTCTTCTCTTGCAAAAATTTGTAATTCGTATCTACTGCCTTTGGCATGTGTAAATGCCTCAGCTCCAAGGCTGCAAACATAATCCGTAAACTCGGTGTCGTCCATTGAAAAATGAATTTTTGCTTTCAAGTGATCAAACTGTTGATGAAGGTTCAGAAGAGTTGATGACTATTAATTAAACTGAAGTCTGCTACTATGCCAGTCTTTTGTTCTGTACTGCCATGGCTTTTATTGAAGTTGTCTGTATTCACTGTCGTAAACCTGATGATATTGTCAGAAATGGAAAGGCCAGATCAGGGCTCCAAAGGTTCCTATGCCGAAGTTGCAACAAGACCTTTCAGCTGGATTATCTCTACAACG
>OODV01000477.1 GCA_900299555.1 uncultured Endozoicomonas sp.
GTGTGAGCCCTTTGAGTTTGCCACTCCAGGGAGGAGGGATCAGGCGGAACTTCCCATCATCCCGCTCGATCCTTGGTACGCGTGCATGAAGATAACATTCATGTTGAAAGAAGTTCATATGCCGCCATTCTTTCTGAAAGGTATCGTATGCTGGGTACTCCTTGCCAGAAGGATCATCCTCACTGTTATCTTTGAAGGTTGCCCCTCGCTGAAAGTTAAGAAAAATATCCAATCTGGATTGTTCAGTATTGAACTCAATTGACTCAATGTACCAGGGATAACTGATTCCAAGGGCATTCTGAAACAATTCTTCCATGAGTGTCTTCAGGCCTGTGATGTCATGCAGAGTATTGGATTAAGAATACAGCGTTACCCACTCACTTTTCAAAAGAGCCATTTACCGTCAGTCTTATCCAATATGAACTTGAGCACTGGGTTACACCTGACGGCGACTCCATCTCTGGTCGTCTACCAGAGTCAGTGCAGGGGTATCACTTTGGCCCAGAGCTACGAAGTTATGTGCTTCACCAGCATCATGCATGTGGAGTTACCGAACAGCAACTGCTGGAGTCCCTGTGGGATCGTGGTGTTTCCATATCAGCTGGCGAGCTCAGTAACTTACTCACTCTTAATCATGATGACTTCCATGCGGAAAAAGATGATCTGCTTACAACGGGTTTATTCCACTGCCCTTACCTGCAAGTGGATGATACTGGAGCTCGTCATCAGGGACAGAATGGGTATTGTACATTTATTGGTAGCCCTGAATTTGCTTGGTTTGGCAGCACCGAGAGTAAAAGCAGAGAGAACTTTTTAAGCCTGCTTCATCGCCCATGGACCACGCTCGTTCTTAATGAACATGCGATGTCGTACCTGGAAGATCATAATTGCCCAGCCAAGTGGCGTAAGGTCTTTCAGGAGTGTCTTGGTGTTCATTTCTTCAACCGTGAGTCCTGGGATGCCTTTCTGGATGATTGCGGTCTGACAAAACCAAGGCTCAGACAAAAAGCTTCAGAAGCGATGTTATACGGAAGCCTGCTTTCCCATGGTGTTCGTTCTGATCTTCCTATCCATAGTGATGGTGCCGGTCAATTTGATGTTTTTATCCGCTCCGGTTGTTGGCTTCATGCTGGGCGCCCCATTGAGCGAGTCATTCCAGTCAATAAGGAACAAGTTGAAGAACAATACCAACTGCTTTGCCGGTTCTGGGATCTGTATCGTGAGCTTAAGGCATTCAAAGCTGCACCAGATGACAAGCGTGCCAGCTCTGTCCGTCAACACTTCCGTCAGCTGGTACAAACCAGGGTTGAGTGCAGCGAATTGCGTGAGGCATTGAGTAACCTTGCTGTTAAGGAACCCGAGCTGTTGGCGGTTCTGGATGACCCCTATTTGCCATTGCATAACAACCTGAGCGAGAGCCAAATCAGGGAGCACGTAAAACGAAGAAAAATCAGCGGAGGCACTCGAAGCGAGGCGGGCCGACAGGCCCGGGACATGTTTGCCAGCCTAAAGAAAATGTGCCGACTCCATGAGATTTCGTTCTGGAGTTACCTTCGAGACAGGTTGAATGGTTATAACGTGATACCACGATTAAGCGAGTTCATTAAAAAGGCTGTCTATGGGGACATGGACGAAGGTTTTACCAACACTTTTTGAGCAATTACCCCTGCTGTATGGTCCTCTTCTAATCCTTGGCTTTACTGTTCTAATTGTTATTATAGAAAGGTGTTGTAACTCAAAGTGCTTATCTAGAGATCGTCATTCGGGTAGAGATTACCCAAGAGATGGTTTAGAAGAAGTTTAAATATATTCAATTAGTGAAAAATTACTTTAGTCGTGATGTATGATGCTTATCAATGAAATATTTCCAGCGGTGGAATCAGCCAGCAGAGCGTGGCGAATGGCCTTTAATTCTGGTGATCTTATCGGATTTTCCGCTTTTTATGAAAAAAATGCAGTATTACATATTTCACCTTTTGGTTCTTATTCAGGTGTCGATGAAATCAAGGCGTTTTGGCAAAGTTTGATTGACCAAGATCTCAAAGTACTGGAGTATTTTGGTATTCAGATGACGAGGGTAGCTGGTGACCAAATCATATTGCGAGGTAGCTGGACGATGAATAAAGCAAGTGGTTTAATCCATAAAGAGTTGTGGGCTTTACAGGATAATGGTTATGTTTTAATGCGTGAAGCCGAATTAGAAGCGGTCGTCTAATGCGGTTATATATTTGGCTAGTTGGTAATGAGTATCGATGTGGACTCTCTCTGAATGATTGAAATAATAGAACTCTATTTTCACAGCTACTAACTGTCTTTCACCACACCAATTGATATTTTCCTGAAACCTGTTGTCAAAGGACTGA
>OODV01000191.1 GCA_900299555.1 uncultured Endozoicomonas sp.
GTGTGAGCCCTTTGAGTTTGCCACTCCAGGGAGGAGGGATCAGGCGGAACTTCCCATCATCCCGCTCGATCCTTGGTACGCGTGCATGAAGATAACATTCATGTTGAAAGAAGTTCATATGCCGCCATTCTTTCTGAAAGGTATCGTATGCTGGGTACTCCTTGCCAGAAGGATCATCCTCACTGTTATCTTTGAAGGTTGCCCCTCGCTGAAAGTTAAGAAAAATATCCAATCTGGATTGTTCAGTATTGAACTCAATTGACTCAATGTACCAGGGATAACTGATTCCAAGGGCATTCTGAAACAATTCTTCCATGAGTGTCTTCAGGCCTGTGATGTCATGCAGAGTATTGGATTAAGAATACAGCGTTACCCACTCACTTTTCAAAAGAGCCCATCAACTGTTATTGTTTTCTCCAGATAATGCCTGTAGTGGTCAACCAATTCCGGACTGTAACTTAGTTTGTTCCTCTGCCAGGGCTGGAGGAACACCATCGTTATATTGATGTGGCCGTTGATAGTTGTAGTATTCCATCAGGTAATGACCAATATCTTTTCTGGCCTCAGCCAGCGACATGTAGCCAATCAACGGCACCCATTCAGTTTTCAAGCTTCTAAACAAACGTTCCATTGGGGAGTTGTTCCAGTAACTCCCTCGCCGACTCATGCTTTGAGTCATACGATAGCGCCACAGACGCTGTCTGAACTTAAGACTTGTATACTGACTCCCTTGTTCCGAGTGGAACAGCACTTTGCAAGGCTTTCCCCTTAGCTGGTAAGCCATATCCAAAGCCTTGACCACCAAATCTGCATCAGAGGAGAGTACTGGTGAGATGAGGCTTTTCGTTGGCGTTCAGCCAAGAGGATTTCATGGAATGGTTGAGCAAGCTAAAGCGAATGTGAATGATTTGGTGGATGGTGCTAAAACCATGTTCTCGAGAGTTTCAGGTGGCAATGATGGTGTTGGTGAAGAACAGCAGCTCGCCGAAGACAATAGGCAATCAGGTTGAAACTGGAGAGGAAGGATTGGATGCAGGAACTAAAAAGGATAATTAATAAATAATTGGCTCCCCGAGCTGGACTCGAACCAGCGACCCAATGATTAACAGTCATTTGCTCTACCAACTGAGCTATCGGGGATCAGAAGTGTGTTGTCAATAATACCGTTCTTAATATGCCTGTCAAGTTACTGAGTGCCAGAGTGGTACTCAGTAACAGATGAGGGAGGTGATCAGGAAAGAGCCGCCTGGAGGCGATCCAGTGCTTTCTCAAGAGCCTCATCGCTGGTAGCAAATGAAAGCCTCATGCATCCATCAGAGCCAAATGCAGAGCCTGGAACCAGGGCTACACCTTTCTCCAGGAACAGAGCGGCGAGATCGGTATCCTTCTCAAAGCCCATTGTTTTCATGGCGTCACTGAAATCGGCAAAAGCGTAGAAGGTGCCGTCACCTTCAATGGCGCTGACGCCGGGCAGCTGGTTCAGACGGCCCACAACATAGTCGTGGCGCTTTTTGAACACTTTGAGCATGTCTTTGACGCAATCCTGTGAGCCATTCAGGGCTTCAACCGCTGCTGCCTGGGCAATGGAACAGGGGTTTGATGTACTTTGAGACTGGATCTTTTTCATGTTCTTGATCAGCCACTCAGGACCACCGGCATAACCAATGCGCCAGCCCGTCATGGAGTAGGCTTTGGATACACCATTGAGAACAATAGTACGATCATAGAGTTCAGGGCAGGCCATCAGGATGTTGCAGAATGGTTCCTCGGTCCAGAGGATGTGTTCGTACATGTCATCCGTGGCCACCATGACATCCGGGTATTTCTTGAGAACTTCGCCAAGGGCTTCCAGTTCTTTCCGGCTGTAGGCTGTGCCTGAAGGGTTGGATGGGCTGTTCAGAACCACCAGTTTGGTCTTCTCGGTGATGGCTGCTTCCAGTTGTTCGGGGGTAATCTTGAAGCGATTTTCCAGTCCGGCTTCTACGATGACCGGTACACCTTCAGCAATAACGACCATGTCTGGATAGGATACCCAGTAAGGTGCAGGAATGACGACTTCATCACCCTTATCTAATAGCGCCAGTGCGAGATTGAAAAAGCTCTGCTTGCCACCACAGGAGACCAGGATCTGGCTCTGCGTGTAACTCAGGCTGTTATCCCGTTGGAATTTATCAATAATGGCTTGCTTGAGTTCTGTGGTTCCATCCACGGCAGTATATTTGGTTTTACCATCAGCAATCGCCTTGACCGCTGCTGCCTTGATATGTTCCGGAGTGTCGAAATCAGGTTCGCCAGCGCCCAGGCCAATAATATCATGTCCTGCTGCTCTCAGTTCTGCTGCCTTGGCGGTCACTGCCAGGGTAGGAGAGGGCTTGACCATTTGCACGCGTTGGGATGGATGACCAGTCACAGTGTTCCTCGTTTATGGTTATTGCGTAGAGAGCTACATGAAAAGCCATGTAGAGAATTGTAATACGGTTTGCCTTCGCCTTTTGTTGAGAAACATTTGCCTTGCTTTTTATGTGCCTGCTTGGTCAAAAGTTTCTTATTTCGCTTCAGGCTTTTTGCGCCTGTGGAGGTAAACATCTATCCGGCACTGTAGTATAACAGTGAACAGTAGTGACTATCCGCCATTTGGGCAACAGATGCATCATACACAATCAAATGCCCATTGCGGAAGTAAGATATTAGTTAACAAGTGAAGGGTGATATGAGTCGAGCGTTCAGGGTATCTTCCCGCTTCAGTCCGGCAGGTGATCAGCCTGTAGCTATTGACCAGCTGGTTAAGGGTATTGAGTCTGGTCTGGCCTGTCAGACGTTGCTGGGTGTGACTGGTTCAGGCAAGACCTTTACCGTTGCCAATGTGATTGAGAAAATTCAGCGGCCAACCATCATCATGGCCCACAATAAAACGCTGGCCGCCCAGCTCTATGGCGAGTTTAAGGAATTTTTTCCCGATAATTCGGTTGAGTATTTTGTCTCCTACTACGACTATTATCAGCCGGAAGCCTATGTCCCGACCTCGGATACTTATATAGAAAAAGACGCTTCTGTTAATGAACATATTGAGCAGATGCGCCTTTCTGCAACCAAGGCGTTAATGGAGCGTGATGATGCCATTATTGTGGCTACAGTGTCTGCCATTTATGGTTTGGGAGATCCTCAGTCCTATCTGAAAATGATGATGCATCTGGATCGAGGCGATATTGTTGATCAGCGAACCATTCTGCGTCGGCTGGCTGAACTGCAATATACCCGTAATGATGCAGATTTTCGCAGGGCGACTTACCGGGTGCGGGGTGATGTCATCGATGTGTTCCCGGCGGAATCAGAAAAAGAAGCTATCCGGCTTGAATTGTTTGATGAGGAGCTGGAGTCCATCAGTGAATTTGACCCGTTAACGGGTGAGGTCTTGAGAAAGCTCCCCAGAGCCACGATTTACCCGAAAACTCATTATGTTACGCCCCGACAAACCATTCTGGATGCAGTGGAAAGCATTAAGGTTGAGCTCGCTGATCGACTCAAAGCTTTGAGAGATAACAATAAGTTGGTAGAGGCTCAGCGCCTTGAGCAGCGGACTCAGTTTGATTTGGAAATGATGATTGAATTGGGTTATTGCACGGGTATTGAAAACTACTCCCGTTACCTTTCTGGTAATAGGCCGGGGGAGGCGCCACCTACCCTGTTTGACTATATTCCGGATAATGCACTGCTGGTCATTGATGAGTCCCATGTGACCGTGCCGCAAATCGGTGCTATGTACAAAGGGGATCGATCCCGAAAAGAAACGCTGGTGGAATATGGTTTCCGGTTGCCGTCTGCACTGGACAACCGACCCATGAAATTCGAAGAGTGGGAGGGACGAAGACCTCAGACCATTTTCGTATCAGCTACACCAGGTAAGTATGAGGAAGAAAATCAGGGACAGGTCGTAGAGCAGGTGGTCAGGCCAACGGGGCTGGTAGATCCGGAAATTGAAGTGCGTTCGGCTACCACGCAGGTAGATGATCTGATCACCGAAATTAACAAGACCGTTGCCAAAAAAGAGCGGGTCCTGGTTACGGTACTGACCAAGCGAATGGCAGAGGACTTGACCGAGTTTCTCCATGAACAGGGTGTACGGGTTCGCTATCTCCATTCAGACATTGATACCGTAGAGCGGGTGGAGATTATTCGTGACCTGCGAATTGGCGCTTTCGATGTGTTGGTAGGGATCAATTTGCTCCGTGAGGGGCTTGATATGCCTGAGGTATCACTGGTAGCTATCCTGGATGCGGATAAGGAAGGATTTCTTCGTTCTGATCGATCGCTGATTCAGACCATTGGACGTGCGGCACGGAATATTAATGGTCGGGCTATTCTTTATGGTGACCGTATTACCGGTTCCATGGAACGGGCGATCAGTGAAACAGAGCGGCGTCGTGAGAAGCAGGTGGCTTTTAATAAAGAGCACGGAATTACTCCAAAAGGTGTCTTTAAGTCGGTTGCGGATATTCTTGAGGGTGCCGTTGTTATTGGGCGGAAGAAGGGTAGTAAAGCTCAGAAGGGTGTTGCAGAGCCCAGGACTGATTACCAGGTACCCATGACGCCTGAAATGATGACTGCCACCATCAAAAAGCTGGAAGCGAAAATGATGGAACATTCCCGTAATCTGGAGTTTGAGCAGGCGGCTGCCGTCCGAGATGAAATTACAGCATTGAGAGAGCAGGTTCTCAAACACTGAGAATAGGTATTTATCCTGTTAGAATTAACCTGATTGGAGTGTTGCATTTTTTAGCCGCATTGATAATATATGCACCACTTCAGTCGGTTAGCTCAGTTGGTAGAGCACCACCTTGACATGGTGGGGGTCGCTGGTTCAAGTCCAGTACCGACTACCAGTTTGTTTTTTCGTGTTCCTGTCCAGGGGCATGTCGATATAGTCGGTTAGCTCAGTTGGTAGAGCACCACCTTGACATGGTGGGGGTCGCTGGTTCAAGTCCAGTACCGACTACCAAATTCGTTTTATTCATTTATTTTTAGAGTTGCTTGAGTCTAAGGCGCTTGCTTTTTGGCTTATATACGGTCTCAACATCAAGCTGAATAATAATACCAATTGACTACGCTATTGCTCTGGCATTACAAACAATGGCTCGTCATTTCACCGTGCTCTGACGCTTATCCTGCCATGTTTACTACGGTAGTTAGAGAGCTCGATGAGCACAAACTGCTGAGTACATTCCTTCTCAATAGTATTCTGAACGATTTCATTTCCATATAGAGAATCGCCCCTGGGATGACGCCATCAGCGTGACTCAAAAGAACGACGTCTAACAAGTCAAAGAACATCAAGTTCCAAAAGTTATCCAGCCAATGTCAAGCAAGTATTAAAAACACCAGATGCTTGGGCATAACGTTTATCGATCTGTTATGCCTGATTAACGGCAGTGAACCATTTTGCATCCAGTGCTTTTAACATTTTACCTTTGTCGTCTTTTGTATCAACCAGCCACCCGGATGGACAGTCAATGGATCGATAACAGCGAATTACCGTACGAGGTCGGTTTTTCTGGACCGGATAGAAGTGGGTGGTGACCCGATCTCCGGATTCAAATGGTTTTTTCATGGCTGACTACTGACATTTACCTGAATTCGTAATCGACTTCACATTTTAATGTATTGCCTGAATCTAACACTTCTGAGAATGTAATAGCTATTAATGAAACCGGTTACAGAAATCGGTTTCATAAGGAATGGAACATTCTATAACATTTTCAGGGAAACTCTTCATGTTTAGACTATCCAGCTTGTTTGCGCTGAGCAGTTTGGCCATGGTGACGTCGGTTTCGGCATTAGCTTACGATTGTTCACCCCTCAGTTCATGGGAGTCGACTACCGTCTATAACAGCGGTGATCGTGTTCAGCATAATAGCAAAGCCTATCAGGCAAATTGGTGGACGAAAGGAAATAATCCCGAACAGTTTTCATCGGCTTATCAGGAATGGACTTTACTGGGTAGTTGTGGGGGGACTGAACCGCCTCCGACAGAGAACCAACCACCTCAGGTCACTCTTATTTCTCCAGTAAATGGTGCTGTCTACGCTGAAGGTGATTCCGTATTACTGCGTGCAAATGCATCTGATGTAGATGGTTCTGTCAGCAAAGTTGAGTTCTATGTCAATAATGCTCTAGCAGGAGCTGATGTCACTGCACCTTACTCTCTGAGCTGGAGTGCGGTTGTAGGTTCCCATGCAATTTCCGCCAGAGCTATTGATGATAAGGGTGCCAGCAGCAGCTCTTCTGCAGCGGTTGTTGAGGTTTCGGCGGTAGAGCAGAACCAGTTACCACAAGTCAGCCTGACCTCCCCGGTTGATGGTGCCGAATACCAGCAGGGAGATAAGGTGGTTCTAACCGCTGATGCCAGTGACCATGATGGTACTATCAGTAAAGTGTCGTTTTATGCCAACAGTGTTCTTCTGGGAGAAGACAGTACCGAACCCTTCTCACTGGAGTGGGTCGCTGCCGAAGGGCGTCAGCAAATCAAAGCGGTAGCTACTGATAACGACAATGGCTCCAGCACCTCAAAAACCGTCGTAGTCAATGTTGGTGAAGTGGTTCCTCCCCCACCGGGTGACAGCAACTGCCGCCCCGATGGTCTGTATCAGACACCGGGTGTCAGCACACCTTACTGTACTGTATACGATGATCAGGGCAGGGAGAAAATGGGGGCTGATCACCCTCGGCGGATTATTGGTTACTTCACTGCCTGGCGTAATGGCGCCAATGGGCAGCCCGCCTATCTGGTCGATGATATACCCTGGGATAAACTCACCCACATTAACTATGCATTTGCTCATGTTAACGGTCAGAACCGTATTTCCGTCGGCACTCCGGGTAATCCGGAAAATCCGGCTACGGGAATGGAGTGGCCTGGTGTAGAAGGTGCAGAGATGTCACTGGACTATCCATACAAAGGACATTTTAATCTGCTGAATAAATACAAGCAGAAGTATCCCGATGTCAAAACTCTGATTTCTGTTGGTGGCTGGGCGGAAACCGGTGGTTACTTTGACGACAATGGCGATCGTGTCGACAGTGGTGGTTTCTACACCATGACCACTAATACCGATGGCTCCATTAATTATCAGGGAATTAACACATTTGCTGATTCTGTGGTCGAGTTTCTGCGTAACTACGGATTTGATGGTGCTGATATTGACTATGAATACCCGACATCAATGAACGATGCAGGTAACCCTATGGACTTCGGTATTGCCAACGCCCTGCGTGGCAGTCTGATGAACTCCTACGTTGAGTTGATGAAAACACTCCGTGAGAAACTTGATGCTGCGGGTGCAGAAGATGGCAAGCACTATATGCTGACCATTGCGTCTCCATCCTCAGGTTATCTGCTCCGAGGCATGGAAACCTTTCAGATCACTCAGTATCTGGACTATGTGAACATCATGTCTTATGACTTGCACGGTGCCTGGAATGAGTATGTGGGACATAACGCGGCACTGTTTGACACCGGTGAAGATGCGGAATTGGCATCCGCTAACGTTTATGGCACTGAGCAGTATGGCGGTATCGGCTACCTGAATACCGACTGGGCGGTGAAATATTTCCGCGGTGCCATGCAGGCCGGTCGAATCAATATCGGTGTTCCGTATTATACCCGTGGCTGGCAGGGGGTAACTGGTGGTGACTATGGCCTGAATGGTCGTGGACCATTGCCAAACCAGGTGGACTGTCCGGTTGGTACGGGTGGCAGTGCCATGTGTGGTTTCGGTGCTACCGGCATTGACAACATGTGGCATGATAAGGATGAAAATGGCGATGAGATGGGGGCTGGTTCCAACCCGCTGTGGCATGCCAAAAACCTTGAGCGGAATATTGTGCCAGGTTATCTCAGGGATTGGGGGTTGAACCCGGAGAGTAATCCGGATCATCAGCTCACAGGCCGCTACCAACGCTACTACGACAGCGTAGCTGTGGCACCCTGGCTATGGAATGCCGATAAGCAGGTCTTCCTCTCCATGGAAGATGAAGAGTCCATGAGAACCAAAGTCCAGTACGTGATTGATAATAATATTGGCGGCATCATGTTCTGGGAGCTGGCTGGAGATTACGGCTGGGATACAGAGAAAGGGGAGTATGGCTTTGGTACAACATTGACCTCGTTGGCCTATGAACAGTTTGTTAATGCAACCCCATACGGTGATCGTCGTACAGATCGAGTAATACCTGATGAAGCTGTTGAGATTGTGGTTGAGGTTTATGGCTTTAAGGAAGGGGATCAAAACTATCCATTGAACCCGACCCTGAAGATCACTAACCAGTCAGGTGTTGCACTACCTGGTGGTACTGAGTTCCTTTTTGATATGCCTACCTCAACCTCAGAATTTATTTCTGACCAGAGTGGCTTCAAGCTGGAAGTGGTGGAAAGTGGCGCCAATGCCAGTGGTAATAATATTGGTGGCCTTGAAAATGAGTTCCATCGGGTTTCCTTTAGCCTGCCCGGCTGGCAGAACCTTGGCGATGGTGAGAGTGTTGAACTGACACTGAATTATTATCTGCCTGTTACTGGCCCACAGGTCTGGACTGTCAACATCAATGGTCAGGATTATGCCCTGAAGTCAGAATATCCTGAGCTGCCATTGGCAGATCTCAATGGTGGCCCTGGTGGTGGTGGCGAGCTCTGCAGTGATCTGGGTGTTGATACTTCCGGCTTGAGCACCTATCCCAACTGGGCTAATGGCAGCAATGCCAATGGCGGGGACCAGGTTATCCATAACGGCAGTGTCTACAAGGCTAAATGGTGGACTACTAGTGAACCGGGTAGCGACGAGTCCTGGGCATTTGTATGCACCATATGATTAATTGCTGAAGAGTATATAGAAGTTTAAGCTGCCCCCCAAAAAAATCGGGGCAGCTCTTCTCAGGTCTGTTAGAAATCAGTTTGATCAATCAGCAGTTATAGGGCGTAAATCAAATTCAGACTGGGCCATTAAATAAGCAAACTGAGCATAGGCAGCTACATTCTGCTGCAGTGCTTTTG
This sequence comes from uncultured Endozoicomonas sp., assembly GCA_900299555.1. Classification (GTDB taxonomy): domain Bacteria; phylum Pseudomonadota; class Gammaproteobacteria; order Pseudomonadales; family Endozoicomonadaceae; genus Endozoicomonas. Next base: position 9,041 of record OODV01000191.1, read on the forward strand.
GATCAATTTTGTCTAAAGTGTCATTGGGTGAATGATGGTAGTCAAAGTAATCAGTACCATCCTGTCTTAACGAGGCAACCGGCACACCTTTTTTATGAAGGAACGATACGTCGGGCCCTCCCGTTGAGCTGTTATTACCCAGGGCAATACCATTAGCTGTCATCGGCTGAACCAGTTGAATAACTTCTGCAAAATTAGCGTTATTAATCCCAAAATCAATTTGGTATACAGGAGCGGCACCAAAGTCAGATTCGGCTGCAATATAGTGTTTATCAAGCTCGGCCTGATGCTCTTTGGCATAGGCCCTAGCGCCAAAATATCCCACCTCTTCCGCTGCATAGAGCACCACTCTGACAGTGCGTGCAGGTTTGGTCGGCAGATCCTGAATCAGCTTTGCGGCAGCGGTGACAATGGCGATGCCTGCGCCATCATCGCTGGCTCCAGTGCCTTCATCCCAGGAGTCCAGGTGTGCACTGATTAACACTATCTCTTCAGGCTTGTTTGAACCAGTTACTTCAGCAATGACATTGAAAGATGTGGTGAATCCCATGGATTTTGAAGAAAGGTGAAGTTTTATCTTCACATCATTGCTTCGCCAGAGCATGGCATTGATTAATTCTGCATCTGGAGAGGATATTGCCACTGCCGGGATTTTATTGATTCCATCCTGGTATTTCACCATGCCTGTCTGGGCAATCCGGTTCCGGCTGGTACCAACGGTGCGATTGATAACAGCCAGTGCTCCTTTGTGAGCGGCAACAGATGCTCCATGTAAGCGGGCAGCTGCACTTTTTACATACCCCTTGCTGGTTTTGTGACGCTCAGTCAGCTGGTCAATAAACACTATCTTGCCAGACACCTCTTCAGGCGTGGCTTTCTCCAGGGATCCCAGCGAATCAAATCGAGCAATACTTGCGATAATACCGTCAGGTGGGGTACCAACACTGCCCCCTAACGCAGTAATTACCAGTGGTTGTGGGTAAGGGGATGTTATTGATGCTTTGGCGTCACCCCGTTGCCATACCGGTACCTGGACAGGTTCTTTGTAGACTCGGTCAAAATTCAGCGATGTTAACTGTTTGATTGCCCACTCTACCGCGATGGGGTCCTTCTCACTGCCCGCGAGTCTTGGGCCTACCTCAACGGTTAAGGATTCAACCAGTTCATAGGCGAGGTTCGAGTTGAACGCTTTTTGTTGCAGTAATGCCGGAACAACTTCTTCATTGTGGCTGGTGGTTTCTTTCTGGCATCCAGTAAGACTGAAGAGGGCCATGACAGGGATGAGGCTGAGAATAAGGTTTCTCATGGGCGTCCTTTATTATTTTTTCTTTCCATAGACTATATCTGTAAAGGTTAACCAGGCTTTAAATAAGCTCATTAGCCCGGCCAATCCTTGATTCAGCATCTTTGCATATATTGAGCACGCAAAGATGCTGATTACTTTTTCTGCGTACCTGTTATAGTGAATTGTTGTTGGAACTGTGAAGTTGGATCACATAACAGGGATCAGGGACTGATAGCTCTATGAAATGGATAACAATTCTAATAATGGTCATTGGGCTGGTATTGATTGTTTACAGCGGATCAATGTACATCCAGTCTGGTGAAGTTGCTCAAACTATTCCTTTGGAAATTGCCGGTGATACAGAAGGTACGGTGGAGCTTACTCCGGATATGAGCCCCGTCCGGGTGATATTGAATACAGAATTTATCAGTCGAACAAAAAGCGAAGCGGTCAGGTTTTACAGTTACACAATCGACATCAAGGATGACCAAAATAATGAGGTGCTTTCGCAAAGTGGTGCGCTCACCCTGCGTCGCGAAAGTAAGGATATCCCGGCCAATGAGTTATCCCGTACCCAGCGACGCATTCATTCTATCGATGCCTTCTCAATCCCCAGGAAATCAACTTATCACTGGGAAACTGGGCTACTGAATCGCCAGGCTAGGGTCAGTAGCGCTCATCTTGAAATACGGAGGAATGTTCAAACCGAACTTCCAATGAGCTTATGGTTAGGGCTGGGGTTACTTATCGGTGGAATCTTTTTAGGATTTTCCATCACTAAAAGAGGTGAAGAGTGAGCAGGTCTGTTGCCATCATGAGAGCCCATTTCAAGATGGCTTAATCATCCAATTATGCGATGGTCTAGATACTGAACGGTACCAAAGGTATGCCCCTGATTGCTGGGATGGAAGAAACTGTTTTTACGTTTCATAAGGGTGCTGCAGTTTAAAGGGGACTCTGTCTATGAACCACCAAATCGTTCTTATGCGTGGGAGCTGGTCGTGATATGCGCTGTTTTCCCTGAAGTCAAACCTATTATATATGCTATTATTGCCCGCTCAGAATAAAGGAGTGGTTATGACTGTTGGCATTATTATGGGGTCCAAGTCCGACTGGCCTACGATGCAGCATGCGGCTGAAATGCTCGAAAGATTCGGGATTGACTACGAAAAAACGGTGGTTTCTGCCCATCGCACTCCACAATTACTGGCTGAATACGCCTCGCAAGCGGCTTCTCGTGGCATTAAGGTCATTATTGCCGGGGCAGGAGGGGCTGCACACTTACCCGGAATGGCAGCCGCGTTTACCAGCCTGCCGGTACTGGGGGTTCCCGTTAAGTCCAAGGCACTGAACGGTATCGATTCCTTATTATCTATATGCCAAATGCCGAAAGGAGTTGCTGTGGGGACTCTGGCTATCGGAGAGGCCGGAGCTGCCAATGCAGGCCTGCTGGCGGCGCAGATCCTTGGCTGTCAGCAGCCTGAGTTGCAGGCTAAAATTGATGAGTTCAGAAAACAGCAAACTGAAACCGTATTAGCCAATCCAGACCCTGCCGAGTGATATGAGAGCAGTATGAACATTCTAGTGTTAGGTGCCGGCCAGCTTGCACGTATGATGAGCCTTGCGGGGGCACCGCTGAACATCAATATCATTTCCTATGATGTTGGCTCCAGACAGTTAATGCATCCTTTAACGCTCGATGTCAGAGATCAGAGCCTTTCGGATGCCATTGCTGAGTGTGATGCCATTACCGCTGAGTTTGAGCATATTCCCGATGATGTGCTCACCCTATGTGCGGCTTCCGGGAAGTTTTACCCGGGTAAACAGGCCATTAAAGCTGGTGGTGACCGCAGTATAGAGAAAGGGTTGCTGGATAAAACCGGTGTGCCCTGTGCACCCTACCAGCTTATCACTGAGCGCTCCCACCTGGACAGTGCTATTGAGAGCCTGGGCCTGCCTCTGGTGATTAAAACCTGTCAGGCGGGTTATGATGGTAAGGGGCAGTGGCGGGTCAAGGCCGACAGCAATGTTGAGCAGATCTGGTCGGAAATGTCGGACTTTCTGGCTGCTGGCAGCGCTGACGCACCGAACACCATTATTGCTGAAAAAATGATTCCCTTTCAACGAGAGGTGTCTGTTATTGGCGTCCGGGATAAAGCTGGCAATATGGCCATTTATCCGGTTACTGAGAATGAGCATACCGGTGGTCTGTTGACGTTGTCTCTGGCGAAGGCCATTTCTACCGATATTCATCAGCAGGCAGTGGATGCCTTCAGTAAACTGGCTTCGGAAATGGACTATGTCGGGGTGCTGGCTATCGAGTTTTTTGATGTGGGTGGCAAGCTGATGGTTAATGAAATTGCCCCCCGTGTTCATAACTCCGGTCATTGGACACAGCAGGGCACTCTATGCAGTCAGTTTGAAAATCATCTGCGAGCGGTTGCTGGTCTGCCCCTGGGTACAACGGAAGCTCTCGGGCCAAGTGCCATGATTAACGTTCTTGGTCAGCCAGATATTCCCGCTGATGTATTATCGGTTTCTAATGTCACCAGCCATTGGTATGGCAAAGCCCAGCGTCCTGGTCGCAAAATGGGCCATATCAATGTGGTGGCTGAGTCGGAAGAGGCGCTGGGGGAAAAGCTTATGGCACTTGCTGCGTTTTTGCCTGAAGAAGACTATCCCGGTGTTGCCCAGCGTGGTAGAGAACTAGTGAAAGACTGATTACGAACCATTCCATTTTAACCGGGCTGATGTGACTGATTAAGTTTGTTGCATCAGCCTTTTTTGTTGTTTTTTTAAACAACAATCGATAAACCTGATCTGGATTATGCTTGAAAAATAACCACGTCTCATAGAATCGCCACCTGCAAATTAAATGTGAACCGCAAGTCATAATATTTAGTCGACACCAGTAACGGTTCGATACTTAGGTAAACCAGGCCCCTTTTTTACGGGGCTTTTTTGTAACACAGCATTTAATAAATCGGTATCCCGTATTCTCTGGTCAGTCAGCAGTCAGCAGTCAGCAGTCAGCAGTCAGCAGTCAGCAGTCATCAGTGGTATGTATAATATCTACGATCTGGTAGCAGCAAAAATATTAAGGCACTTAATGGTGACGGATTTACTGTTAGGTTTGATTTCATTGATAACATCGTTGACGGCAGCCATCGCCGGGTTTGGTGGTGGTATGATGTTGATCGCCCTCATGCCACTGTTTCTTGCTACTCCAGTCATTATACCCATTCATGCGGTTACCCAGATTGCCAGTAATAGCTCACGGGTTGCCTTTGCTGTTAAGGATGTTCGCTGGGCTTATTTTCTTCCCTTTTTTATTGGATCACTGGTTGGTGCCTTTTTATTTGGCTTTCTGCTTTTCAATATTTCGACTGATTACATACCCCTGGGCATCGGTCTTTATATTTTGCTTAAGTTGTGGTGCAAGCCATTTGTCCAGAATATTGAAAAGTATGAAAACCTTTATCTGATCGGTTTTCTGCAAAGTGGTTTAGGAATGATTTTGGGGGCAACGGGTCCTCTGACCTTAAGTTATCTGGCAAGTAAGTTATCAGACAGGAATCAGATCATTGGGACCAGTGCGTTATTCATGTCCTTCAGCCATTTGGCCAAAATTCCCATTTTTGGGGTGATTGGGGTTTCTTTATGGGACTATAAAGAGACTGTATTGATAATGGTCATCGGCTCTGTGATGGGTTCCTGGTTGGGTACTAAAATCCGGATCAGAATTGATAATGATAAATTTCTGCTGGCTATCCAGTGGCTTTTAACAGTTCTGGCTATCAATATGATTGCCAGAACTGTTATAGGGGCGGACTCAAACGTTTCTTAAGCGGGGAGTAGCCCGGCTTTAACTTCTTTTGCTGCTGAAACCAGAGAAATGGTGCAGCAATAATCAGCAAGCCAATGGCATAGCCCATTTTCCAGCCCAGACCTTCGGCCAGCATCAGGCAAAACAGGCAGCCGAGAATCGTCAGCCAGTGATATTTCCTGGGTAGCAACTTGAATGATGCAATCATGGAGACGAAGTAGATAATGACGAATACGCCGTTAACCCAGGAGACCAGATCCTCAAGATCCTGATCGGTATAATGAGTGGTAATCAGGACGGTAGCCATAATACTCAGCAGTGTGACCAGTGCCCGCTCTGGAACACCATGACGGTTCTGTCTACTGAACCAGGTGGGTAGTATTCTTTCCTTACTGAAACTCCAGATCAGGCGGGTAAGGCTGGCGGTATAAACGTTGACTACTGCGATACCACCGGCAATCCCCAGAATACCAATAATCTGAGTTCCCATACCGCCCAGTAACACATCAAAGACGCCAGTCATGGCCAGTGGTGTATCGGTAGGAATAGCCAGAATCAGCCAGGCACAGGCTATATAGATACAGCCAACAATAGTAACGCCGATCATAATGGCGGGTTTAAGGTCTTTTTCCGGATTTTTAAAATCACCTGCCAGATGTGCCATGGCCTCAATACCGATAAAGCTCCAGAAAGCAATACCGGCTGCTTTCCACAGGGCGCTGCTATCGATAACACTTCTTACTGGCTTAACGGGGACATCAACCACGCCCCATGAGACCAGCATCAGAAGTAATACGGCAACAATGGAGAAGGTAAGGCCCAGCTGCAGGCTGGCTGCAATATAGATTCCCCTGAAATTCAGTGCATACAGGAGTAACAGAAAACCCAGTTGAACCAGCAGTGCCATCGAGTCAGGCACTATGAACAGTGCATCAATGAACTGGTAAGTCATAATAATGGCTGCCGTAGCACCCAGAGGAACGGCAAACATGAAGATAATGCCGATTGTTTTTCCTGCTATTGAACCAAAGGCTTTTTCCACGAAATAGGCAGGTCCGGCTGCATGAGGGAAACGACTGGCCAGACTGGCAAACACCAGTGCTACCGGGATAATCGTCAGGGTCAGCAGGCCCCAGGCCCAAAGTGCCCCATAGCCCGCCAGTTCAATAGTAAGCTGAGGAATAATAAATACGCTGGTACCCAGCAAGGTGCTAGCGAGAAGACCTGCTCCCTGCCAGCGACCAATACCTGATGTTTTGTTCTGCACTCTTGTTTCTACCTCTGGGACATCGCTGTCATTTCTTTATTTACCAATGGGTTACGGCTTTTACTATAGAGTAGATTGACTTAATATTCTGTCGAATAATTCCCTCATTTTGCGGTATATTCCGGCAATTTGACTGGTATGTTTCAGTTTCACAACAAAACGTCGGGGGTTGTTTGGATAAGTTTGATCGAGCCATTATTACGGAGTTAAAGAAAAACGCCCGGGCCAACATCTCTGCAATTGCCGAGTCTGTTAACCTTTCACGCTCTTCAGTCTCTGAACGAATAAAGAAGCTTGAGCAGAAAAAGATTATTCGGGGTTATCAGGTGTTACTGACCGAGTCCCAGAAAGAAGGGGTCTCTGTCTATTTTGAAGTAAAGCATCGTTGTGCCCGATGTTTAGAAGTGATTCCCCATTTTCGAGATATCCCTGAAATTATTACCTGTCATGGTATCTCCGGAGAGATGGATCTGATGGTTCATGTCAAAGCTAACAGTATGCGTCGCATTCATGAAATCCGTGAAACGCTGGATGGTCTTGACGATATTGTTAAGATCAGAACTCATGTAGTAATGAGTGAGTGGATCGACAACCGGTGAAATTGGTTTAAAGTATGGCTGGTAAAGAGATTGAGCAGTTCCAGCTTGCGGTTGAAGAGCCTGTTCTGATTACCCGGGTTGATCAACAGAACCGGGATGCATTTCAGCGTAAACCACACCGCCATGATTACTTTGAAGTAATCTGGACGGAAGAGGGGGAAGGGGTTCACTGCATTGATTTTACCGAGTACCCCCTGCGCCCGAAAACACTCTATCTGATTGCGCCGGGGCAGGTGCATCAGATTACTACTCCTCCGGAGCTGATGTATATTTTGTCCTTTCAGATGGATTTTATCGGAGCGGGTTACCGTAAACAGCTGTTATTGCAGGAAGCTTTTGCCACCTTCAGCCTTGAGCGGGCCTGTATTACTCTTGATGCTGATGGCTATCGCCACCTCGACTACCTCGGGGAGATGATGGAATATGAACTGAGGCGGTCAACCACTGACTGGGATTTGCTGGAATCACTGCTGACGGCTTTTCTGCACTACCTGAACCGTTATTTACCCGACAATAGCCCGGAGTCTGTCTATTTCGACCCTAGGGTGATGAAGCTATTTGAACTGATTGAAATAAATTACCGCGAGCAGCGACACAACGATTTCTATGGCCATGAAATCGGGTTAACGCCAAAGCGACTGAATGAGTTAACCCGGCAGTATGTGGGGAAAACGGTCACGCAGTTAATACACGAACGCGTAATGGTAGCAGCCTGTCGTGATCTGGCCTTTACCACCAAAACCATTCAGGAAATTGCGTTTGAGTTGGGTTACGAAGATACCAGTTACTTTTGCCGTTTTTTTCGCCGGGAGATAGGGGTGTCGCCCAAACAGTTTCGCAGCCAGATGTTTGCTTAGATTATGTTTACCACAAAGGCATATATGGTTCGCCCCGTTTTGCAAGAGCCTGTTTTACTGATTGGTAAACAAAGATAACTGCCCACATATATCCGGCCTGTTAACGGTGCTGTTGTGATGCAGCCCCTGGCCCTGATGGGAATCCGCACAACCTGTCCTTAATCACAGAGTCGACTTCAAAGAGTCGGGCCTTCGTTCAGGTTTCAGGTTGTCGGTTTTTACCTGTTTGCCATCAATAACTCATTCTCTTCGCAATCGTGGGCAACACATGTTGCCTCAGTGTTTGTGTTTCCGTTAACGCCTGACCTTTATCAGGATCAGGCCGCTTTATAAGCTTCCCGTCGGGTCATCACCACCCAGGCAATACGGGCAATTTTATTGGCCAGCCCGACTGCAGCAATGTTCTGATGACTC
>OODV01000413.1 GCA_900299555.1 uncultured Endozoicomonas sp.
CACTTCAAAATCATGGTATATCTGCTGACAGGTAAGCTGGACTTTACCAAGGTGAGCAAAGCCTGCTTACCCACATGAAATTAAAAAGAACCCGGTAAATGTTCTTTCCTGAACGCCGTATAGATTTAGTCCTTTATATTCAGAGCCTTCGGGAATGTTTACCGGAGCAACTCGCTTTCGAGTCGGATTACTGGGCTTGGGTGGTTTCTTGCGTTTCTTTTTTGTGCGCTCGTCAGGCTTACCAGTATCTCTTTTTTGATGACCAGCTCCTGCATCATTGTCATCACCTGGCTTTGAGGAAGAATCGTCATTTTTTGGTGTATTGGGCTTTATATCAGGCTTGCCATTAAGGCCTTTCAGACGGTGTATTTCCTGCTCGAGTATATTGACCCGTTCTTTTAGCTGAGCGTTCTCCTCCTGAGTTCTTGTCGTATATTTCAGGATTTTACTGATGAGTTCACTCTTTTCGTTGTCAGGAATATCGAATGGAAAAGGCATGGGCGATTATCATAGACGACGATCAGGCAGCCTGCATGATGGCTATACCACGACTTTTTGAGCAATTACCAGCAGGGCATATTCATTTTCGCAACCTCGCTTACTCTGATCCAAACATTTAGAAAGGCTGTCGGCGAGCCCTTTATAATTTGCAGCAATGGCAGTACTCATAGTAGTCAACACGCCTGCTTCTATTAGAGGTGTCTTATATGGCTCCAAAGCGGAAGCAATTCTCCTTATTCTTCCATCCTTATATTGCCTGGATAAAGAATCAAGTTTAAAACTATCTAATTTACCAATTAGCAAATCAACCTCAGCTTTTTCAACAAGAGAAATGTCTTCATCTAGAGATTTCAATTTAACCAGAACAACTACAGCATCACTTAAGACTGTATTGTAAATACGCTCAAGACAGTCAATCATCGATTCCGTAAATTTTATATTTTCTTTATTACTATCCTTACTATCAATAGAGCTTATTATTAAATTGAAATTATCCAAGGTGGACGCTGTCGATTTTGCCAAATCAATAACCCCTTCCACATAACTCGCTTTATGCTCACCCTCCGATGTGCATAATCGTGTAAATGAATTCTTCAATTCATCCAAATCTCCTTCCATTCTGGTAAATAACCGTTCTATTTCATTGCCGAAACCAGCACTATTTTCTGCTTTATATTCAGCTGGTTTTCCAGTAGCAACGACACCATCAAGTCCACCTTCTTGCTGTATAGTGAATTCTGTCAAACCAATGACCCCACCCACATCACTCGGCCTATGTACACTATCCGATGCGAGTAATCGTGTAAATAAATTCTTCAATTCACCCAGTTCTCTTTCCATTCTGGGAAATAACGATTCTCTTTCATTTCCGAAACCAGCACTATTTTCTGCTTTATATTCAGCTGGTCTTCTAGCAGCATCGACACAATCAAGTTCATCTTCTTTCTGTATTTTTAGTTTTCTGTCGAATATGCCTTGCCCCTGTACACTGGTGACAACATCTCCCAATTTCAAACCTTTGTTTCTAGAATCACTAATAAATCGAAAAAAATCTCCTCTAGTACTTAAACTCCTACCAAGAAAGCGGCGATCCTCAGTCTTCATAAGGCGAGTGGTTTCGCATATCTATAAACGATGAAATACCAGCGCGACTATAACTATCAAGCTGCATTATTCCCACCAAAAGTTAACTTATATTCATTACCGTTTAATTCGCTGTTTTGACAGTTGCCTCTAATTTTTTATCCCTTAACTTCCATAATTAATGAAAACACGAACGAGCCAAAAAATTAGACAGAGTTATTCTTTTGGTCATTCACCCCAAAAAACAATACCATATCAAATAACCAGAAATATTCGATGCCATATGCCCAGCTACTTGTTAAAGGCCACAGTCACATCAACACACTTAATTCATTTCGCCATGACGAATTCAGGCCATCTGACAAAGGTTCAGAAATGACTTCGATCTGATCGCTTTCTTCACCGTGCCATTGCAAAACCAGATTATGACCATGGTCGTCAATTTTACGAGAGACCAGTTTTTCATCTTCCCAATACCACTTCTGACTCAGATTTTCATTACAGGTGTCGACATAAAGGCCGTTATTATCATCTATACCCAAACACTGGTTGTTGCCACTTCGGCTTTTATAACGTTCTTTAGCATCAAGCCCCCAGGTTTGATGGCGATTATTGGGTACGCACGCCTTACCGATAATCCGTCCATTCTGGTTTGTCAGGCAAAGGTTATCAGCATACAGTGACCGAAGTTTTACATTTGCTTCAGGCTCAAATATGGGGTGAGACCAATCAACGGTTACAAACGCCTGAGTGGACTGGGTCAGGCTGGAAGCACCTGCGGGTTGGTACCAGCCAAACAGAAAGTCCCAGCCAACATAGCCAAACTGAGCCTTAATATTTGTGGCCGCCGTCACAAGGAATTTGGTGGTGCCGTTTTGCTCTGGCGATACTTCATACACTACGTCCATGTTAGGTACGAAGTTGCTGTACGCTATAGGGTTAATTTTGTTTTCATCCCACATCTTGCCGCCCCAGGCAATACCGGCGGTAAAATAGCACCCCAACTCATTCCTCAGTAGTAATTGACATTCGTCAAGACTCCGCTCCCAAGTAACGGAAAAATTATTCTGACTGCTGCTGTTTCTGATTCGGTACTCCTTTGTATCCCAGGAGAGCGATCGTGGCATCGAGAGTCCAAAGGAGGCACCCACTTCAGCAGAGCCTTTTGGTCCTTCAGCACTCAGTTCAGCACCGACCTTGCCATTAACACCGATGCTGACGGTACTGACCTGTTGGTGGTTATACTCAGGATTTTCGTTACCTGGAAGCCCTGACATAATTGTCGGTTGAACACCACTGACCGGCTCAACGCTCATTGAATAAGAGTGCGCAAAGGGGCCAAGACGGGTATGTCTGTGAACGTTGCTTTGCTTCCAGGCATTCTCCTGAAGTAAACGATCCCTGAGATGTATGCCGGCACCGGTATTCCCATCAGAAACGGAAAATCTCACCAGTTTGACATTTCGTGTGTTACCTGAGTGATCGGGTTTCGGTGCAACCACTGAACGGATCATGGATACATTAACATTGACATCAATGGAGGCATCACCTTGGCAATAATCCATGGTTCCGTTGAAGTCTTTAGAGTCGTGCAAATTGCAGCGAATGTTTCGTCGAGTTAACTTGAGGTTGAAATTTTTCTCGGGAATGTAAGGGACATGATTCCCAACACTCCTGACAGATGTCATCGGAAATGGTATATCGTAGTCTCTGGCTTGCGCGAGGGCTCTGGGTAGATCAGATTCCATATCAACGATCAGTGCCTGAAGGGCTTCAGAACTGCTTGCCAGTCTAAACTCTGGTTGACCGTTTTGCGACCTGAGGACGACATACGGTGCACTCACCGCTACCCCCGTCAACTGAATCAATTTATTTTGTATCCGCTCCATGGTCTGTATGGAGGCAGGACCTGCCTGAACGAAGTCCGGACTGGAAAGAATGATTGTTGCACCACCATTAAAGGCTGACATGATTTCGGCATATGGGTCTTCATCACCGGTAAGATCAACATAAAGACGATCATAGGGTCCCAGTTCCAAAGCATCCAAACCGCCATTCACATCCATGGCTTCAGCCTGTGTGCCTGATAAACGACTGAAGTTACCTACACGATAGTCCGCGGACGAAGCGGTCAGTGAATACAGGATGGCACTGGTTGCCACTATGCCAGACACCAAGGTTACGTTCATTTCAAATTACCCAGTTGTTTATCGTTAGTTACCTTAAACTAAGCATTGACAGACTATTTTTCTGTAAATTCAAGATCATGCGGCCAGTGCCCACTGATATCGATAGCTTTGTTGCCCACAGGCCATATTCCCAACAAAGATTTCCAGAAATAATGCTTTTTTGTTTCCGAATTATTAAAAATGGTTCCATAATTGAGAATGAGATCAACGTTAGTCGCATCCAATGGAATTTCACCTAAAGTTATCCCCGAATAGGCGTAGATACTGGCGGACCGATGCGTTTTACCAGCCTCAGGACACTCATAATCAAGGTCAGCGTGAATGGAATAGTTGCCGTGGTTATTAACTTTAATTTCGAAAAATAAGATGGGATTGAGCCAATTCGGGATGACTCTCTCTCCATCAATGGATGAAAAGGTGAAGGCGATGGGAACAGCCTCAACCACATCGGTCAGATCCGAAGGCCATATAAAACTGACAACTTGCCCGCTCACATGCGTTTGATAATAACCAGCAGACACACTACCCTGACCTGTTAGTCCTTTTAGTAGTTCAGCACTGCCGCTGATTTGAAATTCAGAGTTATTCAATTCTGAGGCCAGTGACAGTCCGGCGTCGGCCATGATAACACTGGTAATCACACCAACCCCCTGAATAATTCCGTTATCAACCAGCATGTTGTTGTTATGAGCCACCGATTTCAGTGTGTTCATTTCTCGATGCAGGGTATCAACAGGGTTTCTCATCACCTGTTGAGCTTGAAGTGCCCACTGGGCAACCATTGATCCGCGTTTGGCAAATGCCCAGGTCATCTGAGCGTTACCAGAAGCCTCAACAGCGTCAAGCTCAGCCCCCAGATTCAAGCCTGATTGCTGCACGTGACCTTTGGTCAGCACCAACGATTTATTCAGTGGGATCGACTCTATCTCAGGGTCATCTATGTCGACACCGGAATACCTGAATGTGCCCGTTGTGGCATCAATAATGCCGATGGCACCCACCTTTATGCTGGAGCTTAAATTCCAGTTCCCCCACCAGTGTGGGTAGGTGGTTCGGATTAACTGGTTAAATTGCTTGTTAAAGTAGCCTGGTGTCAAAGGTGAAGCGGCATGAGCCATCTCGGCCAAGCCACATACAAAGCTTAAAAGCCAATACCAGCCAACACATCGCCAAGTCTTACCTAGTCGAGGAACTTGCATAGCGGGAGAAAATTGGATAGACATAAAAAAGGGGCGTACAACACGACCCGCCCCGAGCATCTGGAGTTTTTTGCCAATTCGCCTTGGTGGAAAAAAAACCGGTGCGGACTGC
>OODV01000190.1 GCA_900299555.1 uncultured Endozoicomonas sp.
CAAAAATGGATTGGCAGTTCACAACAGAGGGTGCACGGGTAAAGCTGAAAAAACTCTACCCATCAATCCCATTGAAATGATGTACTAGTGCCCAAGTAGATAACGAGTTCCGTAAGCAACCGCTACCCCCAGATAATTCCCCAGAGCATAACCAATGATGGCTGCAGCAAAACCGGGCAGCAGAATTTCACGATTTTTCAGTGCTCCGGCAATCACTGGAATAAATGGCACGGACATAATCGCTGCAGAAGAGGTGATCAGGAAGGTGTCCGTATCGATTTTCATCAGCTTGCAGACGATGGCCTGAACAAACAGTGAGCCCAGCAGGATAAAACCGATGTAGGCAAACAGGTCCAGATTGAGATTGGTCAGAATGCTGGTGTCGGTCATGGTCCCCATGGTGAAACAGAAGACCAGAATCAGATACATACCCAGCTGAAAACTATTCGCCAGCTTACGGATATAGTGAATAAAGGAGGCTACCAGCCCCAGACTGGTGATGGAAATGATGGTCACCACCGACGACATGGACTTGGGAAACAGTGATGACAGGCCCAGTGCGATCCCAACCACCAGTCCGGAAAACAGTAACGACTGAAGCGTCTGAGGCAGGGTCTTCAGGCTGGCCAGCACTTTATAGCTGTTTGCGCTTTCGTCGGCCATATGTGCAAATTTGTCCTGATCCACTGAATCGCTGGCACTGGCGTCCGACTGAAATGGGCGGAGAAACAGGCCAAACAGTGGCTTTGCCAGCGTCATGACAAACATGAGGTATAACGCCGAGAGCAGAATATCGTAGGTGGTCATGGTGATGAAGATGTCCTGATCGGCTTCAATGGCCGTTTTGACCGCTGCGATATTTGGGCCACCGCCGGTATAGGCGCCCACCGACATCCCGGCAATCTGCCAGATATCCTGCAGTTGATCATTAAACAGAACAGCACCGATGGCACTGATCACCATCACGCTCAACAGGGCGACGACCATACTTTTCATGGTATCACCGGCCATGTTTAGTGAATGTTTTACGTCAATAGAGAACAACAGCAGGGGGAGAGCGAGGGCAATGGAGATTTCGCTCAGGTTCATTTGAATGGCTGACAACTGTTCCTCACCGAACAGGGCTGGCAGGTCGAAACCGGCACTCAGGGCGATGCCCAGACCAAACGACAACACCACAACACCGATTTTATCCAGCAGTCTGAGGTTCTGGCACAGGATAATCAGTACGGCGGGCACTAGCAGATAAGTCAGGGCAGTTAATATCATGGGCACAATAAACTCCTTATCCTTCAGCGGCTGATGCTGACAGATCCTTTGAAAATGGGGGTGTGGTTTTGGCTAGCGGTGAGCCGGGTTCTGGGTATTGAAACACCGGCCAGTAGGTTTCTATATTTCCGTTATTCATCACCGCGATATTCCCAAACTGCAGAAAGACGGCTTCGCTCTGGCTGGGGCGGAAAAACATGAAGTCATCCCTTTGAATCGGGTGGTCTTTGTCGATTTCGTATAGCTCCTGATTACTGGAATGGCCAAGTAGTCCGGAACGTTTGCTGCCAGTGGGGTAGCAGGGGGAAGCAAGCCAGTTACCCCCATAGATAAATGCGGCTCGCTGTGGAGAAAGTCCGGCCATTCTCAGTAGCGCTGAGATTCCTGAGGCCATGGGCAGATTGGGTTTCTGGACATCTTTTATAACCGGGGTTGCAATAAACGCAGCTGGGGAGTGATGGTCCAGAGTGAAAACGTCAAAATCCGTGGGCTTCACCAGGGCGGAAGCGGTGGCAATTTCATTGATCAGGCTGCTGTCCTGATAGAGTGGGTAGGTGGTGCTTCCTCCCGCATTGAGACAAAGATGTTCTAATGTCTGGTCACCCAATACCTTTCGCACTTGTTCAGTAAATTCCCGGTAGCTTTCCATAGCTAGTCGAAATGCCTTCTCCGGACCGCCGATCAGGTTGGGAATCTTGGTGATGTGGGCTTCATAACCCATTAATCCGGAGAGGGACAGGTGATCACTGTCTCTCAAGAGTCTGAGTGCCTGCTGGAATTCGGCAAGATCAGAAAAGCCACCCCGGTTGAGACCAATATTGATCTCAAGGTTAATTTGCAGTTGCAGGTTATTGTCCTGAGCAAAAGCATGATACTCCTGCAAACGTGCCAGAGAGTCTACCAGCCACTGGAGCTGAGATTCCGGCTGAAACTCACAGGGGTGTTGCCGCTGCCAGTCATAGAAGTATCGGACGGCACTGACCGGCATGGGTTTGCCCAGCAAAACATCCGATTCCGGAATGTGTTCGATCAGGTGAATCAGGAAAGGAACGTGAAAGCTCATTAAACGCCGGGTTCCCGTGCGCTCCATGATATAGCGCAACAACGGGATAGACGGCAGTGACTTGGCAACAATCCGGTATTCGAAGCCCCGATTGATGACTTCCCTTAGCTGGCCAATATTGTGATCCAGCCGTTGTTTATCGATCACCAGCACAGGGGTGCAGAGGCCAGCCTTTTTCAGGCTCAGGCCCAGGTCCTCAAAGTAGCGATCATGTGTGTTGTTGTGAGTCATGGTCAGTATTGACCTTTATTATTCTTATAATTGACCAGTGCACTGGTATTGCCAGTGCAACTATTCTTAGCACCTGACAGGCCTGGGTAGCTATGCCATTCCAGGCCTTTTTTATCGGTTCAGGTAAACAGTTGCTTCAAATAGGGGTTCAGGAATTTACCCTGAGGATCCAGTTGCTGCCGGACCTGGTTGAACTCTTTCCACTTTGGATAGAGTCTGGAGAAATCCTGCGCAGTCAGCTTGTTCAGTTTACCCCAGTGAGGACGGCCGTCGTATTTACGAAGGATAGGCTCGATGGCCTTGAAAAAGTCCTGGTAATCCTCTTCAAAGAAACGGTGTATGGCAATGGAGCAGGTTTCCCGCTGGTAGAATGGACTTAACCAGATGTCATCACCTTTCACATAACGAAATTCGATGGGGAAAAAGACCTCATGGAAGTTTTCTTCCAGGACTTCACGAATTTCCTTCAGCGCTTTCAGGCCATTTTCCCTGGGCAGGTGATACTCCATCTCGTTAAACCGGACATTTCGATCGTTGGCGTAATTCTTCCAGGAGCTTTCAATGACGATCTCGTCGTCAATGGTTTTCATGTACGTACTTAAGATCACCTCACGCAGGGCAGGGGACCAGCTAAACATATCCCTGGCCAGCTTAAGGTCGTTGGCGCCGTCATTGGTATCCAGTCGTTCAGTGCTGCCTAATGGTTCATTGGTAATATTGTGAACGTCAGTCCATCCCATGCCGGTAAAGGGGATGTAATAGAACTCGAAGTTACGGTTGTTGTCCGCCATGTCTTCCGCGACTTCGAGAATTTCATCGAATTCACGCCAGACCGTTTCCCGCTTTAACCGGTAAGGTGCTGAGTTCTGCATGGTGACCTTGGTGATAATACCCAGTGACCCCAGTGAGACCTTGGCAGCCTGGAACAGCTCTGCATTTTCCTGCTCGCTGCATTGCAATACTTCGCCACTGGCGGTGACTAGCTCCAGGGCCTCTACCATGGTAGGGATACAGCCGATACCGGCTCCTGTGCCATGGGTTGCGGTGGCCAGACAGCCAGACAGTGACTGCTGATCGATGTCTGGCATGATGGTTAGGGCCTGACCCAGTTCTTCCAGCGGCTGCCCAATATCACCCAGACGGGTTCCACCCTGAATGGTGGCCTGCAATTTTTCCGGATTATGATCGACGATGCCAGACATACGGCTGAGAGACACCAGCGTGTCGTCAGTCGGAACCAGGGCGCTGAATGAATGCCCGGAACCCACAGGACGAATGACACCCTTTGAGGATGTGATGATGTCCTGCAGCTCCGCAACGGTGCTCGGGGCTTTTCTGAATTCAGGAAAGCACTGCTGTGATCCAGACCAGTTGCGCCATGGAATGCGGCGTTTTTCTGCAGCGAAGCTGATGGTGGGTGAAATAGCTTGGGCTGCCGCAACAGCAACTAATGACGTCAAAAAATGTCGGCGACTTAACATAACGATATCCTGGTGTTCGCTTCTTATTATTCTGCTGGGGCAGCCATGAAGGTGATCAGGGCTTCAAACTGTTCGGGATCGCAGTCCATGCACATACCGAAAGGAGGCATGCCACCAAAGCCGTTGATCACATTGTCCAGAAGCTCATCCATGCCTTTGTCCATCCGACTGTCCCAGCTGTAGCTGTCGCCAGTCAGTGGGGCACCGATATTGGCAATGGTGTGGCAGGCCTTGCAACTGCGGTTGTAGATGGCGGATAGATGAGCATCTTCTGGCTGCAACTGACTGGCCAGTGCCGGGTCGAATGGCTCATTTGATGACAGGATTTGCGATGAGTCACAAGCTGTGAGCAGGAAAGAAAATAATACGGTACCTGTCAGGTATTTTGCGGTTTTCAGGAACTTCATAAAGTGGTTCTCTTATTGTTTTGACTTTTACTCTGGAGTCGACCCTTGTCTAGTTGTTGTAATTTGTACCATGGTGCAGTTTTTGTGTAAAAAGAAAACTGCGTTGAAAAGATAAAATGCCAGGGGTTTGCCAGGTTTAGCTGCCTGGCATCAAGAGTTGCTATGATGCAGGGCTGCTACTCTGGTATGCAACGACCGATACCCAACAAATCTCCTACTGGGGTAATCTCCATCAATCCTGCTGCCTCTTTGGGCTGGTTAGATCAACCACACCATCAGTAGCCGGGTAATGTTTGGCGGCATGGTTTGCCAGTTTCGCAAGTGTTTTGGTGGTTGATATGCCAACACCGATAGGCCGGTCCAGCACATGACTCGTTCCTGCATTGCTTTGCCGATGCTTTGCAGTTGCGCTGAAGGAAATCCGATCAGGTCAACAAAGGCTTCATCTATTGAGTAGATTTCAGGGGTTGCAGCGGGGTGCTGGATAAGTAGCTGGCCCAGTGAAAGACTCTCCTCAGATAGTCTGCTGCGGGGCTGACAAATCAACCGGCCGCAGGGCTCTGGTAGAACGGATACCTTTTTAACTTCGTGGATAAGGATAACGGCATGGGCTTCATTGTATACCTATGGATACTGTTTATTTATACAGTTTGCTCGATTTTCCTGATATCTCTGTCAATGGTGTAACCGCGAGCTTCCGTTGTCTGGATAACAAATAATCGCTTTATGATGTGTGTCAGTGCATTTCACGGATTGCTTCGGTAAAAAGCGCATTGTGATTCACCTGGCTGTTTATTTGGTTCGTGAATATTTAGTAATCAGCAGGTGTTATAGCAACCTCTTAAATCTTCAGTCTTTTCGTAGACTCGAAATAAGGTAATTGTAATGAGCACCATTACTGCCGCTATGACCAAGCCCGGTAACAGACAGAGTTGGCTGGATAGCATTGAGAACCTCGGGAATAAAATTCCTGATATTACCATGCTGTTTTTTATTGCCACTTTGGTCTGTATTAGCCTGTCGATGGTGTTGTCTTCAATTCAGTTTGACTACACCCATCCGTTGACCGGGCAACCGATAGAAGTGCTCAACCTGATGGCCGCCAATGAGTTACTGGCTCTGCTTGCTTCGATGGTGAAGAATTTTGCCAGCTTTCCGCCTCTCGGGGTTGTTGTCGTCGCGACGCTGGGTATCGGTATTGCTGAAGGGTCTGGCTATATCACAACAGCACTGAAGAAATTGTTATCGGTTGTGCCCATGTCCGCTGTGACACCATCGGTGATTTTTATCGGCATTCTGGCACACGTAGCCTCTGACTCGGCTTATGTGATTTTGATGCCTGTCTCTGCCTATATTTTCTATAAAACAGGCAAGCATCCTCTGGCTGGTATTGCTGCTGGTTTTGCGGGTCTGGCTGGTGGCTTTGCCGCTTCTTATACGCCTTCCACGATCGACCCTATTCTGGCTGGGTTTACTGAAACAGGTGCAAGGGTATTAGACCCTGCCTACACGGTTAATGTGCTGTGCAACTATTTCTACTCCTTCGCATCAACCTTCGCGGTGATTGGTAGCTGCTGGTACATCACCGATAAAATTGTTGAGCCAAGGCTGCAGAAATCCATACCTGTCGACGTCAAACAGATCGAAGAAACCAGTGACCTACCATCGGCTGATGAGGCCAAGGCGTTCAGAATTGCCAATTACACACTGCTTGGCCTGATGGTTCTGTGTATTGCGCTGATGGTTCCTGAAAACTCCCTGCTACGAGGACCGGGCGGCTCTCTGACCAGTCCACTGGCACCGGCGATGCAGATCATTGTTCCATTACTGCTGCTGTTTTTTGCCGTACCGGGTTTGGTTTATGGTTTCATCAGTAAAAAGTTCGTCACTGCCAAAGATGTGACCAAATCCATGGAGAATATTACCGGCTCTTTGGTGTCGTTTATTGTCTTCGCCTTTTTCTGCGCCCAGTTTCTTTATGTGTTTGGTAAGTCCAATATCGGGACGTTGATTGCCTTATCCGGAGCAGAAGGTTTGAAAGCACTGAATATGCCCGGAGAGTTAACCATTTTGGGTGTGATCCTTTTAACTGCCTGTTTGAATCTGATCATTACATCAGCAACGTCGAAGTGGGCCATCCTCGCTCCGGTGATGGTGCCTATGTTGATGGCGGTGGGCTTGTCTCCTGAACTGACGCAGGCGGCTTTCCGAGTTTCCGACAGTGCCATTAACGTCAGTACACCAATGTTTGCTTTCTACCCACTGATTATCTCGTATATGCAGCGTTACAGCTCCCAATCCGGTATAGGTACACTGGTGTCCATGATGGTGCCTTATTCTATTGGTCTGTTAATCACGCTGACAGCCATGTTGTTTATTTTCTGGGGGCTGGATATTCCTCTTGGATTTAACAGCGGCTATACCTACGGCCTGTGATGGAACCAGCGACTAAAGGAATTATTGATGATGTCTCTTGAACGTACGCTTATTGACTATTTCACTCGGTACGTTGCTGTCAGCAGTCAGTCTGATGCAGCATCAAACCAGCTTCCATCAAGTGAAGGGCAGATGATTCTGGCTCAACAGCTGATGGATGACCTGAATGTGCTCGGTTATAACGACACAAACCTGCTCGACAGTGGTATTTTGCTTGCCCGTCTGCCGGGTAATAAGGTCAATGCGAAACGGTTAGGCTTTGTTGCTCATCTTGATACCGTTGATGTTGGGTTGAGCCCGGACATTAATCCACAACGACTCCATTACAATGGTAACCCGCTCATACTCAATGAGGCGCTAGGCATAAGCATCAGTGAAGAGAGTCATCCCGAACTGGCCGCCTACCGGGGGCAGGATATTTTGTTCTCGGATGGTACAAGTGTACTTGGGGCTGATAACAAGGCCGCTATTGCCGTGATGATGACATTGGCAAAAACGCTGGCACATTCGAATGAACTGCACGGTGATATCTATTTTGCTTTTGTGCCTGATGAGGAAATTGGCCTGCGGGGGGCAAAAGTGCTCCCGCTTGAGCATTTTCCGGTGGATCACTGTTATACCATCGACTGCTGTGAACGGGGTGAGGTGATTTTTGAGACTTTTAATGCGGGCAGTGCCGTGTTAACCGTGGAAGGGATAACAGCGCATCCGATCAGCGCCAAAAATGTATTGGTGAACCCTAATCTCATTGCCAATGATTTTATCAATCAGCTTAACGACATGGGGAAACCGGAACTGACTGAGGGGCGGGAAGGGTATTTCTGGGTGACCAATATCAGTGGCAACCAGAACCATGCAAGTGTGTCAGTTTCCATTCGGGATTTTGACCAGAGTAGCTATCAGGCGCGAAAACAGTATCTCGAATCGTTAACCACCTTCCTGCAATGCAAGCACCCGAAAGCATCGATTGAACTGGAGGTTAACGATGTGTACGGCAACATTGCTGAAGCCATGGGAGATAATACCGAAGCACTGGATCGTCTCTATAACGCACTTTCTGATTTGAACATTCCTGCCAAAACCATCGCCATGCGTGGTGGAACGGATGGTTCTGCACTCTCAGCCCGAGGGCTGTTCACACCGAACTTTTTTACCGGGGCACATAATTTTCACAGTCCTTTTGAGTTTCTGCCTGTCGCTTCTTTTGTTGATAGTTATCAGGTAGCTCACCGCCTGATGCAAATGGCGTAAACAGGGCAGGATTGCATTTTCTGCAGACTATGGACAGAAAGAATCCAATCTTTCTGTCCTGAAAAATTAATCGTTTTCAGAAATACTCGTTCGCAGATTTTTTTGATGGCAGGCCTTGCCAAGTCGCTGTGCAGGCGATCAGTGTGGGTAAGAAGGCGAATATCGGTTTTGGTATATCTCGTCCTGAAGCGATTGATTGCAGAGTGGCGCCGCTTAACAGTGCCTTTATTGATGTAGTGGTTAATAAGCCGGGTTACCTGAGCCGTTGAATAGCCGCTGGCTACGGTCAGGTAACGCCTGATAAGCCCCTTGCACTCTCGACTGAGCGCACGGTATTTAAAGTGACTGAGGGTTTGCTCTATCCACTGATAGCATTCATCTCTGGAGTCCCTGCCGGGCTCAAGGCACGCCTCTTGTAACTAGAGAGTTCAAGCATCGTCAAACGTTTTTATAAAGTGGGGGTTCATGATGATTTTCATATCCTCATCATGAACAACTGTGCATAAAACTACAGACTCATTTTGTGCTGGAAACAGGCCAGTCCTTCAGGCTCATTTCATATTGGAAGAGACTACCGATCCTCACCCTTCTAAAAGATGATTTAAATTGATACTTCGCCTGAAAGGTTAACACTGAGCATCGCCTTCACTTCTTCAGTGCTCAGGCCAAGAGAGTAGAGATGATGAAGCTTACAGAACATGGCTTCGGTAGTGGTGTCAAGACCTCCCATAATACCGGCTTTGGCCAGCGCCGATCCTGCTGCATAGCTACCCTGATGGACAGTACCACGATGGCACTGGGTCAGGTTTACAATCAATTTGCCTGCGGCAGTGGCCTCAGCAAAGGTGTCCAGAAGGGCATGATCTGCATCTGGTCCATTACCGGTACCATAGGTGCGCAGAATAAAGGCATCCATAGGCTGGCTCAGGGCTGACTCCATCCACTGGGCATTAATACCCGGGAACAGCTGCAAAATTCCAACATGAGTTTCTGAATCGCATTCCAGCTGAAATTTTTCTTTCCCCTTTGGTTGCCAGAGGAGGGTTTCATTGAGTTCTACATGGATGTCTGCACGACCCAGCCATGGATAATTCGGGCTGTCAAAGGCATCAAACAGATAGGCGTTCAGTTTACGTGAACGATTACCTCTCAACAGACGGCCGTTGAAATACAGGCAAACCTCTTTAATTCGATCATCGGCAGCCATGGTCAGGGCGCCAACAAGGTTTTCCAGGCCGTCAGTTCGAGCTTCACAGAGCGGGATCTGGGAGCCGGTAAAGATGACAGGCTTTTGAAGATTCTGCAGCATAAAAGAGATCATGCTGCAGGAATAAGCCATGGTATCAGTACCGTGCAGAACCACGAAACCATCGAATTGTTCATAGCGGTTGGCAATATCAGAGGCGATCTGTTTCCAGTTATCCGGACGGATATTGCTGGAGTCAATCAGTTGAGGGTACTCATAGAGTTCGAACTCTGGCAGGCTGGCCATTACATCGGGTGGAAGCTTCTCTTCCAGAAGGCCCATCAGATTGTCACCGGGTACATAACCGGACTCTGAAGGGCGCATGCCAATGGTTCCACCGGTGTAAGCAACGTAGATTTTCTTGCTCATGACTTTTCCTAATGCTTTTTATCTCAAGAAACAGCCTGCTTCCTGATGTAAGCGGCGATTTTCATTGGGTAATGGACTTTTATCAAGTCTATCACTTCAATGCATCGCTTGGTTGATCTGAGGCAGAGGCTGAAAAAAAACGCCGCCCTATTTATGACAATCCGGGCGGCGCTGAGAATGAATGATTAAGTGACTGGTCAGGCAGTAGCCATCTGGCCGTGGACTGCGTGATCTTCTGCTTTTTTCACGTACTTGCCATCGACTGGACGGAATTTACCCATGTAGGCAAAGGCAACAACCAGACCTATACTGATGAAGCTCATCCACATGTAAGGCACGTATGCGAAAGTAGATACACCCAGCAGGCCGGCCATGAAGATACCGTTGTCAGACCATGGCACCATACCAGAGGTCAGAGTACCACCGAATTCGGAGCTGCGAGAGAGCATGCGACGGTCAACACCCATTCGGTCGTAATTACCGGACATGATCTTCGGAGTCAGGATCAGGGAGACGTACATGGCAGAACCAAATACGTTGGCCAGGAAGGCAGTGACTACGGTGTAGGCAGTCAGGTTACCTTCGTTGGTGATGCGGTTTTCAAAGGTACGTGCGATGGTTTCCAGAATACCGACTTTATCCAGCAGGCCACCAAAGCCCAGGCCGAAGATGATGACAGCAACGGAACCCAGCATGTTAACCATACCACCACGGTTCAGAATGTTATCCAGGAAAGCATTGCCGGAATCAACAGTCAAAGGCGCCCAAAGTGCATTCATGGCTTCGATTGGCGTACGATCCTGGAACAGGATGGCCCAGATCATACCCAGACCAGCACCCAGCATGATGACAGGGTAGGATGGGAATTTCTTGGCCAGCAGGAGCAGGACGATAATCACTGGAACAAAGGCCATGATGGAGATGCTGAAGTTTTCATCCATCAGGTTCATAACTTCCTGAACCTGAGCCATATCGGCGCTACCGCCAAACTGGAAGCCGTACACTGTGAAAGCAATGGCGGTCAGAACATAAGCAGTCAAGCTGATTGGCAGCATGCCTTTAATGTGGTCAACAATCTCAACTTCAGACATGGAGGAAGCAAGGATAACACTGTCAGACAGAGGAGACAGTTTGTCACCAAAGTAAACACCGGACAGAATTGCACCGGCTGTAACAGGAGCAGGAACACCCAGGCCCTGACCAATACCCATCATAGCGATACCCGCGGTACCGGCAGCACCCCAGGACGTACCCGTTGCCAGGGCAGTCATGGAACAGATTACCATGGTAGCCAGCAGGAATATGGGTGGGTGAATGGTCATCAGACCGTAATAAATGATGGAGGGTACGATACCCCCGGCAATCCAGGTACCCACCAGGGCACCTACCGCAATCAGAATCAAGATCGCGCCGGTACCTTTAAAGATACCTTCAGCCGCAGCCCCTTCAAGATCTTTGTATTTATGGCCCAGCTTTGCGCCTAGCCCCATGGCAAGGAACCAGCCGATACAGAGAGCTAATTGAATAGGAAGGTTCAGTTTGGCGGTAAACGCAAAAGCGAGAACCAGAAAGGTACCCAATACCAGAGACACTTGTCCCATAGAAGGTAGCTTGATCTTCTGCTCCATGAATGAACTCCGAGGGTTTATTAATTTAATCAATCACTTGTGCGGCGTATCCTAACGATTTGACAGGTATAGGTTTTGATCCATGTCAGAAAATGACGGTGATTCCTTACAATTTCTTTAGAAAAGTGAAAAAAATGCGTTATGACAACGTTTGATCAATTTTGTGAAAGTTCAGGGTGAGAGAACTGTCATATTTTGACGATACAGAAAAAAAGTCTATGTTTTCTTCACAGTCGGCCTGATAACTATGGAAGAGAATATTTGTGAAAATTATTGAGCATCTTGCAAAAATTAAGTTAGCAGGGATGCTTCTGGCGTTATTGTTTATTCCCTTTCTGACGGAATCTTGGATGAGTTATGACGTTAAATCATTCTTTTATTCCCTCAGCCTGACCATAAAGTCTCTATTAGTTTTCGTTCTTCCATTTATCGTGTTCAGCTTTGTGGTGACCTGCCTTGCCAGAATGGGGAAAAGTGCGCTGCTGTTCACGATTCTGCTGATTGTGATGGTGTTTACTTCCAATATCGCGGCGATCTTTACCGGATACAGCATTGGCGCCGTCATGGTTCCGCTAATCTCCATGCCGATCTCTCTGGATGCTCTTGATGGTAATGGTCTGGCAGTGATGTGGGTCTTTGAGCTGCCGCCACTGTTTACCAATATGAATGCCCTGATTGCAGGCTTCATTGCAGGTATGCTGGTAAACTTGATGGATATTCGACCGTTAAGGGAGATTTTTTTTAAGGCGAGTGATGTTTCCGGCTGGTTTCTCAAACATATTTTTATACCGATACTTCCTTTCTTCATCCTTGGATTTGCTTTTAAACTCCATGCTGATGGTATTTTGAGCCAGGCTATCTCTGCTTACAGCCCGATTTTACTGCTGGTGATTGTTTCACAGCTTACGTACCTTTTTATCTATTTTTTTGTGGCGGCAAGGTTTTCTTTTCGTGTTTTCATAACGTATGTGGGTAATGTTTTGCCAGCGTGGCTGACGGGGTTGAGCACCGTGTCCAGCGCAGCCAGCATGCCTGTTTTGATAGAAAGTACAGAGAAAAATATAGGTAACCCTATTATGGCAAGAACCATTGTGCCTGCCACAATCAATATACATACCATTGGCAGTGCGATCGGGTTGACCATTCTTGCTTTGGTAACACTGGACACTTTCAATATGCCGATTCCGGATTTGCAGAGCTTTGCTATCTTTGGCTTTTACTATGCACTGGCAAAATTTTCAGTAGCTGCCGTGCCTGGGGGAGTCATTCTTGTAGTGGGGCCCATTCTGCAAAGTCTGATGGGCTTTTCAGACGAGATGCTCGGGCTGATTACTGCTGTCTATATGATTTTTGACCCCTTTGGCACCGCCATGAATGTCAGTGGTAATGGTGCTTTTGCCATTGTTTTCTCGAGATTATGCCAGTGCCTTGGTCTTAACGGCGATGATGGCGGTGACGAGGATAAAGATCGTGAGCCAGAGAGTAGTGTGGCTTGATTTGTAGAGCAATAAATCTACTTTTTGGGAACCACAGAGATCACAAAACGCACCAAAAAAAGCCATTTTTTTCTTTGTGTACTTTGAGGTCTCTGTGGTTATCGATTTTGATTTTTATTGAACGAGCCGTTGATACAGGCCAGATTGTCTCTTGGTCGGTGATTTTGCTGCCTTAATCAGAATCTCCATCTCAGAGAAGAGCGTAAGCTTGGATTTGGCTCGGGTAATCCCCGTGTATACCAATTCTCGAGTGATAATGGGGTTGTCTTTATCCGGTAACACCATGGCAACATCGGCAAACTCAGAGCCCTGGCTTTTGTGAATCGTCATGGCAAAGACAGTTTCATGTTCTGGAAGGCGACTGGGAAGAAATTCCCTGACCTGTTTATCAGGTAGCTGAAACGCTACCCTGAGTCGGTCATCAGCCCCTCTGATTGTAATCCCGATATCACCGTTGTACAGGCCGAGCCCGTGGTCATTCCGGGTAATCAGAACTGGTCGACCTTCATACCATTGTCCGGTGATATCAATCAGACCTTTCTGTTGCAGGGCGTTTTGTATTTCCTCATTCAAACCTGCAATACCATAAGGACCTTCACGCAGAGCGCATAGCAGCTGAAATTGGTTAAAGGCATTAAGAATGTGTTGAGGTTCTGTCTTCTGTTGAATGAGATCCAGATAGTGCCGGTATGACTCAGCACATTGTTGAATTAACCGTTTATAGCCAGAATTCTGGGCGATGGAAAAGCGTTCAATATCTTCAAATCCTGCTGTAAATACCGATTCCAGCGATAACTGGTCACCGTTGTTCACTGCTTGTGCCAGACTGCCAATGCCGGAATGGGCATCAAAGCGATAGCTCTTGCGGAGCAGGCACAGGCTATCAGAAACTGAGTGGTCAGCGGTAGCTATGTTGGATGTATGAGCTTGTACTGGCTCTATGCCTTGAAGGGTATGCCCTGTGAGTGCTTCCAGCAGGTTGCTTTGTTCATTTGAGTAGCCAAAGCTCGCTGCGGCACAGATATCCCCCAGGACGCTGCCGGCTTCCACCGAAGATAGTTGATCTCGGTCACCTAAAAGAATGAGTCGGGCATGATCCGGCAGGGCATCCATTAAGTGACTCATGAGCGGAAGGTCGATCATAGACGCTTCATCCACTACCAGAATATCCAGATGCAACCGATTGTTTTTATTGTGAACAAATCCTGCCTGTCCGGGTATAACACCCAGTAAACGGTGAAGTGTACCGGCCTGAGCGGGTATCCTGTCCCTTACGGTTTCACTGCAGTTTATTTTTGCCAGGGCACCGCCAATGGATTCGGTTAAGCGGGCAGCTGCCTTGCCCGTGGGGGCAACCAGCTTAATATCTGGAGGCGAATTGCGTTTTAACCCCAGCTCCGTTAGAAGAGCAAGAAGCCGGGTAACGGTGGTTGTTTTTCCGGTGCCTGGACCACCACTGATCACTGAAAAAGAACGGCTGGCTGCCAATGCTGCTGCAATTTTCTGCCAGTTAAGACAGGCTGACTCTGGAATCAGCTGATCAAGGATGTCAACATCCACACTTTGTGTAATCGCTTTGAGGATGGTTTTCCAATCAAGTTGATCAGAGGATTCAATATCCAGCCATTTAATGATTTCAGCTTTCTGAGTGGCTTCCGACTTTCCTTTACATTGGTGGATCACATAGCTGTAATCCCTCTGAAAAAGTCTCTGCAGGATACCACGGGCTTCTTCAGTATCCAGCAGCTCGACACTTCGACTTTTCAGGAAGCTGGAAACAATGCGCTCATATTGCCAATAACGGTAGAGGTAAAGGCGTTCATTATCGAGAACTAACGGTGTTGGCTCCGACCCGTCACCCACAATGTCAGTTCTTTTCAGTCGGGCTAGCCACTGGTCTCTTGGAATATTAAGGGTGTCTCTGTCTACAAGCCTCAAGCTTTCACTCTCTTCAAAACAAAAGTTTTTCAAACCAAAGAGCGTAAAGTCTGATGCAAGAGATATGCATACGTTACCCTGTCCCAGTTCAAAGCTGACATTTGCAGCAGCCAGGGCAAGCAGTGGGTCCGGATTAATCGAATGTATCAGTTTGGCGAATTGATAATCCAGAGGTCGAATGATTCCCTGCTGTTCCAGTATTTGCAGCTGATTTAACATGTCATCAGCTCCTCTTCGCCATTATCTTTTTCACTATTGGTGCCTTCACCGCTAAAAAGCTGGTCGAGACTATTAACCAACTCCAATGAGGGTTTATGGCTGAATATGCCGTGGTGTTCAGGATCAT
Source organism: uncultured Endozoicomonas sp. (assembly GCA_900299555.1). Lineage (GTDB taxonomy): Bacteria > Pseudomonadota > Gammaproteobacteria > Pseudomonadales > Endozoicomonadaceae > Endozoicomonas. The sequence goes on from OODV01000190.1 coordinate 15,162, forward strand.
TCATCTGAACACCACGCAGAAACAGGTAAATGACTCCGCCAAAATGCTGGTCATAGTCATAATCAGGGATACGCTGTCTGAGCAGTCTGTGCATAGCCAGCGAATAAAGCTGGTATTGAAGGTCATAACGGTGCTCTACCATGACTTTCTCCATGGCCTCCCTGGAATAATCACTTGCTTTGTTACCCAGCCAGTTTGACTTGTAATCCAGGACATACCAGCATCCCTGGTACTCAAAAGTGAGGTCGATAAAACCTTTCAGCATGCCTTTCATGTTGTGGAACTGAAGGTCTCCTGCTCTGGCGCTCAGTGGGTCGTGTTGAGCAATCAGCCGGTTGAGCCTTTGAGGGTTAAGATGTTCGATAGGCAGGTAGAACTCCATTTCAACCCTGCGTGCGGAGTCCTGCAGATTCATGAGTCGGAGGTTATCTCCGTCAAGTGGTGCATTAAGGCAATTCAGCAACATGCCCTTAATGGCGGGTAGCCATTCTTCACCATAGCCAGCACGGGTATGACTCTCAAGAAGAAAACTGTCGAGATAGGCATCATCATCTGCAGAGCGTAATGCGTTCATATCCAGCTCTTCAAACAGGCTGTGCATGAAGGTTCCAGGTTGTGCCCCTTTTGGAAAATTAAACAGGCTTAATGGGTTTATGGGTTCTTCCGCCAGAAGGTTATCCCGGGTGACATGCTGCTCATCGATAACTTCAGTATCAAATCCAGGGGCTTCATTACTGGCATCTGCAACGGATTCGGAGCGGTGTGATGAAAGCCGGGAAAGGGCAGAGTAGCTGGTGGTCCACCAGTTTTTTTCAATGTTTCCTGTGAAATTTCGGGCGCTTAGAGACTCTTCTTGTGAGATTACCGGAAAATAGGGGGCTAAAGTATTTGCTGGTGGTGGAGAAATCACAACCTGCTGATGCTCGCAATGCTCAGCCAGTTGCTCCAGAAGCGTGTTGAGGTCTGGGCTTAAAATTTCTTTTCCCTGGTTTAGGAGATAGCCAATCGCGGTCAGGTGCAGGTCTGTCTTGCCATCTTTACTGGCTCTGCCTGATTTGTAGGGAGCCATCCCGAGGTAGCAGCAGTAAACAGAGCGGGTCAGGGCAACATAGAGCAGGCGAAGGTCTTCAGCCAGACGTTCCTGTTCGGAAAGTATTGAGGCTTCGTCAGAGGGCGTTAATGCCAGCCATGTTTCACTGGTTTCCGGGTCATGGTACAGGGGGGAGTCGGTTTTTCGCAGATGGCATGGAAAAGGGATAAACACCACTTTGTATTCCAGCCCCTTGGATTTATGGATGGTAATGATCTTAACCAGATTTCGTTCACTCTCAAGATGGAGCTGCTGGTCATCGGCATTGTGGTTGGGGCGGGTGATCTGTTCTGAAAACCAGCGAGCCAGAGCCGATTCTCCCTGTTGCTCAAGGCTGGCGGCGGCCAGCAGTTCACCCAGATGCAGCAAGTTAGTCAAGCGGCGCTCTCCATCCTGAAAAGACAGCAGTCGTTCAGCAATCTTTCGGTGGAAGATAAGCTGCCGCAACATGGGAAGAATGCCTTTGTTCTGCCATAGCTCTCCATAGTGGGTAAACTCTTCTACGGCGCTTTCCCAGGCTTGCTCGTCAATATTCAGAGCGTCCAGTGACAGGGCATCAAGATGGAAAAGAGTGGTTGCCAGCGCTGCTTTCAACAGTCTCTCACTGGTAGGGTGCAGGCATGCCTGTAGTACTTTTTCCAGATCGGAAGCTTCTCGGGAAGTAAATACCGAATCCTGGTTGCTCAGGTAAATGCTGGCGATATTCTGTGCGGACAATGCGTCACGAACTTTTTGGCCATGCCGACCACTGCGTACCAGTACAGCGATATCTCCAGGCTGCAATGGTGTTTTCCGATCATCATTGCGAACCTGACAATATCCCTGGTCAGCCGCAGAGAGCAGCCGGTTGATCTCGGTCGCGGTTGCCTGACTCATGGTTTCCAGGTAGCTGTCGGTATTGATGGTTGGCCCATCAACAGGTTGTTGTAGCCACAGAGTCATTGACGGTAATGCAGTTCCTTCATGATACAGACGTTTATCTGAAGCGCCGGGTGATGGGTGAACGGGGTCAAAAGGGATACTGTCATTGTAAATAAAGGGAGTTGCCGAATGTTGGAATATGGCATTAACGGCTGACACCATGTGGTCACTTGAACGCCAGTTGGTATCCAGTGTGTAATGGCTATGCACCTGCTGTCTGGCCTGCATGTAAGTGAAGATATCGGCACCACGAAAAGCATAGATGGCCTGTTTGGGGTCGCCAATCATAAACAGGCCTACCCCGGGATCACCGCCTTCCATGTAGATTTTATTGAAAATACGGTACTGGAGAGGGTCGGTATCCTGAAATTCATCAATCATCGCAATTCGGTACTGACCGCGAATAGCCTGAGCCAGCAGCTCACCATCATCGGCTCTTTCTCCGGCGAATAGCGCTGCTGCCAGGTTGGTCAATAGGTCATCAAATGAAAGCTGATAACGGCTGGCTTTCAATTGAGCCAGCTGGGACTTGATGTGCATGAGAGCATCCCGTGTGATATAGCCTTTAAGGGCATCCTCCACAGGCATTGGTAATGACAGAAATTCATCTATTTGTTGAAATACTGGATGAGAAGGGAGCTTTCCTGTTTTCAGAAGACTCTTCTCCAGGATTGCAGAGCCATAGATTTCCCAGCCATCCTTCTCCCGGCCCAGTCTGGGAATCAAGTCATCAGAACTGAGAAAGTGATCCAGCTCTTTGAGGCGGTTGAGAGGCTTGCTGTTTTTTCGCATTCCGCAGGACTCAATGAGATCCGCCAGTTCATTGCAATTCTCCAGCCAGCGCTGCTTTATCGCCATTGCTGGAGTCAGGTAGATCCTGACGAACTCATCCATTGTTTCTGGAATCTGATCACCAGCCAGTTTCAGGTCGGACAAGGGAAGCCAGCTGCGTAAATGGCTGAGCAGGTCATTGGGTGTTTTCCAGAGTGAGCGGACGAGTTTGACCTGTGGCTTTTCCAGAGGGTAGAAGTTACGCCGCCAATAGTCTGCAGCACACAGCTGCAGCATTGGCTCAGTATCGGTAATTAACTCACTGGAAAAGAGTGTGCCACTCTCAAAAGCGTGCTGTTTCAGCATTCGCTGGCAGAACCCGTGGATGGTGAAGATTGCGGCTTCATCCATCTGCTGTTCTGCTGCAAGAAGCAGTGCCTGACATTGTTCAGGCTGATCCATATCCTGAATCAATTGCTGAATAAATGGATCACTGGACTTTCCCTCAATAAAGGCATCTCGAGTCTGATGAATTCTGGCCCGAATACGATCCCTGAGTTCTCCAGTAGCCGCTTCAGTAAAGGTTACAACCAGAATCTGGTCAACGGTTAATGGGGTTTCATGTTGACTCCTGTCACTGCCATGCCCCAGCAGTATTCGCAGATAGAGGTTGGCTATGGTGTAGGTTTTTCCAGTGCCGGCACTCGCTTCTATCAAACGGATGCCGTGCAGGGGAAGTGCATGGGGGTCGAGTGTTTCCGGAAAAAGATTGGTCTGATTCAGCATATCAGGCTGACCGCCTATCACTGTTGACTGGCTCAAGGGTTTTTGCTCGCTCATGACTGTATCTCCTGAAGACAGGCAAACGCAGGAGCGAGGATCTCCTGAGTCAGGCTGGTCATCTCAGTGAAGACAGGCGTCAACTCAGGATAAACCCGCTGTATATAGTCATCATTACACTCTCCCCTCAACCGGAAGTCATCACCGGAAAATGCTTTTTCTGCGGCTTTTTCTGCTTTATCAGTATTGTCGTCTGGATCTGCATTTAACCAGCTATAGGCTGTTTCCGGAAACCAGGGAAGCGGCAGGTTTTGTCCCAGATGAAAGTAGTAAATCAAGGTGGCCAGATGCATTTCCGTTTCCTGTCTGGGAATTACCGGTAATAAGCGTTCTTTCTCTGGATCATGAATACGGGTCACTTCCGGGTTTTCGGTCATGCAAAGACAGAGGTGTTCAATCCAGCTTCTGATCAGATCTTTGCCTTTGAAGGTGGCAGGTCGGTAACGAAGCATGCCTGATGAGCAGAAGCCTTTCAGCCAGCCGGTCAGGTGGACTGGTTTGTCAGTAAGATGCTCACTGGAAGGCTCGCGGTGGGGTATGTGCAGGTTGACTTCCCGATCTTCAAAACTGTTCTCCAGTTGAAGCCTTAATTTTTCAGACATGGGCCTCAGGGCTGTTATCTGCTCTTCCAGCAAGAGCTGTCCAAAAGCAGAGTGGGGAAGCACGCCAGTTGATTGAAGCCGTTTGACGAGGCGTTCAGGCTCTACTCTGGCGATCAGGCTTTCAAGAAGTTCGGTTTTAAGCTGGTAGTTTTCTAGCGGTCCCATGGTGAACGCTTCAGTCTCTTCAAGGGCCTGATCCTGGGTGGAGAAATAGACCTTTAGACGGCGGTTAAAGAAGTAGCGGCATGGGTTGTTATAGAATCTCAATAGTTCGGCAAGCTCCACTTCTTTGAAGTTAAAACCCTCTTCATCGGGCAAACGTGTCTGAATAAATTGAGCCGGTTTATCTTCGTTGCGATTGGCAGCCGGCAACCACTCCTTGATGTAACTGTAAAAAGATGGTCTGCCCTGATCCCCACCCCCGGAAAGTGGTAGGAAGTTTTTGTGACTGAAAGGTTGTAGAGGGTGCTCAATAACCAGCTGTTCTGGCTTCAGACTAAAGCCCTGTTCACAGTAATTGAGTAATTCGGTGACCAAAACGGATGGAATTCTCTCGCTGTTATCCTGTATCCGTCGTCCGACAAAACTGATGTAAAGGCTATCCTGGGCAGATAGCAGTGCTTCAAAGAAAAGATAACGGTCGTCTACCCTGCGGGAACGATCACCACGTCTGCTGTTCCGGGCTATCAGGTCAAACCCCACCGGAGCAATACTGCGGGGGTAGGCGCCGTCATTCATTCCCAGCAGGCAGACAACTTTGAAAGGAATGGAGCGCATGGGCATTAGTGTACAAAAGTTAACCTGCCCGGCAAGAAAGCGCTGACTGCTTCGCTCTTGTGTCAGACGCTCTGTCAGATAGCTGATAAATACACTTCTTGATAATGGCTGGTTATATCCAGCTTCCTGCAGTTGCTCATAAAGATGGGAAAGCGTCTCCCTGACCATCCTTAGCGCGGACTCGTCTTCTTCAGATCGTGGCAGGAAAAAATGTTCAAGCAGCTGATGAGTAAACTGAATCCACGCCTCAATGGTTCTATTTTCATCCAATTCACTAAGCAACTGTTCAGCGCTATCAATAAAGCTGGCCAGATAGCCTGCAAGAACCGCATTCATTCCCTGAACAGAATCCAACGGTAAAATATTGCTGTAGACTCCAGTGTTTTCTGGCATTGCGTAGCCGAGTAGCATCCTTTTGATGCCAAACAGCCATGAGTTTGCCTGCAATTCTGGCAGATCAAACCGGCTCTGATGAGCCGGTGTTATACCCCAGCGTATACCAGATTCATGGGTCCACTGTCTGAGAATGTCCAGATCGCTGGTGGTGAGTTTGAAGCGGGATTGAATGGCGGGTACTTCCAGCAATTCCATGAGTTCCGGTGCGGTGCAGCGGCTCTTGTCCAGTTCCAGAAGTTTCAGGAATGCTGACAGAATAGGGTGTTCGCTTTTTGCACTGATATCAGATATGGCGTATGGGATACGACGATGATCGTCGATGCTGCCAAATACGGCTTGAATCCAGGGCGTATAGCTATCGATATCCGGTAGCATAATAACAATATCTTTAGGCGTCAGCTCAGGGTTTTTCTCAAACATTTGGAGTAAATGGTCATACAATACCTCGACTTCTCTCAGTGGGCTGTGACAGCTGTGGAATTGCAGAGAGTGGTCACTCTCCCGCTGAGTTTGCCCGCCCTGCGCGGTTCTGTCGTGAAGTTCGAAAATATCTTTTTGCAGGTTGCCTAGAATGGTGTCCTTGTGATCACTGACAAATACATCGATATCAAAAGCATTCAGGTCGTGTAGCTGGTGAAAGTAGTCCCGTCCAAGTTTGCCCATTGAGCCCAGAAGGGGGTTGCCAATCGAGTCCAGGTTGCCAAAAGCGCCAAGAGAGTCCACGGAAAGACCTTCCTTGCTGAACCAGCTTTTACCAGCTGCAGCATCATCAGAATGGCTCTTCTTTTGTCGATCGAGCAACTTGCGGGTTGCCAGCTTTCGCAGATACTTGGGATCGCGCTCATCTCCCCAATAATGCTGGCAGGGGTTGGCAACCATGAAGTGAACATCGCAGTTATACGATATTGCCTCAAGTGATTCGACAAAGTGGGGTGGCAGGGCAGAAATACCAAATACAAACAGCCGCTTGGGCAGCTGTGTGTGATCGTTGTTGTTGATCATTGACTGTAAAAATCGGTGATGCATATTGGCACGGTGCCAGGGCGATTGATCAAGTTGAGCTGTTCTTGCTACCAATGCCCGCCATAATTTTGGCTGCCAGGGTTGGTCTGATGTGATTAATGGGGTGTCATTTTCCTGTTCCCAGTCAAGAATCCAGTCTGGGCGGTAAACCAGATATTGGTCGAAAATATCGGCAATTTTTCCGGATAGCTGGAATTTGCGAATGTCGTCCTGATCATTGGTCAGATATTGTAATAATGCTGAAAAGTCCGGGTCTTGTTTCAGAGAGTCCAGAAGGTCCATCAGTTTCCAGGTCATTGACTCTTTATTAAAGGCAGAACGGCGCGGTACGTCTGGCAAAACACGGGTATACATCTGCCAGAGAAAGCTGGCTGGTAGAGGAAAATTGATGCCTGCTGCAATACCAAGCCCTTTTGCCAGTTCCAGCCTGAGCCATTGTGCCATGCCCGGGCTTTGCACCAGAATCTGCTCATCCTCCAATGGGTTACCCGGTGGGTTTTGGCGTAACAGCTCGACCAGAAGGTCTTTAAGAACATCCAGATGGTTTGAATGGTATATGGTCAGCACAGGGAAATATCGTCAGTAACCTACAGATAAGGCTACTGTCGGTGGTATCCATCAGGCTGTCAACCGAGTTGCTGTAGTGTCAGGCCTGGCCTCGACGGATGATGTTATTCAGCAGCCCTGCTCTATTTTTGGACGTACCCTTGGGATTTTGTTGTGGTGTGCCACTGTATACAGCGGCGATCTCTTGTTCAGCTTTTTGTAAAAGCGCAAGATCAGGGTTGGTCTTTTGCAGGAAGCGCTGACCGCACCCTTCACTGAGATGTAATTTTTTTTTCAGGGTTTTCATTAAATCCATCAATGATTTAGCTTGAGCAATGGCTTTTTTGCTGGCATCAAGCTGTTTAATGGATAATTGTTCGGTTTCCATGGCGTTTACCTGATAGTTGTTCTCCTGATTAATTCTAGCAAACAACCGAATTTACCCTCTCTTTAATAGGTGATTGTCATATTTCAGGGTAAGATAGGCTCGCTTCCCGGTTCCCTGAGTTACTTCGAATTACTATGCCCTTCGCACTGAGCCGTTACTTTCGACCAACACTTCAAACCCTTTTATGCTTCCTGCTCTTTCTGCTAATGGTTTCAATCAGTGCAGATCTTTTGGCAGAAACGGTTAAAAAACCGGTAAGGATTGCATATTTTACCGACGATGCACCCTGGATGTTTGTCAATGACCAAGGGAAACCAGATGGTTTGGTTTATGACTTGTGGCAGCTGTGGGCGGAAAAAAACAATACTCCAGTAAATTTTTTACCATCTTCACCGGACCAAATTAAAAATCAGCTAGACCGCTCACAAGTCGACTTACTTGCTTATATTCCTGGTACATTGAATCAGGACGGAGTCCTCAGGGACTTTGAACGCGTATTGATCTATGAGTTTGTTCCTGTACTACTGGTGGAAAAGAGTCATCAGATTGATAGTTTTCAGGAAGCGCTTGCGAAACTCAGAATAGGGTATGTTAAAGGACATAACTGCCAACCCCACCTAAAGACATTTAATGCAGAGGCTGTCGTTGTTCCTTTTGCCTCATATTCTGCAATGGTCGGTGCTGCAACCAACCGAGAAGTGGACGCAGTATTGGGTGGGCATGCCAGTTTACTCTACTACCTGACCAGTTCTGGAGTTGAAGATGAGTATCAGGTCGTTCAGGCACCACTGCATCCGGTTAAAATTAAAGCAGCGGTAGCGTCTGGGGCAGCCGGCCTGGTGAGTGTTTTGGAAAAAGGGATGGCTAAAATCTCGGAACAGGAAAAGTCTGAACTTATCGAAGACTGGTTCCAGTTTACCCCTTGTAATCAGGAAAGCCTTGTCGTTGCTCTGGATGCTGGTCTTGCGCCATTGTCTTTTATCAATGCGCTTGGTAAGCCTTCGGGTCTCTTTGTAGATATCTGGAATTTATGGTCAGAAAAAACAGGCACGCCTGTTAAATTCAGGGTGGGGCCTATTGGGGAAAGTCTGACTGCTTTGAGAGATGGAAAAGTTGATGTTATTGCGGCAGTTTCTCCAACGATGGAGCGAAGCCAATGGATGGCGCTGTCTAATCCTTACTATGGCTTGAATACACGCATTTATTTTCGCTCCACCAGTAAACTTGATGATCCTGGTACTGAACTGAATGGGAAAAAACTTGGGGTGGTTACCTCTTCCAGTCAGGAAGAGTTTGTTCGGCGCTGGTTGCCTGATGTTTACCCTGTTGGGTATAGCAGCGTGTCTGAGCTGATTGGCGGTCTATTTTCTGGAGAAATAGATGCTTTTCTCGGTGAACCTGTAATTGTTCAGTCTGCGTTAAATCGTGATGGCTTGTTGGGGGAGGTGAGTTCCAGTGAGTACTTCAACTTGAATGAGGCTGTCGGCGCTGGTTTTTTACTGAATGACTCTGCAGATTTACTGTCTGAATTAAATAACGGGTTTCGGGCGATCACTCCGGATGAGTACCGACAAATTGAAAATCGATGGATTGTCAGTACTCGAGATCGTTACTTCCATCGTAGTGGATCAGTCATTGAGTTGAGTGAGTCCGAGCGTCGCTGGTTAGGTGAGAACCCGGTGATCAGTGTGCTGGTTGACAATAATAAACCTCCCTTTTCCTACATTAATAGTAGAGGGCAGTGGCAGGGAATAGCGATAGATTATCTCAAGCTATTAGAAGACCGACTTGGTATTACCTTTCAACTTCATCAGGATCGTGTTTGGACGGATGGATTGAGTCAGGCTTATCGGCACGACGTTGATGCTGTCGCGATGTTGCAGAAAACGGAAGAGCGCAGCCGATACCTGAATTTTACCAAACCATTGGTCAGTGTACCGGCAGTGGTCCTTGCCCGTGTTTCTGATAAAAGTATCCGGTCTCCATCACATTTGAAGGGGAAAAGGGTCGGGTTTACTCCGGGCTATGTCACTTATGAAATTTTCCGTCAGAAATATCCGGGAATACATTTTGTCAATATTCCGGATATTGCGACTGGTTTGAACCAGGTAGCCAGTGGTGTGCTGGATGCTATGGTCGTTAACCTTGCCTCAGCAAGTTACGAAATAGAGCGCATGAAAATTACCAACCTGCAGGTCGTTGCTGAAGCAGGTTTTAACTATGAGTTCAGCATGGCATCGAGAAATAACTCACCTGAGCTGGCCTCTATTTTTGAAAAAGCGGTTGATACTATTACGCCGGAAGATCGTGAGCTTCTTGAAAGTAGCTGGCTTTCAATTAAGGGAGGGATGTGGCGACCCAATAAAGAACTGTTCATTGGTCTCGTGCTGATTCTGGTGACATTGATTCTGATTGTTTATTGGAATCGTCGCTTGACCATAGAGATTGCCGACCGTGAAAAGGCGGAGGAAGGGCTTCGGGTTCGCTCGGAGCTTGATCGCCTTCTGAGTGATATTTCCCGACACTTTATGGATCAACCGGTTCATGAAGCCAACGAGTATTTTCTGAGCCAGCTGGGAAATTATCTCAATGCTGAGGCTGTCTGTATTTTTACCTGGGAGCCAAGGGCTCGTATTGAACATTACTGGACGCGAAGGTCTAATCCTGATCCTGTAGCATTTGAACCCCTGTTTGATCATGATTTCACCCGCGTTTATGGGGAGGTAAAAAAGGATCAGGTTAATATTCTGGTACGTGACGAAATATTGCAAAAGGGTGATCATGAAGGGGTGGCCATTCTTGATGGGCTGGGTGTTTCTATCGCAGTGTATGCCCCGATGATGTTATTTGGCCGGGTAGTAGGCGGTATTGGACTGATCAATATTCCTGAAAAGTATCAGGTCTACATCAATGAAATGGACCTGTTGCATCGAATGGGAGAGCTTGTTGCGGTTGCTCGTGACCGGCAAAATGCCGAAGATGCTTTAAGAGTGAGTGAAGAGCGTTATCAGTTGGCGATGGATGCTGCTTCTGATGGCCTTTGGGACTGGGATGTTCAGCGGGACTGGATGTATTTGAGCCCCCGTTATCAGACCATGCTGGGCTATCAGCCGGGAGAGCTCCTGCATACTATTCGTGCCTGGAGGCGGTTATTTCATCCAGAGGATAAAATTTCAACCATTCGGTTTTTTGAGCACCAACTGGCCACTTCTGATAACTCTTTCCAGTTCGTTTATCGTATCCGTAGAAAAGATGGTAGCTATGCCACGGTCCGCAGCAAAGGGAAAGTGGTGTTCAGAGATGAACAGGGAAAGCCAATGCGGGTTATTGGTACGATGGTCGATATAACCCATCAGATAGAAAGAGAGCGTGAACTCTCCATGGCCCGTTTTTCACTTGATAACGCGGGCGATCATATCCACTGGTTCCGAAGGGATGGCTATCATAAGTACGTCAATGAGTCTGCCTGTAAAGCGCTGGGGTTCTCACAGGAAGAGTTAATGAAGATGTCCATTATGGACATTAACCCGGCCGTAACCCGAAATTCCTGGAAGAAACTCTGGGAACAGTTGGTTCTCAGAAAAGGGATGACCTATGAAACGCTCAGAAAGACCTCCGATGGCACTGTTTTTCCAGTCGAAGTGACTGCGAATTACATGGAGTATGAAGGAGAAGGGTATCTATTTGCTTCTGGTCGAAACATCACTGACCGTAAACAGGCTGAAGAAGCCTTGCATAAGGCTAAAGAGGTCGCGGATCAGGCGAATCAGGCCAAAAGCAATTTCCTGGCAAATATGAGCCATGAGATTCGAACCCCGATGAATGCGATCATTGGCTTGAGTCATCTGGTTCAGGAGACGAAACTTTCTCACCAGCAGAGAGATTACATTAGTAAAATCCAGATATCTGCACATGATCTTCTGGGCATTATTAATGATATTCTTGACTTCTCAAGAATTGAGGCTGGCAAACTCAATATGGAAAATATCGAGTTTGACCTTGGTGGTGTTTTTGAAAATGTCTATAACCTCAGCAGTATTAAGGCCAGGGAAAAAGGGCTCACCCTGACTTATGACATTCACTCTGATGTTCCGCAACAGTTGAAAGGAGATCCTCTCAGGCTTGGGCAGATACTCATTAACCTTACCCACAATGCCCTTAAATTTACCAGTGAAGGCGAAGTCAATGTCTCTGTCCAGGTGCTCTCCAGTCGGCAGGATGTTGTCAGGCTTGAGTTCTCTGTAACCGATACTGGCATAGGCATTAGTAAACAGCAGCAAAGCAAGCTTTTTCAATCATTTTCTCAGGTCGATGGTTCAACAACCCGAAAGTTTGGTGGTACGGGATTGGGGCTGGCAATCTGTAAGAATCTTGTGCAGATGATGAACGGAGACATGTCTGTAGATTCTGAACCCGGTAAGGGAAGTACTTTTCGCTTCGTGGCTGAGCTGGGTATAGCTCATCAGGCTCAGGTTTTAGTGCAGTCGCTTCAAGGTGTGCGTGTGCTTGTAGTGGATGATAATCCGGAAGCCAGGGCTCTTTTGATCAGTCACTTGAAAATGTCTGGGTGTGAAACCTGGGAAATGGGGCACGGAGATGAAGCTCTGACCTTGCTTAAACAAAAGAATGCCAGTGAACAGGAGTCTATCTCGCTCGTTCTTCTCGACTGGAGGATGCCTGATATTGATGGCATTGAATTGGCTAAGCTTATTCATAAGCTCAATCTTGCTGTAGAGCCCAAACTGATCATGGTATCTGCCTATGGAAGGGAAGAGGTGATGGCAAGAGCTTCTGGTGAAGTAGATGCCTTTCTTATCAAGCCGGTTAACCGTTCCGTATTGATAGAAACCATTCTGCGGATGCTGAAGTGCAGGAGTACTCAGAAAACTGATGTTATCGAAGAGGCTCGATTCTGCGAGATTATGCCCAAAGGGCGGATACTGTTGGCTGAAGACAATGAAATTAACCGTCAGGTTGCCCGTGAGCTGCTTGAAGGTATGGGGCTTGATGTAGTGATGGTCACTAATGGGGCCGAAGCCGTTGAGCGGATAAAAAAGGAAGATTTTGATCTGGTGTTTATGGACATTCAGATGCCTGAGATGGATGGTTATCAGGCAACCCGTATGATCAGGAGGAAGCTTGCCAAAGATAAACTGGTTATCATCGCCATGACAGCCCATGCAATGACAGGGGATCGCGAGCGTTGTCTGCAGGCTGGAATGAATGATCATATTTCCAAACCGTTAAGTCCTGATGCGCTTAAGCAGATGGTTCGTCACTGGTTGCAGGTGGGAGAAACCGACCTACTTTACTCAGTGGCTCTAGCGCAGAGTATGGAGCGTGGTTCCTGCTTGGGATTACCAGGAATTGATGTGGACGAAGGTTTGAGTAGGCTTCAGGGGAATCAGCCACTCTATGAGAAACTTCTGGCTGACTTCTACAAAGGTCAGAAGGAAGACCTGATTCAATTACAGGCACTTCTGGAAACCGGTGATTGGCATGAAGCTTGTCAGTTGATCCATGCATTAAAAGGCGTTGCCGGTAATTTGGGAGCAAAAAGGTTGCATGAACTGGCTTCGCAGCTTGAGACTAGTCTACGAAGGCAGTATGAGATGCCGGGCAGTGCTTTGATGGACGCTTTTGTGCTGGCTTTTGAACAGGTGATGGAAGGGCTCGAACAGTTGCCACCGGTGAAAGAAGACCTGGAACCTGCAGGAGAGGGGGCTATTGAAGTGGGTGAACTGAATGACCTTCTCTATGAGATGGAACAAAAGTTGAGCGAAGGGGATGTCGATGTTGTGTCTCTGCTGCCTACGCTTATTCAGGGGCTAAAAGATCAGATTGATCAGAAACAGCTAAAGTCCTTTCAGGATGCTGTTATCAGTTATGACTTTGATGAGGCTAATGGAATACTGGGAAGTATCAAGCAGAGCTTTAGTTGAAAACTATGTTTCTAATGCGGAGCCAGTGACTGGCTCCCTGGGTGGCCTGGTTGGGTTGATGCTTCCTACCTTTGAAGTTCAGCTTTGGGATCTATTGCATAAGGCAGATCATGAACCCTCAACTGATGACTTTTTTCCGGTGTAAGATATACATCGTTGGCTTCAGCAGCATCAATCCGGATAACCGCCAGTAATTCAATCTTGTTGGATTCGAAATTGCTGGCGCTCTGTATGATTTCACCGACAGGTTTGCCATCACCGTTGTATAGGCGAGTATTGATATCGGGTGGTTCTACAAGGTTTTCGAGAGGGCTTTCAAGGCTCAGCCAATAGCACCGGCTTTTCTGTTGTCCCAGGTTTTGCATTCTGGTAACAATTTCCTGCCCGGTATAGCACCCCTTTCTGAAACTGACACCTCCCAGGGAGGGCTGGTTCAGATGCTGGGGTATGTATTTGTCGATAGTTTCCTTGCGAAGCTCTGGAATTACCGACTCAATATTCAGTAATTGCCAAAAATCTTCATTTGCAGGTGTCAGTTCTTTTGTAAGTTCAGTCCACCACTGTGGAAGGTCGTTCTGGTGAAGCCATAGCTCATATCGAGCTCGGATACCGGGGACTTTTATAAGGTAGCCACTGCCGGGGACTTCGATCACTTCATTCTGTTTTGGCAGTGGTGAGTCAGGAAAAATCTTGGCTAAAATCGTATCAATATTCTCACCAGACAGGCCAAGAATGACGTAATCTGGCTGGGGGGTAAGATCAACCTTAAAAAAAACAGCGTATTTTTTCAGTGTATCTATCGTGGTTTCCGTTAGCCCTGAATTCATAGCCAGCAGATAGCGCTCGCCATTATTCATAATTATGAAGTTTGTGTACATTCGCCCTTTAGGGGAGCACGCAACACCGGTGCTCTGATGAAGAGCGCCAAGCTGCATCATATGAGTGGAAATCTGTCCCTGTAAGAACTTTTGACGATCCGTTCCATCGACACTGATCAGGTTTTGGCTGGATAATACAGAGACTGTGTTGGTGCTGAGCTTTGGTGGTGTTTTGGAAAAGCCTTTCAACTGCTCTTTTTCATAAACAGCACCCTGAGTTATTAAGTAGGTCTTCCAGTCAGTGGCCATCTGATTACCTTGTTATCTGGTTGCCGCAATTTGATAAGGCGGGACATTGATGCCCGGCAAACATGAAGTAAAGATGGATTGCCGTGCTGTCATTGTGTTTGCCCTAATGGGGAAAATATTAAATAAGCGATGGCATAATAGAGGATTATTGCTTCAAATTTAAAGGTATAATGACTAGCAAAATCCATAATTGGGGTTATTCTGAAATGCTGGGCGAAAATGAATTAAAATGCCTTCAGTGGCGCAGTCGTCGTGGGATGCTTGAACTGGATGTTCTTTTGGAGCCTTTTACCAGAGAAGCGTTGGCTGGCTTGAGTGATACTGATCAGCAAACTTATGTTCGCCTGTTGGAGTGTGAAGATCCGGATCTCTTCAGTTGGTTTATGAGCGGAGCAAGGCCTGAAGACCAGGAACTGAGTCGCATGATTGATATGGTATTAGAGCGTGGGCGGTACAAGGGCGAGTCTTTTTGAGATTAACTTAAGGCGTTCTCGTTACTATTTTACTTTAATTGCTGTCAGCCACTTTGCAGCCTTCTTGGCATTGTGGCTATCCTCACTCTGGCTGATAGCCAAGTTTGCTCTGGCTGTTGTTCTGGTTTCTCATTGTTATCGATACTGCCTCCGATTCATTACTCACAAACATTGTTCGAGTATTCGCAGTATTCGATTATTTGATGAACAATGGAGAGTCCTTCTTGATGGTAGGTGGTTTCGCGCATGGCCTGAAGGTGAGGTTGTCGTAACTTCCGCGTTGATCTGTTTTAAATTGAGAGTTGAGGATAAGCACCATCCTTCATATCTAATCCTGTTTCCAGACAGTGCTGATCCTGATGAATTGCATGCTTTCAGGCTAAGACTGATTCTTGAGTCTTCCACTCTGTTTGTTGGAGGGGCTCATAGCTTTCGGGAATCAGAATAGTGTCTTCCGGGTGATTTACCGGATTGGGGTAATCCAGTGTGTAATGCAAACCGCGAGACTCTTTCCTTGACATGGCACACCGGATAATTAACTCGGATACCTGGGCAAGGTTTCGAAGCTCAATGAGGTCATTACTGATTTTGAAGTTACTGTAAAACTCATTGATTTCGGATTGCAGCAGCTCAACACGATTCATGGCCCTTTGCAGGCGTTTTGTTGTTCGAACAATCCCAACATAATCCCACATAAAACGACGTAGCTCATCCCAGTTGTGAGAGATGACGACATTTTCATCGGAATCAGTTACCTGGCTTTCATCCCAATCGGGTAGTGCAGGTGGTTCCAAGTATTGGTGAATAGTTTCGCTAATAATTTGAGCACAGCTTTTTGCTGATACAAAGCACTCAAGTAACGAATTGCTGGCAAGTCTATTAGCACCATGCAGCCCTGTAAAGCTGCATTCTCCAACTGCAAAAAGTCCTTTTGAGTCTGTTTGGCCATATTTATCAACAAAGATTCCCCCACAAGTGTAGTGTGCCGCTGGAACGATGGGGATGGGATCCCTGGTGATATCGATATCGTAGCTCAGGCATCGCTCATAAATCGTCGGAAAGTGTGAGCGAATGAATTCGGCAGGCTTATGACTGATATCCAGGTAAAGGCAGTCTGACCCCAGTCGCTTCATCTCATGGTCAATTGCCCGGGCAACAATATCTCTGGGTGCCAGTTCTTCCCGATGGTCATACTCTTTCATGAATCTGGAGCCATCAGGACGTTTTAGCTGGCCGCCCTCTCCCCTTACTGCTTCAGAAATGAGGAATGATTTGGCATTGGGGTGATAGAGACAGGTTGGATGGAACTGATTAAACTCCATATTAGCAACCCGGCAGCCCGCTCGCCATGCCATTGCAATAGCATCACCAGACGCACCATCGGTGTTGCTGGTATAAAGGTAGGCTTTGCTGGCTCCACCAGAGGCAAGCACGGTACATCGGCTTCTGAATACCTTAATCTGGTCAGTCTTCAGGTCAAGGATGTAAGCGCCAACACAACGATGCTCATTGTTATCAGTGATGCTACTAGAAAAGTTGCCCAGTTTGCTGGTGTTAATAAGGTCGATCGCCAGATGATGGTCAAACACGTTGATATTTGTTTTTGATTTTGCCTTCTCCAATAGCGTGTCTGAAATAGCTCTACCGGTGGCATCTGCAGCGTGAATTATCCGGCGGGCGCTGTGTCCGCCTTCCCTCGTAAGGTGGAAATCAAAAGGTCTGTCTACTGTATTATCCGGTGTGAATGGAACGCCCTGATTGATCAGCCATTCGATGCTGTCCCTGCCATTCTCAACAATGTGCCGAACGGCATGCTCATTACAGAGCCCTGCTCCTGCAACCAGTGTATCCTGAATGTGCTGATCGATATTGTCCCCGGTCTGATCCAGCACTGCAGCTATCCCACCTTGTGCCCAGTAGGTTGATCCGGCACTCAATGAGTCTTTGCTGAAAATGGCAATGCGGGCAGTACTGGGCAATTGAAGTGCTGTAGTAAGGCCGGCGGCCCCTGAGCCAATGATGATTACATCGTAATTAAAGGGCTGTTGCATAGGAGTCCCCTGTCATCAGATTAATCTGACGTAATTTATCCTTCATATAATCCATAAGAAAATGAATACAGTGTGGATTAATGTGCTAGCCTGTGGAACTGTAACTGTCCGGTACGAGACACTATAAGCTCTCTTCAGTGAGCAACGTGGCCATCTGCAGCTGTAAGTAAGTTTTTTTACAGTTGCTTATGTATATGTCAGGCTAAAGTGGCTATTTTTCAGGTCGACGTTTAAGAATGCGGTTGATCTAAATCAACAAGCCTTGAACTTAAAGCAATTGACCTTTCTGTTTTGGTTAGCCCGGCCAATAATACAGTAGCGCGTAATGGTTCGGGTCATTATATAGAATGTTTTGGCTGTACTATAGCGCTATGCAACGCTAAAGATAACTGGACGGTTTTTCAATATAATTACAGAACTCAGAAAAACTGAGTGTGGTGGACAAATACCTTTTATAGTAAAAAATTGAAAATATCAGGAACTTTTCTTCATTTTGATGGTCTATATACTTGCGGTTGAGTCTAACCCTATATTGCACTATGGTGCCATTTTCGGTGCTCCTGCCATGTGCGGGTGGAGATGCCTGAATGGTTGATAGTCCAGACTCTGATCAACAGCTGGTTGATCGTGTTAAACAGGGTGATAAAAAAGCTTATGATGTGCTGGTTATCAAATATCAGCACCGTATTCTTGGACTGGTTGGGGGTTATGTCAGTGACTTTCAGGAAGTTCAGGATGTAACGCAAGAAGCTTTTATAAAAGCATATCGTGCGCTGGATAAGTTTCGCGGGGACAGTTCATTTTATACGTGGTTGTATCGTATTGCTGTCAACACGGCCAAGAATCACTTGGTATCGAAAGGCCGTAGGCTGCCGGAGTCTGATATTGATGTCCATGATGCAGATTTCCTGGAAACTGCGACGACATTGAGAGTCGTTGATACACCGGAACGTAACCTTTACTGTGATGAGATTGAGCAGGTTATTCATGATGTTATCCAGCGTTTACCTGATGAGCTCCGAACTGCTGTAATGTTGAGAGAGTTTGATGGATTGAGTTATGAAGAAATAGCTGATGTTATGGATTGTCCGGTTGGAACTGTCCGGTCTAGGATTTTCAGGGCAAGAGAGGCTATTGATCGTGAAATCAGGCCGTTATTGGGGCAGGGTGGTTAACAGGTTTGACTAACGCATGGCAACAGCAAGGTCTGCGTGGATATCAGGGGTTTGTCTATGAGTGAAAAAGATCCTCAAATCAGTGCCAGAGAACGGCTGAAAGAGTCCCTGTCGGTTTCTCTGGACGGACATTCGAATGATCTTGAGTTGCGCAGAGTACTTGATGGTATTAGTAAAGACGACGAACTTCGCTCGTTGGCGGGGCGTTACCAGCTTATTGGTGATGCGATACGAGGTGAGGTTAATCAGTTTGCCGGTGTTGATATTACCAGCAGTGTCATGGCTGCGATTGAGCAGGATGATATAGATTCTAGCTTTAATCAAAAACTTTCCGATTCATCTCGTTCTTCTGTAAATGATTCTGATGGTGTTCCGAAATCGAGTAATCTTATTAAAGGGCTTTGGGTCTCATTGGGTAAGGTTGCCATCGCTGCATCTGTTGCAGTAGCTATCATTGTGGGAGTGCGAAACAGTAATCCTCCTGCTGATGTCCAGTTGATGGCAGTTAATGAGCCTGCAACCCTGACTCAGCCAGTCCAGTTGGCCCATACAGGCCAGAATGATTATGGTGCATCGGGTATTCGTGCTGGTTATAACTCAAAGCTTCATGACAGTATTACTCCTGAGCAGCTCGCCTATGCGCAAAGTCTTGCTGACCGGGCTACCAGAGAACGTTTTCACGCCTATGCCCTTCAGCATGCAGAGCTATCAGCTATGGGTAATGGGCAGAGTATTTTGTCATTTGCCAGATTGACGAGTTTTGACAGCCAATAAGTCTATGAAACAAACGCAATGGATTTCCGGCAAGTTGCTGGTGCTAGTTATTTTTATCAGTAGTTTTCTTAATGCTGATACAGTTCCAGATTCCAGCAATCTTCTTGAAAAGATGGTGGATTCCTCCAAAAAACTCAGTTTTCAGGGTGAGTTCGTCTATCAGCAGGGGGCTCAACTGGAAACTCTCAGTATCATTCATCAAGCTGGTGATAATGATCATTCTGAAAAAGAACGGATTATTTATCTTGATGGCGCTCCCAGAGAAGTGGTTCGTGATGGACACGAATTGTTTTTTTCAAGCTATAACGAAGGAGTGACCCGGTTTCAGCATGGTTCTCTGATGCCTGTTATTAACAAGCTTCAAGGTGGGATATCTGAAAAGTATTATGACTTGAAAATTGTTGGTATTGATCGGGTGGCAGGGCGTGAGGCTCTTCTGTTGTTGGTTCTCCCCAAAGATCGCTTTCGCTATGGTTATCAACTATGGCTTGATCGAGAATCATCGTTATTGCTCAAATCGGTGATGGTTGACGATCAGGGGAAGATTATTGAACGTCTTCAATTTACTTCCTTAAATGTTGGGTCCCTATCTGATGAGACTAAGGATCTTCTTATACGAAAGCCTCCAGTTGTAGATGAAACTATCACCGTAAAAAGTCAACCTGACAGACCATCTGATCCACTGCAGTGGGAAACGGGTTGGTTGCCTGATGGCTTTCTTTTAGAAAATAGAAGTGTTCGCCCATCACCTGTGAGTCAGCACAACGTTGATGCATTGGTCTTCTCTGATGGCATTGCCAGCTTTTCAGTTTTTGTTGAACAGGATGATACCCGGGTTCTGAGTCAGGCTTCTGAAAAAATCGGTGCGCTTTCTGCGGTATCCAAGATATATAGAGAAGGAAACCAATATTTTCATGTAACGGTTGTTGGTGATATTCCTCTTGGGGCTGCTGAGCGAGTAGCAGTATCCGTTCGTCCGTTGAAGATAAAACCTTGATGTAATGATCAGGTAAGTTTGCTGGACTTGATGGCTGTGGTTTCTTTTATTATTTCACTACCAGTGTGTGTCAGGTTTTCAGGAATATGGTAGAAGAACAGGGGCGAGTTGTTACAGTTGAAGGTGAGTATGTCTGGGTAGAAACGACCAGACGATCCAGTTGCTCCAGTTGTAATGCTCGACAAGGCTGTGGGCAACATCTTTCTGAAAAATATAAATCTGATGCTTATTTTTCCTATATCAAAGCAAGCAGTCGCTGGGTATTAAAGGAAGGTGATCAAGTTGTTGTTGGCATTCCGGAAGGCTCGCTTCTGAAGGCTTCTTTTTTAATTTACCTTTTTCCCCTTATTCTCTCTATGGTTGGGCTCTGGT
Source organism: uncultured Endozoicomonas sp. (assembly GCA_900299555.1). Taxonomy (GTDB): domain Bacteria; phylum Pseudomonadota; class Gammaproteobacteria; order Pseudomonadales; family Endozoicomonadaceae; genus Endozoicomonas. The sequence continues at coordinate 35,427 of OODV01000190.1, forward strand.
TGTCTTCACTGGCGGGTTTGAGTGATTTTTGGTTGGTGCTCACATCAGGGTTCAGTCTTTTGTGTGGCTTTTTGGTCGTGCGAATTGCAGGGGGCAAAAGGTCTGCTGATTTATGTCGTGTTGAGGTAGTAAAGGTGTTGTCACCTGAAGGGGGGGCTTTCTCTGATAGTGGAGTTGGCGAACATTTTGCTTTCAGGCATGGCTGACAGTTTTTGTCGTCCTTTCTGATAATAGTTAGAGGAGCATGTCCAGTCAGCTCAAAACTATGTTGGCTGCCCATGTTACTTAAATGCAACTAATACTGCTGGAATATTAGGTCTACAGTGAGTATTTTTAAGATTAGAGTTATGGGGAAATCATATTAATGAGTAGAGTATTTTTTCTCTTCAAAAAGTCATTATGTAATTTTGGATTGTCTGTCATTCTGCTTTGTGCATCGTTGTCAAATACTTCAGCTGATGCTTCCGGATTACCCAATTTTACAGGTTTGTTTGAGCAGGCTTCTCCTGCTGTGGTGAATATTAGTACGTTAGCCAAGGCTAAAGCAAGGCAGCAGATTTATGGTCCTGGCGGTGAAGAGCTTCCCGAAATATTTCGGCGTTATTTTGGTATCCCGCTGCCTGATGAGGGGGCTTCAGGTAATTCTCAACCCTTGTCTCTTGGTTCTGGGTTTATTATTTCTTCTGACGGATATATTCTGACTAATAATCACGTTGTTGATGGTGCCGATCAGATTATTGTCAGGCTTAGCGATAGAAGTGAGCGTCCTGCTGAACTGATTGGTGCTGACAAGCGCTCTGATCTTGCTCTTTTGAAAATTGAAAGTGATCGTAGTTTGCCAGTTGTAAAGATTGGCGATTCCGAAGGTATTAAGCCCGGGGAGTGGGTGGCTGCTATCGGATCTCCTTTCAACTTTGAGTACTCAATTACTAAGGGTATTGTCAGTGCGCTAAATAGAAGTCTGCCAAGCGACTCTTATGTACCATTTATACAAACCGATGTTCCTATTAATCCGGGTAACTCAGGTGGGCCTCTCTTCAATATGGAAGGCGAGGTGATTGGAATTAACTCTCAAATTTTTACCCGTTCCGGTGGCTTCATGGGGCTCTCATTCGCCATTCCTGTTGATCATGTAATGTGGGCGGTCGATCAGCTGAAAGACAAAGGGTATGTGACCCGCGGTTGGTTGGGTGTTGCTATTCAGGATGTGGATCGTGATCTTGCAGAGTCATTTGGTTTGGAAAGGCCGATGGGGGCTTTGGTTAGTCAGGTTGTTCCTGGTGGGCCTGCTGATAGAGCCAAACTGCATCCTGGTGACATCATAGTTCGGTTTAACCACAGAGCTATCAGTAACTCCGGGATACTGCCAATGTCGGTTGGTGTCATCAAGCCTGGTGAAAAAGCAAAGCTTGAGTTTATCCGCAACGGTAAGCGTAAAGTGGTAGATGTTGAAGTAGGGCAGCTACCTGATGAGAATAGTAGCGCCCCAGAAAAAAATGGAGATAAGCCAGTTTCTGATAAGAATCCGTTAGGTGTTACGGTTGCTGAGCTGGATGAGAATTATCGAAGTAAGCTGCGTCTGGAGGACGATGTTCAGGGGCTGGTGGTGATTGGTGTCAACAGAGGTGCGGGTCGTTCCATCGGTTTAAGACAGGGGGATGTGATCACTGACTTAAACAATCGTAGCGTTACCACTGTATCAGAGTTCAAAAAAGTCGTTTCCCAGTTGCCCAAAAATCGCTCAATCTCAATGAGGGTTATTCGTGGTGGTAACCCAGGTTATATTACTTTCCGTTTATAGGAATAACCATTTTTTATCAGCACAGTATATGATCATGGAGTACTTTGCTGACATGTTATAGAATAGTACGGAATCATTTATAGCAGATCAGATACTTTTAAATCGCTATCGAGGCTGTCTTCACAGATCTAGTGACAATAGCCTTTGCTTTATCTGCGTTAGAGAGCATCAGTTTGATCTGCAGGCCAACATAGTCCCCGCCAGTGCGGGGACAACTTTTTTGTAGTGATGCTATCGTGAGCGACCTAAGCCTTATCAGGAACTTTTCAATCATTGCCCATATTGACCATGGCAAATCGACTCTGGCTGACCGTTTTATCCAAACCTGCGGTGGGCTCAGTGATCGTGAAATGCAGGCTCAGGTGCTTGATTCCATGGAGCTTGAGCGCGAGCGTGGAATCACGATCAAGGCTCAGAGCGTAACGCTGGATTACCAGGCTAAAGATGGTAATACCTATCAGCTGAACTTCATTGATACACCCGGGCACGTTGACTTTTCCTATGAAGTGTCAAGATCTCTGGCAGCCTGTGAAGGGGCGCTGCTGGTGGTGGATGCAGCTCAGGGTGTTGAGGCTCAATCTGTCGCTAACTGTTATACAGCGATAGAGCAGGGGCTTGAGGTTATGCCGGTTCTGAATAAAATGGATCTGCCTCAGGCCGAGCCTGATCGTGTCTCTCAGGAAATTGAAGAAATTATAGGCATTGATGCTACTGATGCGGTGCGCTGCTCAGCCAAAAGTGGGTTGGGAATTGAAGATGTTCTTGAGCGACTTGTATCTAGTATTCCTGCACCTGAAGGTGATATCAATGGACCTCTGCAAGCACTGATTATTGATTCCTGGTTTGATAACTACCTGGGTGTGGTTTCTCTAGTACGTGTTAAAAATGGCACGTTACGAAAGGGGGAGAAGATTATTGTCAAGTCGACCAGGCAATCTCATGTGGTTGATAATGTCGGTATTTTTACGCCAAAACGATCACCTACAGGGGGGCTCAAAGCAGGTGAAGTTGGCTATGTGGTTGCTGGTATTAAGGACATAAATGGCGCCCCTGTGGGTGATACGTTGACGCACCTGAAAACTCAGGATGTTGCGGCGTTGCCAGGATTTAAACATGTTAAACCACAGGTTTATGCTGGGTTGTTCCCTGTCAGTGCTGATGATTTTGAGGACTTTCGTGATGCTCTTGAAAAGTTAAGTCTCAATGATGCTTCACTGTTCTATGAGCCAGAGAGTAGTGATGCCCTAGGATTTGGTTTCCGTTGTGGCTTCCTCGGTATGCTTCATATGGAGATCATTCAAGAGCGTCTGGAGCGAGAGTATGACCTGGACCTGATTACCACAGCACCAACGGTAATCTATGAGTGTCATATGAAAAATGGCAGTGTTATTGAGGTTGATAATCCATCTCGCCTGCCAGACCCTGCTGGAATTGATGAAATTCGAGAGCCGATTTCCAGAGCGAATATTCTGGTGCCACAGGAATATCTGGGTAATGTCATCTCCCTCTGCGTTGAGAAAAGGGGGGTACAGAAAGATATGCAGTTCACCGGGGGGCAGGTATCACTGACCTATGATATTCCGATGAATGAAGTGGTTCTTGATTTCTTTGATCGTCTGAAATCAGTGAGTCGGGGGTTTGCATCACTGGATTATTCTTTTGATCGCTTTGAAGCCGCTAAAATGGTTCGGGTAGATATTCTGATCAATGGTGAAAAAGTTGATGCTCTTGCACTGATTGTTCATAAGGATCATTCCGTTGCCAGGGGTAGGGTTCTGACTGAGAAAATGAAAGAAATTATTCACCGTCAGATGTTTGATGTCGCTATTCAGGCTGCTATTGGTGGTCAGATTATTGCTCGAACTACGGTTAAGGCACTTAGAAAAAACGTAACGGCTAAGTGTTATGGTGGTGACGTTAGTCGTAAGCGTAAGCTGCTGGAAAAACAGAAGGCAGGTAAGAAGCGGATGAAGCAGGTAGGGCGTGTGGAAATTCCACAGGAGGCTTTCCTAGCCGTTCTAAAGGTCGACAAATAATAGTCCTTTGATTATATATAACCTGCAATGTGCCAGGTTGATGCGATGAGCCGGATTGCCGGCTTATTGTGTGCTGGGGAATTACTGTATTTGGACACTTTTAACGCAGGCTTACCGATTTGTACAGGTCTGATAAAACGGGTTTAGAGAAGAACAGCCATGGATTTTAACTTTCCACTGCTATTGGTACTCTCGGTTTTCATCACGGGTATCATTGCACTGATTGACCGACTTTTTCTGTTGCCAAAGCGAAAAGTAGCTATGGCGAATCTCAGCGCTCAGGGAGGGGATAGCGATACAGTAGAAAAGCTCGCTAAAGAACCTGCGATTGTAGAGACCTCTAAGTCAATATTTCCTGTTTTGCTGTTTGTTCTGGTGATTCGATCATTTTTGTTTGAGCCTTTTCAAATCCCGTCTGGCTCAATGATTCCGACTTTGGAAGTTGGGGATTTTATTCTGGTTAATAAATACAGCTATGGTTTGCGTTTGCCCGTGACAGGAACAAAAGTTGTTCCTGTTGGTGAGCCCGATCGTGGTGATGTGATGGTATTTAAACAGCCCGGAAAAGAAAGTATTAACTTTATCAAGCGGGTTATCGGCTTACCTGGTGATGTGGTCCGTTATACGGGTAAACGTCTGACAGTGAATGGTGAGGCAGTGCCTGAAGCGTTTGTGGCTCAGCTGAGTGATGATCGATCCATCTACCGTCTTTATAATGAAGGTAGTGAAGACAAGCAGTATCAGATTCGAAAAGAATTAACCAGTAACGATTTCAGGGCTGAGGGTGAGTGGGTTGTGCCAGAAGGTATGTACTTTGTGATGGGTGACAACCGTGATAGAAGTAATGACAGCCGCTATTGGGGATTTGTGCCGGAAGAGAATATAGTCGGAAAAGCTGTTTATATCTGGATGCATTGGCCTAGCTGGACCCAGTTGCCCGGATTTAAGAATAATGGTGCTATTCAGTAGGCTTCAGAAGGTGCCTGTGGAGAGAATCACATGAGTGGAATGAGAAACAGGCAGCAGGGAAGTAGTGCCTTGAGCTGGCTGTTTTATCTGTTAATTGGTGGGCTCCTGTTGTCTTTTGCATTTAAAGTCCTACCTTTCTATATGGATGATCATGCAGTTAATAAAGTTGTGGCATCATTAACGGATCGTCCTGGCTCTTCAACGGCCTCGGTAACTCAGGTTAGAACCTGGATTGATAAAGGGTTGCAGTTGAATATGGTCAAGCTGGACCGCAGTGAAGTCAAAGTGGCCCGTGAAAATGGTGTGGTCGCTATAAACATTGGCTATGAACGCCGTATTAATTTTTTCTATAACGTTGATCTGGTATTAACGTTTGAACATAACTGGAAAGCCGGATCTCAGTGAAAATGCTTGAACTTGCCCGCTTGCAGAGAAAGTTAGGGCATGAATTTTCAGATCAGAGCCTGTTGGAACTGGCGTTAACACATCGCAGTTTTGGCAGTCGTAATAATGAGCGCCTGGAATTTCTGGGTGACTCAATTGTCAATTTTGTCATTGCCGAAGCGCTTTATGAGCGTTTTCCCGATGCAAAGGAAGGTCAGTTAAGTCGTTTACGTGCTCGAATGGTTCGAGGTGCAACGCTGGCAGAGCTTGGACGTGAATTTGAGCTTGGTGATTTTCTTCGACTGGGCTCGGGTGAATTGAAAAGTGGTGGCTTCAGGCGGGAGTCTATTCTCGCTGATGCTATTGAGGCAATCATTGGAGCGATTTATCTTGATGCCGGAATGGCTGTTTGTCACGAGCGTATTCGCAGCTGGTTCAACAGTCGCCTTGAAAAGTTGACGACAACGGATGAGCAAAATAAAGATCCCAAAACCCGGCTGCAGGAATATCTTCAGGCCAGGCAGTACTCATTACCGAATTATCAGGTAACGGATATTCAGGGTGAGGCTCACGACCAGCATTTTTCGGTGGTGTGTGTGCTTGACTGTCTGGATGAACCATCAAAGGGGGAAGGGCCGAGTCGGCGTGGTGCTGAACAGCAGGCGGCTCGTAACGCATTGAAATTGCTTGGCGTTGAGCATTAAGAGTATTAGAGAGCAGATAAACAGATGACATCTGATGTAAATCACGAAGAGCCCACTGCTCATGAGTTCAGTTCGGTCGACTCCGTTTCAGAAGTCAGCCGATGTGGTTATGTTGCCATTGTTGGCAGGCCTAATGTTGGTAAATCAACACTGTTGAATCATCTTCTTGGGCAGAAACTTTCAATTACCTCTCGCCGTCCCCAGACAACTCGCCATCAGGTGCTTGGTATAAAGACAGAGCAGGGCATTCAAACTGTGTATGTTGATACGCCGGGAATGCACAAGGTCCAGAAAAAAGCCATTAATCGCTATATGAATAAGGCAGCCAGCAGTGCTTTGGCGGGCATTGATGCCATTGTATTTGTGGTTGACCGGCTTACCTGGAATGAAGAGGACCAGATGGTTCTGGAGAAAGTTCAGGGTGCTCGTTGTCCGGTTATTCTTGCTGTCAACAAAGTTGACAAGATTAGTGACAAAACGAAGTTAATGCCTCACCTTGAATCGTTGTCAGGAAAAATGGACTTTCATGCCGTGGTGCCCATTTCTGCTCAGAATGGGCATAATCTGAAGCAGCTGGAAGAGATGATTACCAGGCTTGTGCCAGAAGGTGTTCACCACTTCCCTGAAGATCAGCTGACGGACAGAAGTTCAAGATTTCTGGCTGCTGAACTGGTGCGTGAGAAGGTGATGCGCCAGTTAGGTGATGAGTTGCCTTATGAAGTCACTGTTGAAATTGAAGAGTTTAAACATGAGGTGCGCCCAAAAGGTCCATTACTGACGATCAGTGCATTAATCCTTGTAGAGCGTGCAGGGCAGAAGGCTATTGTCATCGGTGATAAAGGCAGTCGTCTCAAGCAAATAGGACAGGATGCCCGTAAGGATATGGAACTAATGTTTGACTCTAAAGTGATGTTGAGCCTCTGGGTTAAAGTTAAAGCTGGCTGGTCTGATGATGAGCGAGCTCTGAAAAGTCTGGGATATGACCACAACCAGTGATTTTCATAAAGCCTGGTTACTTCATCGGCGCTCTTATAAAGAGCGCTCAGTTATTGCTGAATTTCTCGTTGAGGGGCATGGTCGTATTGCCATGGTTGTCAGAGGTGTTCGCCAGTCCCGTTCTCGATACTCGTCGTTACTGCAGCCCTTTCATCAATTGATGGTTAGGTGGAAGGGGCGTGGTGAACTGAAAACACTCATTGATCTGGAGCCTGATCGTCACGAATTTCTCTCTGGTGAGCGGCTTTACTGTGGGTTTTATATTAACGAGTTATTGATGAGGTCGATGATTCCGGGTCAGCACGTGGACGGTCTGACAGATCTGTATCAGAATACACTCTTCTATTTGAACAGGTCTGCACCTCTTGAGCCTTTACTGAGGCAGTTTGAGTTGGAATTGTTGAAGCTCTGTGGCTATGCCCCCTCCCTGGATTGGGATGTGGCTAATGGTGTTCCTCTTATTGATGGGGTTTTGTATCGGTTTGAGCCAGAGCATGGTCTGGTTCCCACTGATGAACATATTGGCCATTCTGAGAAGGGGTTTTGCTACACCGCTGAATTACTTAGAGCGCTATCCAGTGGGGATTTCAGCAACCCTGATTTTTATCCGGGCTTTAAGCGCTTTACAAGGCAGGCCATGAGGCCTCTTATCGGGGAGCGGCCTTTGCAGAGCCGTATGCTTTTCGCAAATAGAATTCGTTCTTTGCCGGAAGGATAAGAGCGTCTCAAACGTTTGAAACAACTTGATTAACGGTAAGGATTACTCATGGTTCCTCATAAGCGTATTTTGCTGGGCGTCAATATTGACCATGTTGCAACTGTTAGACAAGCTAGAGGGATTCGCTATCCTGATCCTGTCCAAGCTGCTATTGAAGCTGAAGAGGCAGGGGCAGATGGCATTACATTACACCTGCGTGAAGACCGAAGGCATATTCAGGATCATGATGTTTTCAGGATTCGCGATATTTTACAGACTCGGATGAATCTTGAAATGGCGGTGACAGAAGAGATGCTGTGCAATGCTGAAAAGGTCAAGCCTGAGCATGTTTGTCTTGTACCTGAGAAGAGAGAAGAGGTGACTACTGAAGGCGGGCTGGATGTTAAGGGGCTTTTTGATAGTGTTGCTTCTGCCTGTCATCGACTTGGTAAACAGCGTGTTGAAGTTTCATTATTCATTGATCCTGACAGGGATCAGGTTGAAGCGGCTGCCCGTGCTGGCGCGCCTGCCATTGAGTTGCATACAGGAGCGTATGCTGAAGCAATGACTGCAGAAGCTATGCAGAAAGAGCTTGATCGTTTGCGAAATGCGGTCATATTTGGGTTGGAGCAGGGGCTTATTGTTAATGCTGGTCATGGGCTGAATTATCAGAATGTTGAGCCTGTCGCTATGATTGCTGGTATTAATGAACTTAATATTGGACATTCAATCATTGCCCGTGCGCTTTTTACCGGTTTGAAGCCCGCCGTTCGTGAAATGAAATCACTGATGTTGGATGCCGCACGGAAGGCATTTTAAGTGATTGCAGGAATTGGTACCGATATCGTCCGGATTGAACGAATTGAACGCTCCCTTAACCGATTGGGTGATGCATTTGCCCGCCGGATTCTGACCCAATTTGAATTATCTGTCTGGTCTGAGAGTGCTAAGCCAGCATCTTATCTTGCCAAGCGATTTGCAGCCAAGGAAGCGGTTGCAAAAGCATTTGGAACGGGTATTGGTAAATTATCTTTTCAACATATTGAAATCAGAAATAACTATATCGGAGCACCGGAGCTGGTTCTGTACAGTTATGCGCTTGAATTACAGCACCAAAAAGGCATAAAACATTGCCATATTAGTCTTTCAGATGAACAAGATAACGCCATCGCTTTTGTTGTTCTGGAGGGCTAAAAGCCTCTCCAGATACAATGTACTATGCAAGCAGTATTCAATGATGCATAGTGTGTTAACTTGCTTCCTCTGCTTCTGCGTTATCAATCTCCCATTCCTTAAGTCGAATAATTGACTGAACTAACAACTGAAAATCTTCTTTGATCTTGTCGTGGGAGAGATCATTGTATTGCTTCAGTCTGGTTTCCAGTCTGTTGCAAATCCTTTCCATCTCGGGAATACCACAATATCGACAGGCGCCATGTAACCGATGCACCCGTTCAAGAACGGTTGAAAAATTATTCTCCTCCCAGCCCACTCTGAGTGTTTCCAGGTCATCTTCAAGGCCATCCTTCATCATGACCAGCATCTCATGAGCCAGTTGTGAGTTCCCTGCAGCCAGTTTTAAAGCCAGGTTTTCATCAACCGGACTTTCCTGGGCACTGGTTGCACTGGTAATGGGTATGTTTATTTTTGGAGTTGGTCGATACTCTTTGCCCTCGATACTCTCTGAAGGGGCTATAGCCCATTGATTCAGCATGCTGATCAAGTGTTTCTCACTGACCGGCTTACTTAGATAGTCATCAAAACCACTTTGCAAAAGAACTTTCTTTTCTTCAGGCAAAGCGTGGGCAGTAACGGCAATAATAGGGGTGCGCTGATTAATAGGGATTTCTTTTCGAATTCTCTTTGTGGCTTCCATGCCATCAAGGATGGGCATTTGAACATCCATAAAAATAATGTCGAAGGGTAAGTGTTTGCAAAGTTCAATTGCATCAAAACCATTTTCTGCTGTTATCAAGGGCTGGCCAAGTTGGCCAAGGATGGTTTTGAGTAACTTCAGGTTAACAGGGTTATCATCAACGGCCAGAATTTTCAGAGATTTAATTATTAGGCGAGGGTCAAAAGCCTGTTGGCCTTCCCTGTAAGAGATGAGTCTCTTGAGACGACTAAGTCCTACGGGTTTGAGTAATGTATTTATTTCGTTTGGCAATATAGCGTCAGGCAGGTTTGTTGCTTCGGCTGATGTTAGAAGTGTAATAGTAGAGCTGGCATGACAAGAGTGGAGCTGTTCAATGGCCTGTTCAAGGTTAACATCATCAAGATTAACGAAGATGTGATTAAAGTTCTTACAAGTCTTGCCGGAAGCTATTGCCTGCTGAAAACTGGTTGCCGTGATATTAGCGCCCATTTTATCAAGCAAATGAAAGATAGAGAGCCTGGTGAGTTCATGAGGTTCTATAAGGAGTACGTTTTGACCATCCAGAGGCTTTTCGATAGCAGCCTGTTGGCTCTTATTGTTAGGCGCTAGTGGTCCAGTAACCTTTGTCTTAAAAGTGAACCAGAAAGTAGCTCCTTGTCCTAAGTCAGACTCCAGAGCAATCTCACCACCCATCTGTTCTACCAGGCTTTTACAGATAGAAAGACCGAGGCCAGTACCTCCAACTCTTCGGGTTTTACTCGTATCTGCCTGGGCAAAGGCATGGAATAGCTTATGGTGTTGTTCCCGGGTAAGGCCAATACCCGTGTCAGCCACTGAAATTCTCAGGGTTATCTGATCATCATGCCCTTGTCCGTTTAAAGAGTCGTTATCTGCGTTCCGACGTTCATCATTATGTGTAGGGAGGCGTTGTACATCCTGTTCATGGCTGTTTTGATCGATCATTACGCGAACAGCTACAGAGCCGTAGCTGGTGAATTTGATGGCATTGCTGATCAGGTTGGTAAGTACCTGTTTTAATCGTTGCCCGTCAATGAGAATATTTTCAGGTACATCGTCGTATATAAAGTGAACAATTTCCAGTGACTTACCATGAGCTGACGGCGCCATAAACGTCATAACATCTTCAATGATTTCACGGAGGCATGCAGGCTGGGGGTCAAGCTCTAATTTGCCCGCTTCCATTCGAGAGAAATCAAGAATATCGTTAAGCATGGTGAGCAAACCTTGAGAGGATTTCTCAATGGTACTAATGTAGTCGTATTGTTGTGGTGTCAGACTGGAGCTGAGCATTAAGTTTGAAAAGCCAATAATACCATTTAGTGGCGTTCTGATCTCATGACTCATATTGGCAAGGAATTCACTCTTGCTTCGGCTTGCTTCCAGTGCTTCTTTTCTGGCCAGATCCAGTTCAACATTCTGAATCTCAATGGTTTCGAGTGTTTCCTGTAGCTCATCATTATATTGAGCGATATGGCTGGTCATTTTCTGATGTTTAGCCTGGAGGCTATCCAGCATTTCATTGATGGCTGATTCCAGTTCATGCATCAGGCTTCCGGAGTTGTCCGGAAGGCGGGTGTCAAAGAAACCATCCCGTATACGACCAATGACCCTTGCCATATTATTCAGAGGTCGAGTAACACTATTACCCAGCTTAAGGCTGATCACCAATGCGATCGCAAGCCCCATGGCGATCACAATAATACTGAATGCCAGAGAGCGGTACCGGGTGAGGTGTGTTTCTGCATAGGTGTAATCAATAATAAGCCAGCCATCGTTTACCATACTGTTAGGCTTGGTAATCGGGTTGGCGACTTGAATAATCTGGTCATTTTGGAACCAGGTTTGGTTTGGTCCCATCAGTGAGGATATTTTGCCCGTGGCTGTCAGTGTTGGTCCTGCATGGAGAACTTCCTTACCTTTTTCATTCACCAGACTGACCGCGCGAATGTCCATATCGTCGAGCAGCATGCTGATGAGGGTTTGCAGCTCTTCACGCTGGGTTTTATGTAGCAGAAGCGCAGCAATTGCCGCCTTTTGTTCGGATTGAGTAAGCGCCTTGGCCATGAGCTGATTGTCCAGCTCGTTATATCGCTTACTCAGATAGACGCCACCCATGAGTATCGAGACGATAATACCGGGTAAAAAGGCCAGCAGAAGAATGCGTTGACGGAATGCCAGAAGATGCTGTCTCATGGTACTGCCTTTCCCTGTTTGGCTTTTGTTATGTATTATGCAGGGTTTATGCTCAAAGCCATTAAAAAACAACAACCTTATATCAGATGTCCGAAGGTCGGCTTTTTAGTGCATGGGCGCTGATGAATAGCCAGTTGCCAGAAATATTATTTTCTGAGCCAGCATAATAAAGTTAATGCAAGATATATGTCCATGGAATATCCGACAATAGAGTCGATTATTGGCAATACGCCTCTGGTTCGCCTGCAGCGTATGCAGGGAAAAAGCTCAAACGCTGTACTGCTCAAACTGGAGGGGCAGAACCCTGCAGGATCTGTGAAGGATCGCCCTGCCTTATCCATGATTGTGGAAGCAGAGGCCCGAAATGCAATCAGCCCGGGTGATACATTGATTGAGGCCACCAGTGGCAATACTGGAATAGCTCTGGCTATGGCAGCAGCAGTCCGGGGTTACAAAATGATTTTGATCATGCCGGACAGCATGAGTATTGAGCGTCGTGCAGCCATGAGTGCTTATGGTGCTGAACTGATTCTGGTCAGCGATGGTATGGAAGGAGCAAGAGATAAAGCGCTTGATATGCAAAGGCAGGGCCTGGGTAAGGTCTTGAATCAGTTTGCCAATCCCGATAATCCTCTTGCGCATTATGGGACTACCGGCCCTGAAATATGGCAGCAGACCAATGGTAAGATTACGCACTTTATCAGCTCTATGGGGACGACTGGAACCATAATGGGCGCTTCCCGTTATTTGAAACAGCAGAACCCATCCGTTCAGGTACTGGGTTTACAGCCTGAAGATGGAGCTCAAATTCCGGGGATTCGTCGTTGGAGTCCTGAATATTTACCGGCTATTTTTGATCGCTCAGCCATCGATGATGTCATGGATATCGGACAGGTAGAGGCAGAGGAGTGTATGAGGCAGCTTGCTCGCGAAGAAGGTATATTTTGCGGTGTTTCATCGGGTGGCGCTGTTGCAGCGGCTCTCAGGGTTTCAAAAACCGTAGAGGATGCCACCATTGTTGCGATTATCTGTGATCGTGGTGATCGCTATCTTTCGACCGGCGTATTTCTTCCTTAAAGAAACGATAGACTTTGTAAAATATTGAAATTTCAATAAATAGACTTCAGCTCTGAGTTTTTTGTGACGGGTATCCAATGTAGAATTGCCGTTTTAATGCGTGCAGATAAAATGTTGGAAGTTAAATATGCGCTTTAAACGTAGTACCTCAAATCCATTCTTCCTGAATGAGGATGTGCGTATTGAGGCGCTTTCCCATGATGGCAGGGGGATTGCCCGCTATCAGGGAAAAACCCTGTTTGTTGATGGCGCATTACCGAATGAAGTAGTCCGGGTTCAGGTTGTTGAAGATAAGCGACGATTCATGAATGCGCGCGTCAAAGAAATCCTCACTCCTTCATCTGAGCGTCGTGATCCTGAATGCCAGCACTTTCGTCAATGTGGGGGCTGCAGCTTACAATACTGGTCTCATGAGGGACAACTCAGTAGCAAACAGCAGATAGTCCTTGATCAGTTACGACGTTTTGCCAATATAAGTCCAGAGTATATTGATGAATCGCTGGTTTCTCCTCCCTATGGATACCGTTATCGGTGCCGACTGGCCATACGCTGGCTAAAAGGGAGTATTCAGCTTGGTTTCCGTGAAAAGGCCAATAATACCATTTGTGTTATTGAAGACTGCCCGGTTCTGGCAGAACCTTTACAGGAAATACCTGAGCTTCTTAAGTCATTTCTGCCAACGCTAAAAAGCCGCGAAGCTGTTTCACATGCAGAGTGTTTCCTTGCGGAGAATGGCCGAGGGTTACTACTGCGCCATATCAAGCCTTTGATAGAAAGTGATCAGGAACTCTTAAGAGCATTTGCGGCTTCTCATCAGCTCTTCCTCTATCTGCAGGGAAGTCCTGAGAGGATTGATCCTTTTTATCCGAAAGATGGTCATGAAAAGCTTTATTACTCATTACCGGGCTCAGATTTAAAGTTGTATTTCAGACCTCAGGATTTTACCCAGGTCAACTGGACGATAAATCAAGCCATGGTTAATCAGGCCATTGAATGGCTTAGTCCAAAACCCACAGATAAGATATTGGATCTATTTTGTGGCCTTGGTAATTTCTCATTGCCGTTGGCCAGAAAATCAGCGCATGTGACGGGTGTGGAAGGCTTGCAGAGTTCGGTGGCTCAGGCTTGCAGGAATGCTGAGCTGAATGGTTGTATAAACACGCATTTTTATCAGGCTGATCTGGCCAGTAATTTCAGTTCAGAAATATGGGCTAGAGAGCGATATGATATTGTTGTCATGGATCCGCCAAGGGCTGGTGCTGATTTTTTGATTGGTCAGTTGGATAATGTACTGCCTGACCGGTTGTTGTATATTTCCTGTAATCCGGCGACACTGGCAAGAGATGCAGGTACCCTGACATCCTACGGTTTCAAGCTGCACCGCCTATGCGTAATGGACATGTTTCCACAAACAGCACATGTGGAGTCCATGGCTCTGTTTATTCGGGCGAAATCCATCAGATCGTAGTGAGTTAGTAAGTAGTTTTTCTGGCAACAATATTAAATCCGGAATGCCGGGTACGGGATGCCGGACAACCAAAACGCCACACCTGAACTTTGAGCATGGGGAAGGTTGATAATGGTGTTATTTATATAGAAAGAGACGGAATGGAATAGATGGTTAAGGTTAGAGAGGATCAGCCCCAGCACTATGACGGTAGTGTCGATTTGGGTGCCTGGCTGAATCGCCTTCAGGAACGTTATGGTGTCGGTGATACGGACAGTCTGAGAGAGGCCTGTGAACTGGCTCGTCAGGCTGAGCTGCTTGCTATGCAGCAAAGTTCAGCTGATGACACTGTCTGGCCAACGGGGAAAGGTTGTTTTCGAACCGGGCTGGAGATGGCAGAAATCCTGGCCGAGCTGAAACTGGATATGGATACCCTGGTTGCAGCCGTTCTCTACCGAGCCGTCCGTGAAGCTAAGTTACCTCTTGCTCAAGTAAAGGAAAACTTCGGAAGTGTTGTTGCCGGATTAATCAAGGACGTTCAAGGCATGGCTGCCATAAGTAATATTCAGAATCCGCGACGACAGGTGTTGGATCATCGGCAGGACCAGCTTGAAAAGGTCCGGAAAATGCTGGTTTCCATCATTGATGATGTTCGTGTAGCTTTGATTAAACTGGCTGAGCGAACCTGTGCAATTCGAGCAGTTCAGCATGCCAGTAAGGAGAAACGACAGCGGGTTGCCCGGGAAGTTTTTGAGATCTATGCTCCGCTGGCTCACCGGCTTGGCATTGGTTACATCAAGTGGGAATTGGAAGATCTCTCATTCCGTTATCTGAAACCTCACGACTACAAAAAAATTGCCAAACTGTTGGATGGTAAGCGGCTTGATCGCCAGAAGTACATAACTGATGTCGTCGATACGATGAAATCCTCATTGTCTGAGGCCAGTATTGAGGGTGATGTTAACGGTCGGGTAAAGCACATCTACAGTATCTGGCGCAAGATGAGACGGAAAAATGTCGATTTCCGCGATCTCTATGATATTCGTGCTGTCCGCATACTTACCCATGAAGTGCGTGATTGCTATGCGGCTCTGGGCGTGGTTCATTCCCTGTGGAATCATATTCCCAAAGAGTTTGATGATTACATTGCTACGCCTAAAGAAAATGGCTATCGCTCTTTGCATACGGCCGTTTTTGGTCCCGAAGGAAAAACCCTCGAAGTTCAGATACGAACCCACGACATGCACGAAGAGGCAGAACTTGGTGTTTGTGCGCACTGGAAGTATAAGGGGACAGATGTTAATAGCCGCAGTGACAGCTATGAAGAAAAAATCTCATGGTTGCGGCAGGTTATGGAGTGGCATGAAGACCTCGGTGATCTCGGTGAACTGGGGGGGCAATGGCGAGCAGATGTTGAGCCTGATCGAATTTATGTGTTCACCAAAGATGGTCATGTGGTAGACCTTTCGGTGGGCTCCAGCCCCATTGATTTTGCTTACAGGATACATTCTGAAGTAGGCAGTCGCTGCCGTGGAGCTAAAGTTGCTGGTCGTATTGTGCCACTGAACCATAAGCTGAAGACAGGAGATCAGGTTGAGATTCTCACTGCTCCCAATGCCCGTCCGAGTCGGGACTGGCTGAATCCTGATCTCGGCTATGTCACTACCAGCCGCGCCAGGGCAAAAATTACCAGCTGGTTCAAGAAGCAGGACCGTGACGCCAATATTGCTGATGGGCAGATCCTTCTGGAAATTGAACTCAAACGACAAGCGTTGAATGGTGTTAATTACAATGAGCTTGCGCTGGCCGTTAATTGTCTTGCTCCAGATGACATGTTTGCCGGCATTGGTGCCGGGGATATAAAGCTTCGTCATGTGGTATCACTGGCCCAGAAGCAGGTGGCTCCCGAAGAAGAGAAGTCCTTTGAAATTCGGACCAAGCCTCAACAGGAACGTTTGTCAGACAGTACTATTAATATTGATGGTGTTGGAAACCTGCTGACTCAGATGGCAGGCTGCTGTCAGCCAGTCCCCGGTGATCCGATTATCGGCTACATTACTGTTGGCCGAGGAGTGACGATTCATCGTCAAGACTGTAATACAGCGCTTTCTCTTCGTAGTCGTGAACCCGAACGCTTGATTGAAGTGAACTGGGGTACCAGGCCGGACTACAGTTATCCGGTGGATGTTATGATTACGGCTTATGACCGTCCGGGGTTGTTGAGAGATATTACCGTAGTTCTGGCCAATGATAAGGTTAATGTGCTTTCGATGCAGACTCGAACCAGTAAGGAAGAGCATTTGGCCAGCATGTTGTTAACTATGGAAGTGTCCAGTCTTGAGAATCTGGGTCGGTTGTTGGCGAAAGTTAGTCAGTTGCCCAATGTTATAGAAGCGGTCCGTCACCGGAAAATGAGCTGATTAGTACAATTATTTCCACGCATTGCGTGGGAATGCCTCCTTTATAGTGGTATCGAATGTTTGCAGGAGCCTGGTTTGTCCTATTCCATTGATGAGCTTATCACCTTGATGGCCAGGCTTAGAGATAAAGAGCATGGTTGCCCCTGGGATCTTAAGCAAACTTTCGAGACTATTGCTCCATATACTTTAGAAGAAGCGTGTGAGGTCGCTGAAGCGATTGAGCGACAAGATTATTTGAATCTCAGGGAAGAGTTGGGAGATCTGTTATTTCAAGTGATTTTCCATGCCCAGATGGCATCGGAAAACGGGCTTTTTAACTTCACAGATATTACCGAAGGATTATTGGCAAAGCTTTTGCGCCGGCATCCTCATGTATTTCCTGATGGTAGCCTTGAATCATTCTCTTCTCCAGACAAGCTGTCACCCGAGGAGGTCAAGCAGAAATGGCAGGAAATAAAGGCAGAGGAAAAAAAGCAGAAGGGACAAAAGCTAACTGAGTCTGCGTTGCCAGATGATCTGCCTGGCACATTACCAACTTTACAGCGTGCAGAGAAAATTCAGGCTGCAGCGGCAAGAGTGGGTTTTGACTGGCCAGAGGCTGAATCGGTATTTGATAAAATTCAGGAAGAGCTGGCTGAAATCCACGAAGCAAGAGCAGAAAGTCAGGAGCGAATTTCAGAAGAAGTTGGTGACCTGTTATTTGCCTGTGTCAATCTTGCACGTCACCTCGGGGTTGATGCCGATATGTCCTTGCGGAAGGCATGCCATAAATTTGATGGGCGCTTTCGCAAAATGGAAGCGCTTGCCGCAACCAATGATCGGGCTTTTGAGCAGTTAACATTAGAAGAAATGGAAAACTACTGGCAGCAGATAAAGAGAGAATAGTTAGCATTGAATTCATAGGGATAAACCCTTGTGTGCTTACAGTGCTCAGTCTGGCGATGTTAATCAATTGATGGGTTAGGCTTTAGATTTTTTTGCTAATAGTTTATCAAGATTATTGGCGAAATCCTGGCGGTCACTTTGGCTGATGGCTGAGACTCCACCCGTTTGAATGCCGCTTGATCTTAGCGTATCCATAAAGTCCCGCATATTCAGTCGTGCCCTGATATTGCTGTCGGTATATAGCTCGCCTCGGGGGTTTAATGCTAATGCACCTTTTTCAATAACTTCGGCTGCTAGAGGAATATCAGCGGTAATGACTAAGTCGTCACTGGTGATGCGTTTGACTATTTCATTATCCGCGACATCAAAACCAGAACTTACCTGCATGAATTTGATGTATTTAGACTTTGCCACTTGTAAAAAATGATTCGCCACAAAAGTTGTTGGTGTTTTCGTACGCTCAGCCGCCCGGTATAAAATTTCTTTTATTACCAGAGGACAGGCATCAGCATCGACCCATATTTCCATCGTAAAATTCCAGTACTGATATGAGCAATTATTTTATTCTCTTAGAGCCTGGTTAATCCAGTAACATTTCTGGTGCAAGAATGTTGTGGAAACGCTCATCCATCGCCAGCCTGCTCGCAATGCCGCCATATGAAAAGCCCATGATCCCAATTTTTGAGCCATCAGCCTAAGGGCTGCTTTGCAGCAGTTTATAAACTGAATAAGTATCGGTAATGACATCAAACTCGGTGACTGCATTCACCTTCATCATATAGTTTGTGTCTTCAGTAACTCCACGGGGTTGGTAATAGTCAACAGCCACAGCCGCTATGCCATTTTCTTTAAGAAGTTTAGCGTACTCATGCTCTCTACCCGGAGAAATTCCTCCACTGCCGTGTAGGATAACCATTGCCGGTACAGGCTGATCGTTAGTGGCAATATCAGGTATATAAAGGTGTCCTATTCCAGTGGTAGGTCTGGCGTCTTACATGTTGTTTAACAACACATCCAGATCGAATGGTGTAGCACTTTGATAGTAGATGGTGTTGGTTGAGTTTTCACCCAGTTGGGCTATGGGCTATAGATAATCAGGAAATGACGGAAAGGTAAGGTCGACCAGAAAGGCTTAAACCACCGTGATCTGTAGTAACCCTGCTGTAGCAACAACCAGGGCAGGCTGAGTATGGCTTTTTTCATGGGAGAGGCTCTTTCTTATTGTTCTAATGAGCGCTCCATTGTCTTTATTGAGAATTGCTCCTTACATCATCCGATCAGACGGCTTTACGAGTGCTCAGATGTTTGACTTAATCATCAGTTGTTCATAGTCATAGGTGAGGTCATTCATTTTCTTAAGAATGGATTCCGTGGTTACTGACACCATGTTGGGAACAAACTGGCCCTGGTCGCTGATTTTAAAGCCGGCATTGGTAAAGTCCCATTGATTTTGTACTTTTGTCAGCTTCTTATTAATTTCGGCCGAATTTAATGCCGACTGACGCAACGTTTTCAGTGCCCCATCAAACTCAATGATAGCGGTATCTAATCCACTGCTGACAGCTTCGTCACGAATACCCCATGCGCTGGCAATATAAAGCTTTGCTATTCGTTGACTCAGCATCCGCTGTCGGCCAGCCTTGTTGATGGCTTCAGCATCATTGATCGTCGCAAGAGCTGGAATAGAGGTTGTGATCAGGCTGAGCATAAAACCCAGGAATATCGATTTCTGGAATAGTTGTTTTAACATGTCCGTATCTGTGAATTGCTATTGATTTGAGAGGCGGATAATACATGAAATTTTCATATGATTCGCCTGTCAAAATACATTGCTGATGCCGGTGTCTGTTCGAGACGCCAAGCTTCCCGGCTAATTGAAGCTGGTTTGGTTCAGGTCAATGGTCGACATGCTTTGCATATTGATCGTATAAAAGACGGTGACATGTTAGTGGTCGATGGCCAGGAAGTTATGACCAATACCGAGAAAGTCTATTTTCTGTATAACAAACCGGTTGGTGTTGACTCAGTCTGTGATTGGGAAGATGGCTCAAGCATTGTTCATCATCTGCCAAAGGCTGAAAATAACGTCAGGGTTTTTCCGGTAGGCAGGCTTGATAAAGACTCCCATGGATTAATGTTGCTCACTAATCATGGTGAGTTATGCCACAAGTTGCTGCATCCGGACTTTTATCATGAGAAGGAATACCTGGTTTGTGTCGATCAGCCTTTGTCTGACGATTTTTTGTTATCAATGTCGGCAGGTGTTCGCTATGGTGGGGTAATTACAAAGCCCTGCCGTATTCAAAAAGTAGCAGACCAATGGTTTCAGATCATTCTGACCCAGGGGCTTAACCGTCAAATCCGCCGGATGTGCCGTTCTCTAGGCTATCGTGTTCTTGAACTGCAGCGTATTCGTATGGTGAATTTGCAGTTAGGTAACTTAATGCTCAATAAGCACCGAAAACTGACGGATAATGAAGTTTTAGGGCTGTTACGGGATACAGGCCATCAGTAGAAAATCTTTTCCTTGTTGCTGATATCGCTGGTAAGGCTCCAGAATGTCAGCAGGGATGCTTTCTATTGCCGGCAACATAAATCCTGCTTTTATATAAAAGGTCTCAAGGTGGGGGTAGGGGTAGCACCAGCACGTTTCAGATTTCAGGTCTGACAGTGTGGCTGTGAGCAGTAGTGAGCCAATACCCTGCCTTCGAACATGGTTCCCGACCCAGACACTTCTCAATAAATAACCGGCTGACTTCTGGCTGGCTCTCAGTCCAGCCAAAATATCTCCCTGTTGATCACGGACAACCCAAACCCGTTCATCACCTCTGGCTTTACCTTTATGACCATTTTCCTTAAAAAAACGGTTCACCAAAGGAAAGGCAATAGGGTTGAGTTCCTCCACTTTGAATAGGGTTGGTCTTGTCATAGCAGCTACTGTTTTTTTGCCGATTTCTGGACTGCTCCAAGAATTCCACGCAGCATGTTCAGTTCTTTTGCTTCGGGTCGTGCACGGTTAAAAAAGCGGCGAAGCCTTGTCATAACCAGACCGGGGTGCTGTTTAATAATAAAATTGATATCGGTCAGCGTAGATTCGAGATGCTTGTAGAAAAGCTCAAGCTCTTTGTTGAGGGGGTAGGCGTGCTCAGGCTTATCATTTGCGTAACTGTCTGCCTCTTTGAGAGAGGCCTTGTAGATTTCATAGCACAGGATCTGGATGGCAGAAGCGACATTCAGCACAGGATACTCAGGGTTTGCATCAATGCTGGTGTGAAAGTGACATTTTTCCAGTTCGCTGTTGGTAAGCCCCATGGTTTCCTGTCCAAAGACCAGCGCAACCGGAGCCTGCTGAGACTCTGATAAGAGTTGTTCTGCACAGTGTTCAGCATCAAGCATAGGGCGAGAGAACGAGTGTGTTCGAGTTCTGGCGCTGGTACCGATTACTAAAGAACAATCGGCAATGGCTTCATCCAGTGTTTCAAACAACCGGGCATTTTCAAGCACGTCGAGGGCGCCAGCGGCCATAGAATCAGCTTCTGGCGCAGGAAAACGCTGGGGACTTACCAGGCAAAGGTCACTCAGTCCCATGGTTTTCATGGCTCTGGCAGCGGAACCTATGTTACCCGGGTGGAAAGTATTGATAAGGATTATGCGAATATTCTGAAGCATGATGACCAATGATTTCGGATCAGAACCAAAAGCGCGTAATTATAGGGGGTGTCGCTATCTGAAAACCAGCTTGTATGTTCGTGGTGGCTGTACATGGTGACGGGCGATCGACTTATGTACAATGCCCTTCTTTGGTATGCAGTCCGGAAAATCGGTAAAGAATGAGTCAAACAACGCAAAAACAAGCCTATCGATGGCTGTTGAGGCAGATAAAGCCAGCCCGGCATTGGCTGCTGATCTCAATGCTCCTTGGCTTGCTCAGTGGGATCTTTTTAATTGTGCAGGCTTCTATTTTGGCCAGCATGATTCACCAATTGGTGATGGAAAATGCCACTAGAGAAATGTTGAATCATGATTTTCTTTTGATTTTATTGCTGGTGATTATTCGTGGTGTTTGTGCCTGGGGGCGAGAGTTTTGTGGATTCAGGGCGGGCGCCAGTGTTCGAGTTGAAGTAAGAAAGCTTCTTCTGGATAAGCTGAGACGGCTGGGTCCTCTGGTGATTGGTGAGAAGCCTGCCGGCAGCTGGTCGGCGATTGCGGTTGAGCAGGTAGAAGAGTTGCAGGAGTTTGTTGCTAAATATTTGCCCCAGATGGTTCTGGCTGTATCGATTCCTGCGATTATGCTGGTAGTTGCTTTTCCTGAAAGCTGGGTTGTCGGCATTATTTTCCTGGGTACAGCACCGCTTATTCCTACATTTATGATTCTTGTGGGCATCAAGGCAGCTCAGGCTAACCGTAAAAACTTTCAGGCGCTTTCGCGTTTGGGGGGCTTTTTTCTTGACCGCCTGCAGGGGTTGGAAACGTTAAAGTTATTTCATCGTACCCGGTTTGCAGAAGAGCAGCTATCCGGTGCCAGTGAAGACTTTCGGGTAAAGACCATGGAGGTTCTTCGGCTGGCATTTCTCTCTTCAACGGTGCTTGAGTTTTTCGCCTCGGTGTCCATTGCACTGGTTGCCGTATTTCTGGGTATGAGTTTCCTGGGGCATCTCACCTTTGGAGGTGAGGTGACATTATATACTGGCCTTTTCCTGTTGCTTCTGGCCCCTGAGTACTACCAGCCCCTGCGGGAACTGGGAACGTATTATCATGCAAAAGCAAAAGCCGTCGGTGCGACAGAAGAGATATTGGCGGTCCTTTCCAGGGAAGAGCCTGAGGTTCATCGTGGCGGGTTAATTATTCCCTCAGAAACGCCATTAACCATTGAGGTAAGAGCGCTTTCTGTATTTGCCAGTGTGAAAACTGAGGTTGAACCAGAAGCGTCTGCCTGCCAGAAAAATAGTAATCAGTATTTGCTTGATCAACTGTCGTTCACCATAAAACCCGGTAGCCGGGTTGGCATTGTTGGGAGCAGTGGTGCCGGTAAAACCACGCTCATTAATACCTTGATGGGGTTCTGGAACTACCAGGGAGATATTCTGGTGGCAGGCCAATCTTTAGCTGCTACTGACCTTGATAGCTGGAGAAAAGAGATTGCTTGGCTTGGACAGCACCCCTTGATTATTCATGGCACTGTTTATGACAATATTGCATTTGGGCGAGCGGTTACTCCTGATCAATGCTTGAAAGCGCTGGAAAAGGCTCAGGGCTTGGATATTCTGGAAAGGCTGCCCGCTGGTTTGGACAGTTCACTGCAGGAACAGGGCGGTAATCTCTCGGTAGGACAAGCTCAGAGAATTGCACTGGCTCGAGCTCTGGTGATGCCGGTCCGTTTATTGGTTCTGGATGAACCTACGGCCAGTCTTGATTCTGCCAGTGAAACACTAGTACTGGATGCACTCAGTGCCATTCCCAGGGACTGTACGGTGATTACCATAACTCATCGAATAAACCAGCTTACTGTCATGGACCAGATACTGATGCTGGATAAGGGGCGACTGGTTGCCGATGGTTCTCCATCTTCTCTGGTAGAGGGGAATCCTCAGTTCCAGCAGTTTGTCAGTATGTACAGTGGGAGTCTGGATAATGAATGACCTGTGGCTTTTCCTGAAGCTGTATCGGCAATACCAGGGCATGCTGTCACTGGGAATTATTCTGGCGATTGTCACTTTGCTGGCCAGTCTCAGCCTACTATCGCTTTCCGGGTGGTTCATAACGGCTACTGCTATTGCTGGTTTGACCTTTACAACAGCACAGACGTTTAACTTTTTTACCCCTGGGGCTGGTGTTAGAGGGTTTTCGATTGCCCGCACTGCGGCTCGCTATGCTGAGCGACTGGTGAGCCATGACGCCACGTTTCGTTTACTTTCTGGCTTACGCAGTTGGTTTTTCAGTAGGCTGATTCCCATTTCACAGGAGCAGCTGGGTCAATATCGAAAGGGTGAGTTACTGGATCGGCTGGTGGCTGATATCGATGCACTGGACCAGCTTTATCTGAGGCTCATCAGCCCCCTGTTATCTGCTCTGATGGTTACGATGCTCTTTTCTCTCTTCCTATGGTTTTTCAGCCCGACGGTGGCGATGGTGGCTTTTGTTGTGATGATTCTATGGATTGTCTCCATGCCTTTGTTGTTCTACGTTCTGGGCCGGAAAACCGGTGAGTCCATGGGGGGCAGGCAGGCTCGCCTCCGGCAGCAGGTGCTGGACTATTTACAGGGGATGGCTGAGCAGCAGATATACGGCAGTGATGCAAACAGCCGATCAGTGATCGCCGGTTCAGAGCAGGCATTAATCAAGGATCAATCCCGTATGGCGGCTCTTGAGGGATTGGGTTCTGCGCTGTTTGTGTCCGGATCGGGCGCCGCTGCATTATTGGTTCTGTATATTGCCAGCAGTGAAATGGCTATCGGTGTAGTCAGCGGGCCAGTAATGGTGATGATGGTGTTTGGTATGCTGGCCAGTTTTGAAGCACTGATGCCGCTGCCTTTAGCCTTTCAGTTTCTCAGCCATACCCGACATGCGGCCAGCCGTCTGCATAAGGTTGTAAGTACGCCGACAGTGCACTTCCCGGATATAGCCTCCAACCTTTCTGTGAGCGGCGAAATTCAATTCAATAATGTTGCCTGTGGCTACAGCCATGGGCAGGAAATCATTACTCAACTCTCATTAACCATTCCTGCAGGTAGTCATGTTGCGCTTTTAGGGAAGACAGGGTGTGGTAAATCAACCCTGATCAAATTATTGAGCCGTGGGCTGGAGCCGCTCAGCGGTCAGGTCTGCATTGATCAACAGGATATTCATCGTTTTTCAGAGCAGGAACTGTATCGGACAATCACCTTTGTGCCTCAGAAAACCCACGTATTCAGTGCAACATTGAGAGAAAACCTGAAGTTGGCTGCGCCACTAGCGACCGATGAGGAGCTTATGAATGTCGTTCGAATCTCAGGTCTCGATAGGCTGGCTGCTGCAAGGAATGGAGAGAGTGGTTTGCTGGATACCTGGCTGGGGCAGGGTGGTATCGCCTTGTCTGGTGGTGAGCAGCGTCGTTTGGCTATTGCCAGGGCTATGTTGAAGGCTTCGCCGATTCTGGTTATGGATGAGCCTGGTGAAGGCCTGGATATTCAAAGTGAACAAACACTGATGGATACAGTACTCAGTAAGTTCAGAGAAAGCACCGTCATTATGATCACCCATAAAACCACGACCCTTGGAAAGATGGATCAAGTTTATCGAATGGAAAATGGTAGCCTGATGAAGCTGTAGTTTGTCATTGATGGCGGAGAAGTCTTCTATCTGGCATGATTTTTAGGTTGGATATTTTTTTACTTGGGTCTATATCTGCTAGCAGGGCTTGGCTGGAGAAAACATGTGAAAAAAATGCCTGTTCATCATGTTTGCGATAGTCTGGGCGGTTTCAGGATGGATGAAAGACCAGTTACCTGAAAGGTCAGGCGCAGTCGCTGGATTAATGAATGATCCTATACAGACTCCAATTCGCGCAAAGCCATTTATGACTCAGGTAGGAAGGGAACGCTACGAAATCACGCCCAGATACGACTATGATCAGTGGGGAATGGTTGTCTCATATCACCACAGTGATTCATGGATGGATCGTGTTCATGAAAAATGGGCTGATAACACTACTGTTAAGCTGTTTGGCTGCTTAAGAAATGTTCATGTTTTTGCCCTGTAATAAAGGGTTGGATAGCTCTATCACTGGTCTTCGTTCCTATTGTTAGCATTGATTAGCTGGGTATTATTTTTTGGATCAAAACCCATACTATGAGATTTATTACGAAGAGCGTAATTTAATTAAGGTAGTTAGTTTAATCCAAAGTATAGGAATAAGTACCCTGGATACCCAGAGCATATTCAAAAATAGATTATAGCTTTCAGGTATTCACTATTTAAAATCGCCGTGGCGAAAATTGATTGATGAGTGGGCATTCTTTCACCATGACTAATGGGAGCCTGGATGCTCTAGGCAGTGTTTTACGGAGTGCTTCATGACTTTTGAATATTTGGGATAGAATCTACCCTGTTAAAGGGTAGGGTTCTTACAGAAACAATGCTTCAAATTCCAAGTATTGGCATTAACGTTGCACTGCTTTATAGAAGTTTTTTTCAGGCCAGTCCTCTATCAAACTCTTGCGAATATCAGAGCGCTCATTTTCACTCATTTGGCAGATGTCTCTATCAGCAACTATAGAATAGTAGTGCCACATCCAGGTCTTGTTGACTGGGTTGGGAATAATAAAGTATTTTCTGCCGTAATCATCTTTAGTTTTTTCGACAGACGACTTGTCGAAAGGGGGCAGACCCTGTTCTCTCAGGTCAAAATCATCAAGAAGATCGCCCACAAACAATCTGACATTATATTTTTTCCCATTAATCATTCCAGTCATGATGGCTCTTCGTTGATGCTCTTTATCACAGCTTCTTGCTATTCCGGGGCAATATTTTGAGCGATTTAGCAGGTTTTTTTGAGAGACTTTTGGGAATCCATTATGAGTCAGTTGTTTCATGGTGAAGGCCTCAATATCTCCTTTATGGCCAGATCGACCTGAGGAGTGTTCTCTGGCTGTTAAATAGAAAATTTCATAGCCCAGAGCAGCCGCTTTGTTTAAAAAGTCTCTGGCACCGGGAATTGGTGATGCCTTAAGCTGTTTTTCATAGTTCCTCATTTTTTCTTCAGGGTCAGGAAAGCTTTTACAAAGCGGGGGGGTCAGATGAATAGGGGGGTAATCTATAAGTGTACCGTCTATATCAACGATAATTGCCCGGTCTTTTATAAGGCTGTTTTCAGGGTTTTCAAGGGTTTTGCTGGCAAGATTATAGGTCTGTTGAGCGATTGCCATAAAATCTGCAGATCTCCTCATCCATAGGTCCGCCATTATGATTTGTTGCTGATAATTTTCCGGAGCAGTGACTGATAAGTCGGGATAGAAGATGGCCTGTATACGGGCATTATGCTTTTGTTCAGGGCTCAGCAGTCGGTAATCTCGGGTGATGGCCTCTTCCCAGAAACCATAAACAGTGTTTGGTAAAATAAACCATTGACTGCCAAGTTTATCCTGATGCTGTATGACCCATTTCTTCTTTTCTGGGTAAAGTCCCTGATCTACTTCTCCAAGGTCGGCTAATTGATCTCCAAATAACATGATTGGGTGGTAACCCATATTAATAATCTGTTGTCGCTTTTCTTCTTTGCTCAGGGTTATATTTTTTTCTTCTTGCAGTAAAACATGTTTGTCGCTGTTAACCGGATAACCTAACTGTTTCAGTTTATTGATGGTAATGGTTTTTACATCCTTGAACCGTCCGCTGATATAGAATACATCAATGCCAAGGTTATTGGCTTTTTGCAGAAACTCGACGGAGCCAGGAAGTGCTTTTGCTTCCTGATGGTTCCACCAGAACCTCGAGCGCTCGATATTCCGTGACTCGTTAGTGTCAATCATGCTGGTGAAATAAGGTGTGCTTGGGATCAGGGTGTCATCAATATCAGTAATAATTGCCGGTTTTTTGCCTTCTGGTATTTGTTTTAAACTGGGTTCCAGTTGGTCAGCGGCGCTATTAAAGCTCTGATAAAGATAAGCTGCATACTCTCCTGAGTGTTGCTGCCAGTTGGCTGCAATAATCATTTCATTATTTAAGTCTTTCTGTTCATAGCTATTGGCTACGAAAGATTGCACATTCAACAGGCATGAAAGAATTAGAGCGGCCAAGTTTTTTTTGTCCATTGAGTCGAGTTCTCATGATTTTGCTTGTGATGGCTGTGCTTGTGACAAGAGCGACCGACTCAGAATAGACGATGGAAAATATAATTTAAGGAAGAGTTTGCTCTCAGGTTATTGACGAATAAGTTCTTTTTAATTGACAAAGTCGTTGAAACACTTGTTTAACACCCTGGTGTTTAGCCAGGGTGTTTATATCAAGGCTTAGCTTTTTTGGGCATGAAAAGCCTGACCGTTGATATGCTGGCTCTCATTGCCCATCAGGTAGAGGTAAACCGGCATAATCTCTTCCGGTGCAGGCAGGGTTTGCGGGTCTTCGCCGGGGAAAGCGGAAGCTCTCATGGTTGTTCTGGTGCCGCCTGGGTTGATACTGTTGGCTCTGACAGAGCTGATCCCGTCTTCTTCATCAGCAATGATTTGCATCAGGCCTTCTGTGGCAAATTTTGAAACGCTGTAAGCCCCCCAGTTAGCCCTGCCTGTATGACCGACGCCTGATGATGTAAAAATGACGGATGCTTTTTCAGAGAGCCTGAGTAAAGGTAATAATTCCCGTGTCATCATGAATGCAGAGTTCAGGTTGACCTGCATGATTCGCATCCAGGTTTCTGTAGGGAATTGGCTGATAGGTTTGAGATCCCCAAGAAGGCCGGCGTTATGAAGTAATCCATCCAGCCGACCGAATTCATTCTCAATCGTTTCAGCAAGGTTGATGAAATCGATGTCGCCAGCGCTTTCCAGGTTTAATGGGTAAATGGCAGGCTGCGGCCACTGATTCAGTTCGATTTCATCATAAACTGCTTCGAGTTTTTCGGTATTACGCCCCAGTAGGATGAGAGTGGCACCGTGACGGGCATATGTCAGCGCTGCAACTCTTCCAATACCACCGCCAGCTCCGGTAACCAGTATAACTTTTCCCTTGAGCAGGTCCTGGGGAGCCTGGTACTTAAACATGGTTCAAACCCTCATTATGAAAACGCCACCGCTCTACCATTGTTGCTCTAATGGCATTGGTGGTCATTCTTTTGGATAAAGCAACTCACAAGCTATTGCTTGAGGATAACGCTCTATCTTCAGGAATCAGCCAGTTACATTGCTTAAGCCAATCATGTAACTGTTCGATATTGTCAATGTCCAGGTCTGCCTGCCACTCCTTAGGATTATCTCCTTCTGCAATATAGCCATAATGTGCAGCAACCGTTGTCATGCCAGCTCTCTTTCCTGCTTCAATGTCACGGGCATGGTCGCCAATATAGAGACTGTGCTCTGGTGAACATTTGGCTTGCTTACAGGCCAGTATCAGGGATTCCGGATCCGGTTTCGCCCTTTTGACATCTTCTGGACAAACAATGGCATGGCTTTTATCAAGCAGGCCGGTCTGCCGTATAAGAGCCATAGCGTAGGCTCTGGGCTTATTGGTGACGATACCCCAGGCGATCTTCCGATGCTCAAGCTCATCGATCAATGGCGGAATGCCGGGGTAGGGGTGGGCGAAAGTTGAGCGACTTTGATCCTGAATATGCTGGTCATAATACTCAAGGAACAGCGCTCTTTTCTGCTCCAGTTCTTTTCCGGTGGGAATGTTAAATGCCAGCTGCATCAGTGCTCTGGATCCGGCCGACACATGCCGTCGGATTATCTGGCCATCCAGTTCCGGGTGTTTGTGATCGGTTAGCATTTGGTTAACCGTGATGACAAAATCTTCTGCAGTATCGAGAAGGGTGCCGTCCAGATCAAAAAAAACGCCTTCAATGGCTTTCATCAGCATTACTCTTGCTCAATATTTTTATCACGGTGGCGGTAACCAAAAGGGCCACGATTTTCTGGTGCAATGGGCTGCACTTGCACCAGCCCCCGTGGAATACGGCTTTACGAACCATTGAGCTTGGAATCTTATGTCAACAGAATCTAATGCTCGGCCGGTTTGGAGCCATAGATGAGATAATTAACATCTACATCCTTCGGGTTGAGTCTATAGACTTTGGTCAGTGGGTTGTAGGTCATTCCTGTCATATCATGAATATCAAGACCTGCTTTTCTCATATCTCTGCTCAGCTCACTGGGTTTGATAAATTTACTGTGCTCATGGGTTCCTTTTGGCAGGAGTTTGAGTATGTATTCTGCGCCGATGATGGCAAAGAGAAAGGATTTTGTGTTGCGGTTAATAGTTGCGAAAAATGCCTGCCCCCCTGGTTTCAGGAGTTTGCTGCAGGCTCTGATGACTGATGCCGGATCGGGGACATGCTCCAGCATTTCCAGGCAGGTAACGACATCAAACTGTCCTGGCATTTCTTCTGCCAGTTCTTCGGCAGTAATCTGTCGATAGTTTACGTCAACACCGGTTTCCATACTGTGGAGGCGGGCAACGGAAAGTGGTGCTTCACCCATATCAATGCCAGTGACATCAGCCCCCCGGCGAGCCATTGATTCGCTGAGAATGCCACCGCCACAGCCAATATCAACAACACGCTTGCCTGCCAGTCCTACTCGTTGATCAATATAATTCAAACGCAGTGGATTGATTTCATGCAATGGTCTGAACTCGCTGTCAGGATCCCACCAGCGACTGGCCAGTTCTTCAAACTTGGCTATTTCTCCAAGATCCACATTTTGTGCTGAGCGCATTTCAGGCATTCGTTCTGATCCATCAAAGCAGGGATTAAATCGGGGCAGTCATCTCTGCCATCTATGCGGATTATACCTTTAATATTGCATTTGATCACAGGGGGTAGGGCTTTGTTAATATTCCTGATTATCAGGTATTTCGACACGCGGGGCTTGTGTATCAGGAGTATTTCAGGTTCCGACTCGTCAGAATGAGGTGAAGTGATATTTCTGAAGCGCTGGTTTGTCGATCAGGTGGGGATGTGCGCAAAAACATGATAAATGTTGAGTGGTTTATTCTAGCGGTTTTATCCGAGAGATATCTCGCGATACCGGCATGTACTGTGGTATTCTTGCTCTTTTATTGGTTATCGAACCAATAGCTGTATTACGGAAGTGGTTGAGTGCAGTGGCGCTTTGCCCGTTCTATCGGGATTGCTGCTGTAAGAAGGTTGATTTGCCATCTGGCGGTTGCGTCAAAACAGGGATTCTGCTGTCAGACTGACTATGGAGTTTCCTGTGAGGTACACCTCTGCATCACCCGACCAATGACTACCTCTTCGAACAGCTAACGATTGATGGATCACCTTGTGATCCCATGAATAGTGATGCCTTCAATGAGAGCCCTCTTCTGTGTGTAGGAAGAGCTTTTCAACATCGGTATCCTGGTCCACAGAACCGGAATGGATGCTGACTGCGATCTGTTGGCCGTAAGCAAAAGGACGACTGGGTTTCCATGACTGAAATTGCCAAAGAGATTCTCCCGGTAAATATTGAAGATGAGCTCAAACAGTCCTATCTGGACTATGCCATGAGTGTCATCGTTGGTCGTGCCCTGCCTGATGTACGTGACGGGCTGAAGCCCGTACACCGGCGCGTACTGTTCGCCATGAGCGAATTAGGCAACGACTGGAACAAGCCTTACAAGAAGTCTGCCCGTGTGGTGGGTGATGTTATCGGTAAATACCATCCTCACGGTGATTCTGCGGTTTATGACACCATTGTCCGCATGGCTCAGCCTTTCTCCCTGCGTTATATGCTGGTGGATGGTCAGGGGAACTTTGGTTCCATTGATGGTGACTCTGCCGCGGCCATGCGTTATACCGAAATTCGCATGGACAAGATCGCCCATCAGCTGCTGGCGGATCTTGATAAAGAAACCGTTGACTACGTGCCAAACTACGATGGCACCGAGCAGATTCCTGCGGTCATGCCTACCCGGGTACCAAACCTTCTGGTCAATGGTTCTGCGGGTATTGCCGTGGGTATGGCGACCAATATACCCCCTCATAACCTGACTGAAATTGTCACAGGCTGCCTGGCTCTGCTGGCAGACGAGTCACTGACCGTTGACGACCTGATGGAGTATATCCCGGGGCCGGATTTTCCGACCGCAGCCATGATCAATGGCCGTGCCGGGATATTGCAGGCTTATCGTACGGGCCGTGGCAGAATTTATATTCGCTCCAAGGCGGATATTGAGCATGACGAGAAGCGCAATAAAAGCACGATTATTATTAATGAAATACCTTATCAGGTTAACAAAGCTCGCTTGATCGAAAAGATTGCCGAGCTGGTTAAGGAACGCAAAATTGAAGGTATTTCAGAGCTTCGTGACGAGTCTGATAAAGATGGCCTGCGTGTCGTTATTGAGTTAAAGCGTGGTGAGAATGCTGAAGTTGTTTTAAACAATCTTTATGCCCAGACTCAGATGGAGACGGTGTTTGGCATCAATATGGTGGCGCTGCAGGACGGCCAGCCGAAATTGATGAATCTGAAAGATATTCTGGCTGCCTTTATTCGTCATCGCCGGGAAGTGGTAACCCGTCGTACCGTTTATGAGTTACGTAAAGCACGTGAGCGTGGCCATATTCTTGAAGGTCTGGCGGTTGCTCTGTCCAATATTGATCCGGTTATTCAGTTGATCAAAGATTCTCCGACACCTGCTGAAGCAAAAGAAAAGCTGGTGGCCAAGGGTTGGAATCCGGGGCATATGACGGAAATGGCAGAGCGTGCGGGTGCTGATGCCTGTCGTCCGGATGAGCTGCCTGCAGAGTACGGCCTGAGAGATGGATTATATTACCTATCTCCGGGACAGGCTCAGGCTATTCTGGAAATGCGCCTGCATCGCCTGACCGGTCTTGAGCATGAAAAACTGCTCTCAGAATATCGGGAACTATTAGAGAAGATTGCTGAACTGATGCTGATTCTCTGTGATCCTATGAAACTGCGCGCCGTTATTCAGGAAGAGCTGGAGCTGGTTCGGGACGAGTTTGGCGATGAACGCCGGACAGAAATTACCAGCTCCCGTCGTGATCTGACGGTTGAGGATCTGATTGATGTTGAGGATATGGTGGTAACCCTGTCCCATGGTGGCTACGCCAAGACGACGTCACTGGATACCTATCAGGCACAGCGCCGGGGTGGTCGTGGTAAGTCCGCTGCTTCCGTTAAGGAAGAAGACTACGTCGAGCATATGCTGGTCGCGAATACCCATACCCAGATTCTCTGTTTCTCCAGTAAGGGTAAGGTTTACTGGCTTAAGGTTTACCAGATTCCTCAGGCTGGCAGAACATCCCGTGGTCGACCCATTGTAAATATTTTGCCTCTGGAGCAGGGTGAAAAGATCACTGCCATGCTGCCGGTGGAAGAGTTTACCGAAGGTCATTTTGTCTTTATGGCGACGCTTAATGGTACGGTTAAGAAGACACCTCTTGAGCAATTCGCCCGTCCCCGTTCAACGGGTTTGATTGCTCTTGGTCTTGATGAGGGTGACACGCTGGTAGGTGCAGAGATTACCACGGGTGAAAAGCAGGTAATGCTGCTTTCTAATGGTGGTAAGGCAGTCCGCTTTGAGGAGACTGGAGTTCGCGCCATGGGGCGGACGGCTCGAGGTGTTCGCGGCATGAAGCTTCCAGAAGGTCAGCGTATTATCTCTTTGATTATTCCGGAAGACGATACCCAGATTCTTACGGCCAGTGCCAAAGGTTTTGGTAAGCGGACTTCGGTAGATGAGTTCCGTTTGACCAGTCGTGGCGTACAGGGAGTAATCTCCATGCAGTGCACTGAGCGTAATGGTGAAATTGTCGGCGCTATTCAAGTGAAAAGCGGTGAGCAGATTATGCTGATTTCCGATCAGGGAACGCTGGTGAGAACCGGTGTTGACGGAGTATCTTCACTTGGGCGTAATACCCAGGGGGTTACTCTGATTCGTGTCTCTGAAGGTGAAAAGCTGGTTGGGGTGGCCCGGGTTGAAGAACCTGAAAATGTCGATGGTGCTGGTATTGACCCAGAGTTGGCAAGCGAGTCTGAACAGGCCGAAGATCAGAGTGATCCTGTTGAAAATGAAGGGACGGTAGAATCTTGATAGCTTGATAAAAAACGCCAGCCCAGTGCTGGAGTTTTTATGTCCAGGGATGGACGATATGCTGACAATACAGGGAGCAATTGTCAGTATATGTCCAGTGATGGGCTGTATGATGGTAATGCCCGACTGCATGGATGCGGGAAGTAGAGTAACGCAGGAGCAGTTACCGGGGGCAATTATCAATAATTGTCTGGTATCGATAGCGCTAAAATTTGTAAGTAATGACCGGGGTAGGCCGTCTTTAAGTGGAGAGGGAGTCATCGTGAAGCATTCTGTAAATGATGTTCTGGCGCAGCTGGAAAATCGTGTTTACAACTTTTCAGCCGGACCTGCGGCTATTCCTCATGAGGTGCTTCAGCAAGCTCGTGATGAGCTGATGAATTGGCAGGATGTTGGTGCGTCAGTGATGGAGGTCAGTCATCGGGGTAAGGAGTTTCTTGCTGTAGCTCACGATGCTGAAAAAGACCTGCGAGATCTTCTGAAGATACCGGATAACTATAAAGTACTATTTCTGCAGGGTGGGGCTCGAGGGCAGTTTGCAGCAGTGCCTCTGAACCTGAAAGGTGATAAAAAATCCGCTGATTACGTAAATAGTGGTCATTGGGCTCAGTCTGCCATTAAAGAAGCGCAGCGCTATATGGATGTTAATATTGCCGCTGATGGTAAATCCAATGGTTTTAGTGCCATGCCTTCACAGGATCAATGGCGGCTCAGTAAGGATGCGGCCTATTTACACTACACGCCCAATGAAACGATTGGTGGGCTGGAGTTTTCATTTATTCCTGACTCTGGTGATGTGCCTCTGGTTGCGGACATGTCTTCCAATATTCTGTCCGGGCCTTTCGATGTCAGTAAATTCGGCCTGATTTATGCTGGGGCTCAGAAAAACATTGGGCCAGCTGGTTTGACTGTAGTCATCGTTCGAGATGATTTGCTGGATCGTGGCTCTTTGATGTGTCCTGCAGTGCTGGATTACAAACTGCAGGCGGGCAATGAATCTATGTATAACACGCCTCCGACGTTTGCCTGGTATCTGGCAGGTCTGGTCTTTAAATGGTTGAAGAAGCAGGGTGGGCTTGAGGCTATTAATGAGATTAATGGGCGAAAGGCGTCCAAGCTCTACGGTCAGATTGATGGTTCCGGTTTTTATCAGAACCCTGTTGATCCTCAATGGCGCTCCCGCATGAATGTACCTTTTACGCTTATCAGACCAGAGTTGGATGAAAAGTTTCTTGCTGAATCTGAACTGGAAGGCTTTCGCTACCTTAAAGGCCATAAGGCAGTAGGCGGTATGCGGGCAAGTATCTATAATGCAGTGCCAGAGCAACATGTGGATGCTCTTATTGATTTCATGAAAGAATTTGAACGGCGGTACGGATAATGACAGATGAGAAGTTGGGGCAGTTGCGAATTCAAATAGATTCTCTTGATCAGAAAATTCTGGATCTGATCAGCGAACGTGCGCGGTGTGCCCAGGAAGTGGCTCGTGTAAAAACAGAAGCTGACCCATCTGCTGTGTTTTACCGTCCAGAGCGTGAGGCTCAGGTTCTCCGTAAAATTATGGAAAAAAATGATGGCCCTCTCAATGATGAAGAGATGGCTCGTCTGTTTCGTGAAATTATGTCGGCCTGTCTGGCGCTCGAAGATCCGGTCAAGGTGGCTTTTCTGGGGCCTGAGGGCACCTTTACCCAGCAAGCTTCTCTGAAGCACTTTGGCCACTCGGCAGTGTGTGTGCCGATGGCGGCTATTGATGAAGTGTTTCGTGAAGTGGCTGCTGGTGCTGTCAGTTATGGTGTGGTGCCTGTTGAAAATTCCACAGAGGGTGTTGTCAGTCATACGCTGGATAGTTTTCTGGATTCTTCATTAAAAATTTGTGGTGAGGTCGTCCTTCGTATTCATCAGCATATGATGGTGTCAGAAAACACCCGGCGCGATCATATTACCCGGATTTATTCCCATGCCCAGTCATTTGCTCAGTGCCGTAAATGGCTTGATTCGCACTGGCCGATGGCCGAGCGGGTGGCGGTGAGTTCCAATGCTGAAGCGGCTAAACGCATCAAGGGCGAGTGGAATTCAGCGGCAATTGCCGGTGATATGGCGGCTGAAATGTACGGATTGGAAAAGATTGCTGAAAAAATAGAAGATCGTCCGGATAACTCGACGCGCTTTTTAATTATTGGTAATCAGCCGGTACCACCCAGTGGTAATGATAAAACCTCTGTAGTCATCAGTATGCGTAATCAGCCCGGAGCTCTGCATGCTATCCTTGAGCCTTTTCATGTACATAATATAGACCTGACCCGGGTAGAGACTCGTCCGTCACGTACCGGAATCTGGAACTATGTCTTCTTCGTGGACTTTGAAGGGCATCAGGAAGATCCTGTTGTACGTAAGGTGCTTGAAAAACTGGGTGAGCGTGCGAATGATCTCCGTGTTCTTGGATCATATCCGAAGGGTGTTCTCTAGCATTCATTAAAAACATGCCCGGGTAAGTTTTCAGAATATCAAACTGGCCCGGTTTGACTTCTTGTTTGGAGTCTGTTTTTACCCGGTATACGTACAACCGCTGAAATTTTCCATAATCAATAAAAATTGCCATGAGTTGGAAATGTTGCTCTGTTTCAGCCTCTTAGATTTGTGGTTGAAAAGGCCATTTTCATGATCAATAACCCAACTGAAGGTCGAGTTATGTCCTGTGATTTTCTGGAGCTTGCGGTACCCGGAGTGAGAGGAATGAGCCCTTATCAGCCTGGCAAGCCTATTG
Source organism: uncultured Endozoicomonas sp. (assembly GCA_900299555.1). GTDB lineage: Bacteria > Pseudomonadota > Gammaproteobacteria > Pseudomonadales > Endozoicomonadaceae > Endozoicomonas. Next base: position 71,447 of record OODV01000190.1, read on the forward strand.
ACGAGCTTGCCCGGGAGCAGGGTATGAAGGTTGAAGATATTGTCAAGCTGGCCAGCAATGAGAATCCGCTGGGGCCACCTCCTTCGGCTGTGAAAGCCATGGCTGAGTCTCTGGCGGAGCTGGCTCGATATCCTGATGGCAGTAGTTTTCTATTGAAGCAAACTCTGGCAGAGAAGTTAAAAGTGTCGCCTGAGCAGCTGACAATGGGTAATGGCTCTAATGATGTGTTGGTTCTCCTGGCAGAGTCATTTCTAGATGCAGGCAGTTCTGCCGTGTATTCTCAGTATGCATTCGTCGTTTATCCTCTGGCTGTGAAAGCGGTGGGTGCTGAAGGTATTGCGGTTCCAGCGCTTAACTATGGCCATGATCTTGACGCGATGGTTGAAGCAATTAAAGAGAACACCCGGATCGTCTTTCTGGCGAACCCTAATAACCCAACCGGTACCAGTTTCAGTGAGCAGGCGTTACTTGGTTTCCTCGATCGGGTTCCGGAAGATGTCATTGTTGTTCTTGATGAAGCGTACTATGAATATGGCGTAGGCGGTGATCTGCCAGATGGTATTGAGTTGCTTGATCGTTATCCAAATCTGGTTGTCACCCGAACATTTTCCAAGGCTTATGGGCTGGCAGGGGCTCGTGTCGGTTATTCGATATCCAATCCTGAAGTAGCGGATGTGCTTAATCGTTTGAGGCAGCCATTTAACCTCAACCTGCCTGCTCAGTTCGGTGCGGTTGCCGCTCTTCAGGATGATGCCTATATGCAGAAATCCATTGAGATTAATCAGCAGGGTATGGCGTTTCTGGAGCAGGGCTTTTCTGATCTTGGGCTGAGCTGGATTCCTTCGTCGGGTAATTTTATTACGGTTGATCTCGGGTGTAATGCCATGCCCGTATACGAAGGGCTGTTATCAAAAGGTGTCATTGTCCGGCCTGTTGCTAATTACGGTATGCCAGAACACCTCCGTATCTCTATTGGTCTGCCGGAAGAAAATCGCCGTTGCCTGGAAGCACTGGGTCAGGTGCTGGCGTAAGTTGCTTGTGTCGTAAGGAGTGCGTTTGTGAAAACAGTTGATACACTGCTGGTCGTTGGGCTAGGACTGATCGGGGGATCTTTTGCGGCGGCAGTGAAGTCTGCCGGAGCTTGCCGGCAAGTGTATGGTTACGATCTGGACAAGGACTCTCTGGAGAAGGCGAAGGCACTTGGGATTATTGATCATGGGTGTCAGAGCCTTGCGGAGGGGCTGGCTGCAGCTGATGTAATTATGCTCGCTGTTCCCATACTGGCGATGAAGCCTGTTCTTGAAGAGCTTGTCCAGTGCTCACTGGATGGCTCTTTGGGTAAAAAGGTGATTACGGATGCCGGGTCCAGTAAAAGGGCGCTTCTTGATGCTGCCCTTGAGGTGTTTGGAGAAATGCCTGATTACCTGGTTCCGGGCCATCCTATTGCGGGCTCTGAGAAAAGTGGTGTGGGTGCGGCAAAAGCAAACCTGTTTCAGGCTCATGATGTTATTCTTACTCCGTTGGAAAATACAGACGCTCTTGCGCTTGAAAAGGTGAAAATGCTCTGGGAATCCTGTGGGGCTGTGGTGACGGATATGGACCTTTATCACCATGATGAAGTTCTGGCAAAAACCAGTCATCTTCCTCACTTTCTGGCATTCTCACTGGTGGATACACTCGCAGGTAATCCGGATAATCAGGATATTTTCCGGTTTGCAGCGGGTGGTTTCCGTGACTTTACGAGGATTGCCGGTAGCGACCCTATTATGTGGCATGATGTGGCGCTGGGTAATAATCAGGCAGTGCTGGAAGCACTGGATGAATTCACAGAGGGGCTTCAGGTGCTCCGTCAGGCCATTATTGAAAAAGACAGTCAATCACTTTTGGGCATATTCAGTCGTGCTCAATCAGCTCGCCAGCATTTTTCTTCTCTCCTGGAGAGCAGAAAACAGAGAGTGAACACCTTGCCAGATGCGTCCGTTGTCAGTGGTGGGTTGTCGGGCTCCATGCTGCTTGAGGATTACGAGATAAAAAAAGAAGTTATGGAAGGTATGAAAGAAAGTACGCAGTCATATATCGTTAGCCCGGGAGGGGCAATCTCTGGTGAATTAAGAGTGCCCGGGGATAAGTCAATTTCTCATCGTTCCATAATGCTGGGAGCCTTGGCAGAAGGTGAAACGGTTATTGACGGCTTCCTCGAAGGGGAGGATGCGCTGGCGACCTTGAAAGCATTTCGTGATATGGGTGTTCAGATTGATGGCCCGTATCAGGGGAAGGTCACCATACAGGGGGTTGGCATGCATGGCCTGAAGCAGCCAGAGGGCCCACTTTATCTCGGTAATGCTGGTACTGCAATGAGGCTGATGGCTGGGCTGATGGCTGCTCAGTCCTTTGACGTAACGCTGACCGGTGATCATTCATTATCGGGTCGACCAATGAATCGGGTTGTTGATCCTCTCTGTCAGATGGGAGCAACTATCGAAACGACAGGAGGTGGTCGCCCACCCCTGAAAATCAAGGGTGGATCGCGATTAAAAGGTATTGAATACCATCTGCCTATGGCCTCTGCCCAGGTTCAGTCCTGCCTGTTGCTGGCGGGAATGTACGCTGAAGGTGAAACGGTGACGGTTGCTCCAGGTATTGTTCGAGATCATACCAATCGTATGCTCAGCGGGTTTGGCTATCCAGTCTCGGTGAGTGGCGATAATGGCTGTCGGGTGGCGATCAAAGGTGGCAGTAAGCTGACCGCAGCACGTATTGATGTCCCATCTGATGTTTCTTCTGCCGCCTTTTTCATGGTGGCTGCTTCAATAGCAGAGGGTTCAGAAGTTCGGCTTTCCCATGTCGGTATGAATCCAACTCGCTCAGGTGTCGTTGAGATTCTCCAGCTGATGGGTGCTGATATAACCCTGGAGAATGAGTCTGTTGTAGGTGGAGAGCCGGTGGCTGATCTTATTGTGCGCTCAGCAAAGCTGAAGGGAATTGATATTCCTGAGCGCCTGGTTCCCATAGCTATTGATGAATTTCCGGTGCTATTTGTTGCAGCAGCCTGTGCAGAAGGTAGAACACTGTTGACTGGGGCGCATGAGCTTCGGGTCAAGGAAAGTGATCGAATTCAGGCGATGGCTGATGGTTTGGTTGCCCTCGGTATTGATGCACAACCGCTGCCTGATGGTATGATGATCAATGGTTCCGGTGTTTCCCCCGTTTCTTCAGGAAAAGCTTCAGGGCAAGAGCCCGTGTTTAATGGTGGTACCATTGACAGTCATGGCGATCACCGTATTGCCATGTCATTTGCTGTGGCTGCACTGAGGGCAAAGGATGATATTCGCATTCTGGACTGCGCAAATGTGGCGACTTCATTCCCGGATTTTGCAGGTCTGGCAAATCGAGCCGGTATGCGTATTGTGGTAACCGAAGGTTTTGAAGATGGCCCTTGTTAAGGCGGTGATCTCTGTCTGACTGCCCTGTTTATTTTTGCAACTGTTTCAGGGGGCTGTGATTGTTTTTTTTTCAGGCTCCGTTGATGCTTTCGACAAGCAAGTCAGTTGAAAATTATGGGCAGGCTTTTAACCAGGGTCCTTCGTTCCATGGAATAAAGGTAAGTACGAGTGAGTGAGTCTCAGACACCAGTGACAGTGGTCACCATTGATGGTCCCAGTGGATCTGGCAAGGGAACCATTGCAGCCCTTTTGGCCCGAGAACTGGGCTGGGGGTTGCTGGACAGTGGGGCATTGTATCGATTGACCGCGCTGGCAGCGATGAATCATGGGGTTGATTTTACCGATGAGTCATCCCTGGAGGTGTTGGCAGGTCATCTTGATGTTCAGTTTTTACCATCGGAAACTGGCGAAGGCCTCAGTATCATTCTTGAAGGTGAGCGGGTGGGTGAGAGCCTGCGAACGGAAGATGTTGGGGCGATGGCCTCCAAAGTTGCCGCTCTGCCTGGTGTTCGGGCTGCGTTGCTGCAGAGGCAGCGAGATTTTGCTGAACTGCCCGGTCTGGTAGCTGATGGTCGTGATATGGGAACGGTTGTTTTCCCGGGCGCAGCGCTCAAGGTATTCCTTACAGCCAGTGCTGAGGAGCGGGCAAAAAGGCGTTATGAGCAGTTGCATCAAAAAGGGATTAGTGCTAGTTTTGATCGCCTTTTGGCAGATATTCAGGCCAGAGACGAGCGAGACAGTCAGCGGACTGTAGCGCCGCTCAAACCTGCCGATGATGCCATCATTCTTGACAGTACCCGAATGAGTATTCAAGAAGTATTCAATAAGGTGCTGGAACAGATGCGTTTGAAAGGGCTTGTTTAGGGCCTTTCAGGTGCATAGAAGTGTTTTTACGCACTTCAACAAGCCTGAGTGCGTCATATGTTGTACTCTCGATCAATTTGGAGGTTCGTTTCTGGCGTAAAGCCAGCATTGCAGATTCGAACCTGATTAAAGTAACCCATACTGGCTGGCGGTGTGGATGACAAGCAGCGATGCGCTATCCAGTTTTTGTTGACTGGCTGACAGAGCAGAGGCTTTTCAGTTGCGTACGCTGTCACAGGAAAAAACATGAGCGAAAGCTTTGCCGAACTATTTGAAGAAAGCCTGAAAGAAATCGAAATGAAGCCAGGCGCCATTGTTAGTGGCGTAGTGGTTGATATTGATAGCGATTGGGTAACTGTCCATGCTGGTCTGAAGTCTGAAGGTGTTATTCCTAAAGCTCAGTTTCAGGATGAGAACGGCGAACTGACTATTGCCATTGGTGATGAAGTTCAGGTGGCTCTTGATGCGGTTGAAGACGGTTTCGGTGAGACTCGTCTGTCCCGTGAAAAAGCCAAGCGTATGGAAGCCTGGAAGGAACTGGAAAAAGCCTTCGAAGCAGAAGACGTTGTTAAAGGTGTTATCAGTGGTAAGGTCAAGGGTGGCTTCACTGTTGACGTGGCTACTATCCGTGCGTTCCTGCCAGGTTCTCTGGTTGACGTTCGTCCGGTTCGTGACACTGCACACCTGGAAGGCAAAGAGCTTGAATTCAAGGTTATCAAGCTTGATCAGAAGCGTAACAACGTTGTTGTTTCCCGTCGCAGCGTTCTGGAAGCTGAGAACAGTGCTGAGCGTGAGCAGCTGCTGGGCTCGCTGCAGGAAGGTCTGGAAGTTAAGGGTATCGTTAAGAACCTGACTGACTACGGTGCTTTCGTTGATCTGGGCGGCGTTGACGGCCTGCTGCACATCACTGACATGGCCTGGAAACGTATCAAGCATCCTAGCGAAATCGTTAATGTTGGTGATGAAATCAACGTTAAGGTTCTGAAGTTCGATCGTGACCGCAATCGTGTGTCTCTGGGTCTGAAGCAGCTGGGTGAAGATCCATGGGTAGCTATCACCAAGCGTTTCCCTGAAGGTGCGCGTGCTTCTGGCCGTGTAACCAACCTGACTGACTACGGCTGCTTCGTTGAGCTGGAAGAAGGTGTTGAAGGTCTGGTTCACGTGTCTGAAATGGATTGGACCAACAAGAACATTCACCCATCCAAGGTTGTAAACCTGGGTGATGAAGTTGAAGTTCAGGTTCTGGACATCGACGAAGAGCGTCGTCGTATCTCTCTGGGTATCAAGCAGTGCAAGACTAACCCATGGGAAGATTTCTCCGGCTCCTTCAACAAGGGCGATAAGCTGGCTGGTAAGATCAAGTCTATCACTGACTTCGGTATCTTTATCGGTCTGGACGGTGGTATCGACGGTCTGGTTCACCTGTCTGACATTTCCTGGAATGAAACCGGTGAAGAAGCTGTTCGTCAATACCGTAAGGGTGACGAAGTTGAAGCTGTTATCCTTGCTATTGATGCTGAGCGGGAGCGTATCTCTCTGGGTATCAAGCAGCTGTCTGAAGATCCATTCAGTGTTTATGCAAGCCTGAATGAAAAAGGCACTATTGTTAAGGGTATTGTCAAGGAAGTAACTGCTAAAGCCGCAGTTGTTGAACTGGCAGAAGAAGTTCTGGCGACCCTGAAAGCTTCTGAAATCAGTGTTGACCGCGTTGAAGACGCAACCAACGTTCTGAAGGAAGGTCAGGAAGTTGAAGGTCGTATCATCAGCATCGATCGCAAGAACCGTAACATCAGCCTCTCCATCAAAGCGAAAGATCAGGCTGAAGAAAAAGTAGCGATGAAAGAGCTGCGCACCAAGCAGGAAGAAGAGACAGCTGGTCCGACCACTATTGGTGATCTGATCAAGGCTCAGATGGAAAGCAAGTAATCCATCAGATTCCTGATTACTTTTAGAGACACTGTTGTTTTCAAGAGTGGTTTCCATCAGTAGATAAAACCGTGAGTGCTTTTGCCTCACGGTTTTTTTTGATCTGTATGTTCTTATCCTTGGTTCGGGTGTTTCATTGAATGTCCTGGATTTTATGTACAGTAACAAGGATGCGGGAGTTAGTGTCCATAGGGCAAAAAGGCGGCTCAGGATAGCAAAACCGAAGGTTTTGTTGCTCGAAAGGATGCAGTGTGGAGGTTGTATCGGGGAATGCCAACGATGGAATAAAGCCTCTTTGGCGCAGCAAAGGGCAGGCGATGGCAGAGTCTATCCATGAAATATGCGGGCTAATCAAAGGGTTGCTTGATTTCTCGGTGTGGGTTAGCTAGTGTAGAACTGTCTGGTTTTTTAAGGCGCTTTTTAAGAATAAGCGGTGTCTGTCAAGGTCTGTAGGATCTTTTGAGACATTCCGGGAATGGCAGCAGGGAAAGGAAAAACGACGATGACCCGGTCTGAACTGATTGAGCGGATTGCCCAGCTGCAACCGCAGCTCTCTATCAAGGATATTGAGTTGGCTGTAAAAGCTATCATTGAACAAATGTCTCATTCACTTACTAAAGGTGAGCGTGTTGAGATCAGGGGGTTTGGTAGCTTCTCCCTTCACTATCGTGCCCCAAGAGTTGGGCGTAACCCGAAAACCGGTGAAGCTGTGAGTCTTGATGGTAAATATGTTCCCCATTTCAAGCCGGGCAAAGAGCTTAGGGAAAGGGTGAACCGTGGCTTGCAGGCAGAAACGGATTGATCGTGAAATAAGGTTATGGCGGACTTCGAGCTGACTGTTTTTGCGACTATTGTCGTATGGTTTAAGCGTCTTCTGGTTTTGGCGTTGTTTGTTATTCTATTGGTATTTTTTGTCAACTTTACTCTGTCGAATACTGAGCAGATAAGCCTTGAGGTGGGAGGGTTGGTTATACCTCCGGTAAGCAGTTCCACTCTGGTCATGGTGCCTTTTGTTCTGGGTGGCTTTGTCGGTTTGCTGGTCTCGCTGATGCTTGTTATTCGTTTTCGGCTTGCTAATGCCAGTTTAAAAAGGAAGCTTGTGCGGCGTGACGCTGAAATTCAGAAATTGAGATCCAGTGCCCTGAAAGGGTTAACGGATGCCTGATATTGCGTTACTGGGTCTGATTCTTGCTGCAATCGTCATTGGTTATTTTCTGGGATGGCGTGATCAGAGAAAAAGGCGAGGTGATGACTCCGGTCAGCTTTCCAAAGACTATTTTGTTGGTCTGAATTATCTGATTAACGAGCAGACCGATGAGGCTATTGATGTCTTTATCAAGGCCTTGGATATCAATAATGACACTGTAGATACCTATCTGGCGTTGGGCAGCCTGTTCAGTAAACGTGGTGAAGTTGAAAAATCGATCCGTGTTCATCAGGATCTGCTTGCGCGCCCAAGCTTGACATCTATTCAATCTTTCCAGGTTCAACTGGCTCTGGCTCAAAACTACTCTTCCGCTGGTCTGTTGGATCGTGCCGAAAGCATTCTTATTGATCTTAGTCGCCAGAATCATGATCTACGAGATCAGGCCTTGCAGCAATTGTTGCGGGTCTATGAGCAGGAGCGTGAGTGGGATAAGGCGGCTGATGTTGCGGAAAGGCTCAGGCGAACCCGTGGTGAGCATTTCTCTATTATCCTGGCTCATTATTACTGTGAGCAGTGTGAAATAGCCCTTAAGCAGAATGACAGAGTAACAGCCCACCGTCTGATCCGTCAGGCATTTTCCCGAGATAAAAACAGTGTCAGGACCAGTCTGTTGCTCGGTCAAATGGAGTTTGATGAAGGCAGCTATAAGGAAGCGATTAAGGTATTGCAGAGAATATCCGTTCAGGATATCAGTTTCATGCCTCTCTCTCTTCCTCTACTGGAAAAGGCCTTTGAGCATACTGGCAGTTTACGGGGATTTGGTGCCTATCTTGGGCGCTGTCTCAGTGAGCGCCCGGGAACTGCCGTCATAATCTCCATGACCCGTCTTTTGGTCCGTGAGTCTGGAGAGTCCCAGGCTGTTAATTTTCTTACTGCGCAGCTTGATCGCCATCCTACACTGAGAGGTTTGAATGAACTGATAGACCTTCGTCGTCAGTTTCAGGGTGACCTGCCGGATAATGTATTGGCATTGATTCACCGTCTTACAGATCGCATGCTTGAGATTAAGCCTGTTTTTTCCTGTGGGCGCTGTGGGTTTGCTGGTAAAGAGATGCACTGGCAATGCCCGCGTTGTCATCACTGGGGTGCGGTCAAACCTATCCAAGGGTTTGAAGGTGAATAACCTTGCTGTCTCATCAACTGGTTCTTTTTAATTTCATGTGGGTAAGCAGGCTTTGCTCACCTTGGTAAAGTCCAGCTTACCTGTCAGCAGATATACCATGATTTTGAAGTG
>OODV01000141.1 GCA_900299555.1 uncultured Endozoicomonas sp.
CTTCATTTACAGGATATTGCAACTTCGGATCGAAGAACCTTTGCAGGATTTAGGTGATAATTTAACAGCTTCATGGTAAAGAGAATAGGTCAGATAGAGAACACTGGCGACCACTGTTCTGAAATACCTTTTGAAATTTCTAATGGGCAGGTGACTGCGAATTAGGAGCTCCCCTTATCTCAGAAGCTTAAAATGTTCTAAGAACTCTCTGTGGTTACCAATACAAGATAAAAAACAATTTTGCGCTGTCAGTTGGCAACCTGTATGCTACTCGACCCCTCCTCCAGTTAGGCCATCGTTATAATTTCGTGGCCCTTAATGAGACATTTCCATGACCTTCGCCAACCTCGGGCTTTCCCTTCCGATTCTGCAAGCTATTACTGAACAGGGCTATGAGCAACCTTCTCCCATTCAGGCAGAAGCGATACCCGCTGTTCTGGCAGGTCAGGATGTAATGGCTGCAGCTCAGACAGGCACTGGTAAAACAGCGGGTTTTACCCTGCCGATACTGGAGCTGCTAAGTCGAGGCGAGCGGGCAATGCCCAATCAGGTTCGTGCGCTGGTTCTGACTCCGACCCGTGAGCTGGCCGCTCAGGTGGCTGATAGTGTTGCCACCTATGGTCGGCATTTACCAATACGTTCCTCGGTGGTTTTTGGGGGAGTTAAAATCAACCCTCAGATGATGAATCTGAGGCGTGGTGCTGACATCGTGGTCGCCACACCTGGACGATTAATCGACCTCTACAATCAGAATGCACTGAAATTCAAACATCTGGAAGTGCTGGTTCTGGATGAGGCCGACCGTATGCTGGATATGGGCTTTATTCACGATATTCGTCGTATTCTGGCGTTGTTGCCCAGGCAAAGACAGAACCTGATGTTCTCTGCCACTTTCTCTGATGAAATACGACAATTGGCTAAAACCATTGTTCATCACCCTGTTGAGATTGACATATCCCCACGAAACACCACGGCCAGAACGGTCAAGCAGTGTGTTTATCCGGTTGATAAAAGTAAAAAGCCAGCACTGCTGACTCGCTTGATTAAAGAGAATAGCTGGAAGCAGGTGCTGGTTTTTACGCGAACCAAGCACGGTGCTAACCGGTTAACCCGCCATCTGGAAGGTAAGGGGATTCTGGCAGCGGCGATTCACGGCAATAAGAGTCAGGGAGCCCGTACCAAAGCCTTGGCTAATTTCAAAAATAATGAAATTACGGCTCTGGTGGCAACGGATATAGCAGCCCGGGGGCTGGATATTGATCAGCTGCCCCAGGTAGTGAACTTCGATTTGCCCAATGTGCCAGAAGATTATGTGCATCGCATTGGGCGAACAGGCCGTGCAGGTGCGGATGGCCACGCTGTTTCATTGGTTTGTGCAGATGAAAGTAAGCAGCTTCGGGACATTGAACGGTTGATTAATCAGCAGTTACCCAGGGAGATGATCTCCGGGTTTGAGCCGGTAAATGAGGTTCCGGTGACTCAGTTGTCCGGCAAACCACCGAGGCCTAAAAAGCCCAAGAAGTCAAAGACGGCCAATAGTCCCAGTCAGGAAAATGGAAGAAAAGGTAAGGTGTCTGAAGGTAAGCAGCAGAGTGGGCGGAGTCATGAGGGGAGAAAGTCCGGAGAAATGGGCTCAGGGCGTGTATTTACAGAAAACCGCCGCAGACCAAGAAGGCGTAAAGTGACTAATCCACAAAGTTCTTCTGCTTCTGTATAAACCCCAAGCTTGGTATCGACAGCTTTTGAAGCCGCCAGGTTTAACCTGTGGCTTCAACGTCATCTTCTCTGAGCCTGGCGGTCCCGTCTTGTTGAAGAATCGATAGCTCTTTATGGATGACACCTCAGGCTTAGTTCATTTTCCATCCGGAGGTGAGCAGGGCACTCTGCTCATCAACCGTCTCAAATTTTGGGTTGATGTACTCCACACTGTTAAATCCATCGTTAATCAGCTTTTGCCATAAAAACTCAATCTCACTATGACCTGTGAAGGGACCAAATGATGGGGCATGCATAACGGCATCTGGGTCATACTGGTTAGCACAGCCTTTAGCATTCCCCGAACTAAATGCTGCTTTCCATTCACTGCTGGCCTGCTTTACTGCTTTGATAAGAGGAGTATCTTGCTCATTTGCCATATCAAATACTCTTTTTCAAAGTAATCAGGCAACCATAAGTTATAGCAGTCAAACGCACCAGAACCGCTAATGGCTACCATTCTGGATGTGGTTACCCCGTCGTTTATCTCGAACACTCATCTGGTTGTTGTCCATAACCTGGGTTTCAAACAGGTCAACAGCCCTGATCAGGTCCCCCAGCTTTTTATAACCATAGTTACGAGGGTCAAAAGAAGCCTGATTCGATATAACTGCACCAATTCGGCCTAGATACGCCCAGCCATCATCGTCCTGTTCAGTGTCAATTGCGTTGCGTATCAGGTTCATCAGTTTGGTATCGGCTTTCAGCTCATGACCACTTTTCTTACTGTTTGAGGTGACTTCCTCCGGATCATTCTCGGGTTCATCCAGATATAGAAAACGGGAGCAGGCATTGACGAAAGGAGATGGAGCCTTTCGTTCTCCAAAGCCATAAACCACCTTGCCTTCAGATAGAAGGCGCATGATCAGTGGCGTAAAGTCGCTGTCAGATGACACGATGCAGAATGCATCCATTTTTTTTGTGTACAGGGTGTCCATGGCATCAATAGTCATTGCCATATCGGTGGCATTTTTACCTTTGGTCAGGTCGAATTGCTGGATTGGTTGAATGGCGTACTCATGCAGTTGTTCCTCCCATCCTTTCACGGTATGACTTTTCCAGTTGCCGTAGGCTCGACGAATGCTTACAACGCCGTACTTCGCCATTTCAGACAGAATCTTTTCAATTTTTCTGGCGGGAGCATTATCCGCATCAATAAAGAGCGCGATTTTCTGGTTTGACTCTGCCATTGGCACTCCTTGTTACGTATTATTCTTTTTACTTGTTGAACAGTGTCCTCTGATTCAAAGAAATTTGCAAAAGAGAGTCATCGTATTGGTGGTTAAAGATGTTGTAACCGTTCATAGTCCGTTTGTGCTTGAGATTGATGAAGGTCCTGATTATGCTGCATTCTGTAGCAGAATCCGCTGTTTTTGATGGCTATGAGTGAGCCCTGGATTGGCTCCAGTAGATGTATAGGACCATTTAGGCAGATAGAGACGAATAATAATGACTGAACAGACGCCTTATCACCTGTTGGGTGGCGACAAAGGCATTCGAGCGCTCGCCAATGCATTTTATGACGCTATGGATGACCTGCCAGAAGCTGAGCATATTCGGAAAATGCATGCCCGTTCTCTGACCGATGTTAAAGGAAGGTTATATGAGTACCTCAGTGGTTGGTTAGGAGGCCCTCATCTATACTTCGAAAAATACGGAACCGTCTGTTTAACCGATCCGCACAAGCCTTATGACATTAGTGAGTCTGCACGCGATCAGTGGCTCTATTGCTGGGACAAGGCACTTGATCAGATAGGTGCTACTGATGAACTGAAAGGCATGTTGAAAGAGCCAACCTTTCGATTGGCGGATTTTATGGTGAATCAGCGGTAGCTAATGTATGATCGTGCGGAGACTGCATCCAATCAGTAGCATATCAGGAGGCAGTTGAAGTTAAGCGTGCCCGATAACGATCTCCATCTTGCTCAAGGAGGTAGAGCTGTTTCTCCAGCTTTTTATACATCTCTTCATGAGCGTTTGTTTTTAAGGCTGCAGATAGCGAAGAGAGAGCTTTGCCTGTTTGTGTTAAAGCATTTTTTTCATCCTGCCAAGGGTGGAATTTTTGTGTTTCCTTCAAGAGCTCATCAAGATTACTCATTCTCCTATTAAGTTTTTCAAATCTCTCTCTTTCTGCTGACTCACTCCATACACCAAGCTTGTCCTTAACATGCTTGGCTAAATTTCTGGCTTCTATCAGGAATTCTTTTTTTAAGCTTCTATATTTTTCTAGAACCACAATTTCATTTAAACCATCAATATATCTTTCTTCCAGGGGAAAGTATGTGGCATTTCTAAGTCGGGTGATTAGCTCAGATATGTAGATAACTTCAAGTCTTACTTTTTTGTCTTCTGGGAATCGAAATAGTTTTACCTGAATTGATTTTAAAGCAAGGGTTATTTTTTCAAGAGATTTTTTTTGTCCCTGTTTATTTGTCGGCTTTTTTTGTGGAGAGGTAAGTAAGAATTTTATATCTCTTAAGTATTTTTCTTTGGTTTTTGTAAATACTTTGAAGTCAAAAAAATTACTTCCTGACGAGGTGGCGAATTCAAATTCATCAGAAAATTCGTGGATTGTAGGATATAATTGGTTGAATTTAATAAAATCTGTGAAATCTAATTTACTGACATCGTGAGTAAATTCTTCATCCATAGATAAAGTCTTAAAATCACGTAGCCTCTGTTTAGGAAGCTCTTGATCAGGAAGAGTTCTCTCTATCAATTCCCTTAAGGTGGGGGGGGATTTGATAGATGAAACAAGAGTTTCTTTTTCTTCCTTGTATTCAGGCGCTGTAACTATTGGTAATTCTTCTTCACTCAGAGCGCTCTCAGGAATACTTTCATTTGAGAACTGCGATAGCAATTGGTATCGCTCTTGTTTTGGTTTCTTTAACTCTACCGGAGGGTGTTTTTCATCAAAATGCCAGCGGTTCCCGCTACGCACTTCTTAAAGCTGGATTCTAGAGGGTGTCCAATCAGGCACTTATTCAGGCCGTGAGATATCGAACTGAATTATCAGCCAGGAAACAAGCAAGTTCAGAACACAGATTAAACAGGGCTACCAATGTCTCAACTATGTGGTATCTACTACCAAATGCTTTAGGCTGACACTCCTGCCTTCGATTATCGCTGTAAAAAGATCTTCCCAGTTGTCGATGGTGAACCAGTCAAACAAGCCCCTGATCCCA
>OODV01000459.1 GCA_900299555.1 uncultured Endozoicomonas sp.
ATGAGGATGACTCCCTGTGGGCGATGAAAATGGCGGGAGGCAGCAGTAGCAGCGGCCACTACCGCAGCAACTACAACAATATCCGCAAGAAACTATCCCCTGCCGAGCAGAATCGTATCCTGAACAGCCCCGGCAGGCTGATCGACTTCTGGGACAGCATCGGCGCACGGTTTGAGGACTCCAACCGGCTGCACGTCTTTGAACGGGTGAAGGAAGAAGGTGGTTCCACGGCGGAAGCCGCTTATCAGTCGCTGGATGTGATGAACTTTACCCGTAAGGGGCAGTGGGGCATTGTCCGGTTCCTGACCCAATCCATCCAGTTCACCAACAGTTTGCTTCAGGGGGTTAACCGGATGTGGCGGGGCATGAAGCCCGGAGATGAACTGCACTGGAGCGCCTTTTCCGGTGAGGTGCTGACACGGGGGCTGATGTACGGCTTTGCCTCCTGGCTGCTGGTGCGACTGTTTGAAGACGATGACCGTTACAAGGCACTCAGCACCGACGAGAAAGTGGCTTACCACCACTTCTGGATCGGTGAGGGAGAAGACGGTCATTTCCGAATTCCCAAGCCGTTCGAAGTGGGGCATATCTTTGCCACCATCCCGGAGTTTCTGTGGCAGGGGATGATGGGCCATGAGGATGCCAAGTGGATCAAGGATTCCATGCTGACTCTGGGGATGTCGATGTTTAACCTGGAATCCACACCCATACCTCAGTTCATAAAGCCGATCTGGGAAGTGGGCGAGAACCGCGATCGTTTCCGTGACCGGGATATAGTGCCCATAAGCTTGCAGCACCTGAAGCCGGAGGCCCAGTACGATCCGTACACTAGCGAGACGCTAAAGGAACTGGTGCAGTACCTTCCCGAAGGCGCACCGGAGTGGATGCACTCCCCAAAAAAGCTGGAGCACCTGCTGAAAGGCTATTTCAATTCATTCGCTACCGGTACGCTGGCGGTGACCGATGCGGTTACCCGACACCTGACTGGTGCCGGGGAAAAGCCGGCATGGAACAAACAGGACTACCCGGTAGTGGGTTCGTTCTTTGGGGATCGCATCAAAGGCAGCACCCGTTACACCAACGAGCTGTATGAGATGAACAAGGAGGTAAATGCCATTGCTTCGTCCATCAAGCACTATCAGGAAACCGGGGAAAACCAGCGAGCTAAAGAGCTGGAACAGTCAGCCAGTGCCAGACTGAAAAACAAAGCCGGGCTCAACAAGGCCAGCCGGGAGGTCAGCAAGTTGCGCAGGGAGGTCCGTAAAGTGATGGAAGACCGGATCATGGATCGTGACACCAAGCGGGAACGGCTCGACCGGCTGAACAGGCAGATTAACCAGATCGCTACTAATGCTGTGAAGCGTTACCAGAAATAAAAAGCAGCGGCCGTTCCGATAGATAACCGTCAAACAAGGTCTCAGTCGCAGCTTTTTAGGTGCTACTACCAATTCCGGATGAGTGCTGTTTTCAATAGGATTTACCCGTCCTCACGGAAGAGGCGCTGTTCCTAATGAACATGTTTCTTGGGGCACAGTTTACCTACTGTGAATTTTGCAGAGAAAATCTTATCTCACGGGCTTTAGGGTCCGTTTTTTTTGCAAAGACGGTTTATGTCGTATTGAAAATGACACGCTAAAATACCGCCTCTTACGGAGGCAAATCGGTCAGATCACCAGGGCTGTTATTATTTTTGACAGGTAAACTCTCCAACTTCCTCCCGCCCCACAACCGGCTCATAGATTGTCTCACCCATCACAAGGATCGCTCCCGGCTCTGACTGCGGTTGTTATTAGCCCCACTTTGCCGCTTGGGTATCTCACGCAGTATCAGGTTCAACTGGCTTCCCAGTTTTGAATTGAGCCAGTATTTACCTAACCATGCCATCAAACGTAGGCTGTTAACAATACTGACTTGTGAAACAAGACAAAGCAGGATATAAATTTGCCATGGAGTTTCTTGCTGATACCTGTCCCCCAGATAGTGTCAGCTTTTTTCCCCTTTTCCTCCCTCCATCATTGATCCCATCCCCCCCATGCTTCTCTTTTCGCCCATAGACTGACTGAAATTTCAGTAGCATCGTAAACGCAAATCTGTCGATAATAAGTATTGATACGTATCAAGGTTTTTGGGTTACGTCTGGTGAATAATTGCGCACCGTCGGAAAGCAGGCCGCTGACGGACAATGATTGCCACAAAAGGGAGATCGCCGGTTATGATGAGCATCGAAAAATACACCCAGAAAGACGGTCAAACCGGTTGGCTTGCGCATATCTCCCAGAAAAAACGGAATCGTAAATCCTGTGCCTTAACCCGTCGCTTCAGCTCAGCACAATATGGCGATGCGGCTTTTCAGAAAGCCCTGGCGTGGGCGGAGGATCACCAGAACGTGGTGGCGCACTCCTGATGTGACCAACCTGCGACCGGGCGCCAGAGCAGTCTCGTCAATGCGCCTGGCTCCTCTTTACTGCATGGCCATGCAGCGCTGTTTAATTAAACACTCCACGCTGCTGCTCAATAAAGGCATCAATACAGTGCTGGCACTCATTGTTATCAGTGCAGTATCGGACGTTGTAGACCGGTGCATCATCAGCCTCCAGTAACGTGCGTTGAGTGACCTCTATTTTACTGTCGGGCCGTTTCTCCTTGCAGATAT
>OODV01000189.1 GCA_900299555.1 uncultured Endozoicomonas sp.
CGCTTTCGTTTCCTGAAAAGCCCGGACTTTCTGGTCTCTTCACTCTATCTGAAGAAACCGGAGCGCATTGAAGCGCTGTTGATGGTGATGACACTCTGCCTGATGGTCTATGCTGCTATCCAGCACAGAATAAGGTACGAACTGAAAAAGCGGAGTCGTGTGTTTCCAAACCAGAAAAAGAAGCCCTGCCAGAATCCAACAGCAAGATGGGTCTTCTTCTGCTTTCAGGGGATTAATGTATTAACGGTCAATAATCAGGAACAGCATGTGGTCGGTTTGAAGGAAAAGCAGTGGACGATCATCCAAATTTTAGGCATTTCTTACGAATCGGTTTATTCCTGATAGGGGTGGTGAAAGACAGGTATTTCTTATTTTTTCAGGATTATTGATTAAATAATAAGATGACTTTTGACGCATTTGTAAAGCGTCTTCAGTTTAGGATTTATGAAAAATTCTGGTATTAGACTTTGGTATTAACCTCGGGCTAAACGTGTATTTTCATAATCCTATAGTGTACAAACGATAACCATACCATCATTTAATCGCGGATCGACAGCTTGATGGTTTACGTCATTGGTCAAAGGCGACAAAAAAAGTCTACAGGTGTATATTTCTCAGGAGTGCGTCCCATCAAGAACGAATGTTTATTTGTTGGTGTCGCCTACTGGGTCATGTGGCGAATAAATAGAATAATAACTATGTCTGGATGGATGCTCGCTCTTATTGCAACGGGGTATGTCGCGTGCCTTTTTGCTGCTGCATGGTTTGGTGATTACCGGGGAGCAGCCTTCAGAAAACGCTGGCAACCATTGATTTACAGTCTTTCCCTGGCGGTTTATTGCACGTCCTGGACTTTCTTCGGTGCTGTCGGGCAGGCCAGTGAAAATCTCTGGTCATTTCTTCCTATCTATCTCGGGCCAACCTTGGTTTTTGTTCTGTTCTGGAAGCTTCTAGTCAAGCTAATAACCGTCAGTAAGCAGGAAAACATTACCTCCATTGCAGACTTTATCGCCTCACGCCATGGGCGTTCTCATTTTATGGCCATCATGGTGACCTTGATTCTGGTGATTGGGGTACTTCCCTATATTGCGCTCCAGTTAAAAGCCATTGTCATGGGGTTTGGTCAGTTAACACATGATAGCTTGGGGCCAGACAGCCGGTCCCGGGAAGACCTTGCGTTGGCAATTACATTAACACTGGCCGTGTTTGTCATTATGTTTGGTACTCGAAAGCTGGACGCAACTGAGCACCAGAATGGCATTATGACCGCTATTGCCTTTGAGTCTTTGGTTAAACTTTCGATCTTCTTGCTAGTCGGTGGCTGGGTGTCATGGATGGCGATGGATCATATTAATCTGGATGATGCTTTTCAGAGAGTGACCAAAGAGACAACGGTAGACTGGTTTGGCAATATCCTGATGCCAACAGTGATGGCCATGACTGCTATCTTGTGCCTGCCTCGACAGTTTCATGTCACTGTCGTTGAAAACAGCAGTATTGAGGATTTCTATAAGGCTCGCTGGCTTTTCCCTACCTATTTATTTTTATTAGCCCTTTTTGTTATCCCATTGGCTCTGATTGGAAATGAACTAATGGGTAGTGCGGTTTCTGGTGATGCATATTTGATTGAGCTGCCAAAGCTGATGGGTAGTTTGCCCATGGCTGTGCTGGCTTTTCTGGGAGGTGTATCAGCTGCCATTAGTATGGTGATTGTGGCAACGCTTGCCCTGACTACAATGGTGTCGAATGAAATATTAATGCCGCTTCTGCTTCGCAGAAACAAATACAGTTACAGGGACAGTAATGATTTTTATCGTTTTAGCGGGCTTTTGTTAACCGTTAGGCGGACAACGATTGTCGTTCTATTGATGATGTCGTGGGTTGTGTATCGTCTGCTTGGAGATTCCGGGTCTCTTGCATCAATCGGAAAGATGTCATTTGCCGCTGTAGCGCAGCTTGCTCCAGTACTACTGGGTAGTCTTTATATCAGGGAAAGTAATTCGAAGGCAGCGATAGGCGGTATTCTGGCTGGTTTCATGACCTGGTTCTACTGCCTGGTTATCCCTGAGTTAAGTAATGTTTCATGGTTGGATTCCCCTATCGTGCAGGAGGGGTTGTTTGGTTATGAATGGCTTAAACCAGGTAACCTTTTCGGTCTGCAAATGACTGAAACAGTGACAGGGGCTACGTTAGTGGCACTGTCACTGAATACTCTGATTTATCTGTGTGGCTGCCTGTATCTGAGGCCAGGTATTGATGAGCGAAGACAAGCTCGAAAGTTTGTGGATGCACTGCTTTCTGGCGATGGTGTCTTTCTGGATGTTGCGATCACGGTGGGGGAGCTTGAACAGCTGGCTAGCCGTTTTGTCAGTAAAAACCGGGTACTTGGCGTTATTCAGAGTTTTGAATCTGATGGTAGTAATCTGCTGTTTGATTCGCTGGATAGTGATAAGCAGGCGGATCCTAAGCTGGTTGCCGCTATAGAACGGTTGCTGGCGGGAACACTGGGAGCATCATCTGCTCGCATTGTTATGAAGTCTCTTGCTCATGGTAATGTTGGGTTGGAAGAAGTCCAGGCTATGGTGGATGAAGCCTCTGAAGTGTTTCAGTTCAATCGGGAGCTGCTTCAGGGGGCGATTGAGCATATCAGCATGGGGGTGAGTGTTGTAGATCGTGACTTGCAGTTAGTTGCGTGGAATCAGCGATACCTCGAACTATTTGATTATCCCGGTGACTTGATCTCAGTTGGACGTACAATAGCGGATGTGATCCGACATAACGCCTTAAGTGGGCTCTGCGGACCGGGCGACATCGAACAGCATATTAATAAACGGCTTTCATATATGCAAAATGGCACTGCTCACCGGTCAGAGAGGCGACGTCCAGATGGCAGGGTTATTCAGATTCAGGGTAATCCGATGCCTGGTGGTGGTTTTGTGATGACGTTCACAGATATTACTGAGTTTCGTCAGGTTGAGCATGCACTGAAAGAGGTGAACGAAAGCCTGGAGCAGCGAGTGCAGGAGAGGACGAAAGAACTCTCGTTATTAAATGTACAGTTGCTGGGTGCAAAGTCGCAGGCTGAAAAAGCAAATCATCTACGCTCTCGTTTTTTTGCAGCGGTCAGTCATGATCTTATGCAGCCAATGAATGCGGCCCGGCTATTCACCGCGTCCATGGAGCTGGAGGCGAAGGGAACTGTGCATGAAGCATTGGCTCAAAATATCAGCAACTCATTGAGGTCTGCAGAACAGCTGTTGACAGATTTGATGGATATGTCGCGAATTGAAGCTGGCAAGATGGTAGTAAACCTTCGGGAGCTGCCTGTGATGGATGTTTTAGAACCGTTAAAGTCAGAATTTTCCCTTTTATCCAGAGAAAATAGTCTGACGTTTCGTGTGGTGAGTTCAAATAAATGGATTAAAACCGATCCGGTTCTGTTACGAAGAATTTTGCAGAATTTCCTGACCAATGCATTTCGTTATGTTGAAAATACAAATTTATCCGGAAAGGTGCTGGTGGGTTGCCGATTTTTGAGCAGTCAACAGCTGAAAATTGAGGTAAGAGATAATGGTCAGGGTATCCCTCTGGAAAAGCAAACGCTGATTTTTGCGGAATTTGAGCGTTTATCGACAGCTGTGAATGGCCTTGGCCTGGGCCTTTCGATTGCAAAAGGAATGGCCGTGATTCTTGGTGCCAGAATCTCTCTGTCATCTTCTCCAGGTAAAGGGGCTGTTTTCTCCGTTGTGATTCCTTTGGCAAAACGAAATGTTATCGATGCCACGCGGATTAATCATAAGGTTAATAACAGTGGTATAGGTTTGAAAGTTTTGTGTATTGATGATGAGCCGGAAATCATCAAAGGTATGACAAATCTGCTGACTCGCTGGGGGTGCGAGGTAAATTCTGCCCAGGGCTACCGGGAGGCCATCCATTCACTTGATGAGATGGTGCCTGATTTGCTAATGGTTGATTACCGGATTGGAGGACAAATTAACGGTGTTGAGTTGGTAGAACGTGCTCGCGCAATGTTGGGGTATGAAATAGGCGCCGTTCTGGTAACAGCTAACCAGCAGGATGGTTTGCGACAGAAATGTCGCGAGTTGAACATTAGTTATCTGAATAAACCAGTAAAACCAGCCTCGATGAGGGCAATTCTTAATCGCTATGAGGCTGAAAGCAAGAGGATAGAGACCTGCTAGCTTTAATTTTCCTGCTTTTGTGAGTCCTGGCTGGGCAATTCAATCTCGAGCTCCTTGACCGCTATTACAGCTTGGGTACGGCTGCGAACACCCAGTTTTTTGAAAATTGCGGTAACGTGAGCCTTTATGGTTGCTTCTGAGACATCCAGGTCGTAGGCGATCTGTTTATTCAACAAACCTTCACTGATCATTCCCAGAACCCTGAATTGTTGAGGGGTCAGGGTTGCCAGTCTAGCCTCAATATCACTTGTTTCATACGATTCGGCAGGTTGGAAGTTGTCAGGCCAGGAGTTTTCACCATCCAGAACGTTTAAAATGGCAGTCTTCAGGGCTTCCAGTGGCGTTGATTTTGGAATGAATCCATTGGCCCCATGGTTTTTGATTTTCTGTATGATCTGCAGATCATCAGAAGCTGAAACGACAACAACGGGAACATCGGGGTATTGCCCCCTCAGAAAAATCAGTCCAGAAAGGCCATGGGCTCCCGGCATGTGAAGATCCAACAAAATAAGATCTGGAGAGGAATTCTTTTCCAAAAGTGCCTGAAGCTCGGCAATTGAGCCAGCTTCACAGATCAGAGGTTCCTGTAGCGCATGACCAACAGAGGACTTGAGAGCTGTCCGGAAGAGGGGGTGGTCATCGGCGATTATTATTGTGTAGTCCATTTTCTGAGCTTGCCATTATGTGGTTGATCGGTCAATCAATTGCATACTGTGAACCTGGTAAAAGGTTCAGGCCTTTATTCAAGTATAAGTAAATACATTTTATATAATGGAACTATTTTCTGGAGGTTCGGTCATATCCGGTAATTCTTTATTGAAATAAGGGTACTCCATGGCTGATTTGGTTTGTACATCTATACTTCCGGTTCCTGTTCATCAGGGGGTATATACTGAGGCATATCTTGCTGATAAAAATCAAAAAAGTCAGGAGTTAGCCAACATAAGAGATGATCGTAAAAATAATCCCGGATGGAACACTTTGAAGGAGATCGTCTGGGCTCCGTTTATGTCCTTTTACCAGTTAGGGCAGGCGGTTGGTAGTTTTCTGGGGCATCTGGTTGTTGCGCTGCCAGCAGCTCTTCTTGGCGGTGTTTTTGGTTTATGTGTCTATGCGCCATTTATGAAGGCTGTGGATGTCATTGCTGGTAGAGAGAATACGAAGTCATTCTTTCAATATGTCATTACTCCAGCTAACTTACTGAGCAATATTGCATACAACCGCGTTACCGATTTTTTCAGTCGATATATCTTGGGGCCTACCCTTCTGGTTGCCGTTGTTGAACCTATTTTGTTTCTTGGCGTTGCGGCAGGAGTGGCTGTCGCATTATCACCATTCATTTATCGTGATTTTGCAGGTAATGACTCCAAAAATGTTGAGTATTTTCTTGACAATCCATTAACTGCTTCGGTGAAGTGGAATACATTCCATCATGTTTGGCAACAGTTTGATGATTTGGCTGCGGGCAAGCCCACGCCATCGATTTATGATCGAATTGCGGTTAATGTTCCAGCAGCTCTGCCCTCAGCGGTGCCAGCTGATTAAATGTGATACTCCATCATGCTTTGGCTGCTCTCATACCTGTTGCTCAGGTATTAATGAGTTTTACTTAAATAGCAGATTGATTTCTGACTCGCTATGTTTTTTGTAGGCTATGTTTGCAATGGTTATGGAATTTCTTTTTGAAATATTTCGGTGATACTGGGGTGAAACATTCAGGATTCCTGCCATGAATATCAGCATAGAATGCCTGTATTTCTGAAAGGTCTTTCTCCATATCATCGCCTGGTTCGATAACAGGGCCAAACCCTCCGGTTCTCCGGTTAAAATCAAGGAAGGCAAGTACGATAGGGACACCTGCTTTTTTTGCCATGTGGTAGAAGCCTGTGTGCCATCGATCCCCACGGGCTCGAGTTCCTTCAGGGCAAATGACCAGACCTAGTTTTCGATGTTGCTTGAAAGTACAAACGGCCTGTTCGACAAGACTTCCTCTACGACAGCGACCATTTCGATCCAGTGGGATGCCCCCCATCCAGCGCATAACCCAGTTAAATGGCCCCCAGAACAGCGTATGCTTGCCCACCCAGTAGCACTGAATCCCGGTAGCAAGGCCAATCGCCATGCCATATACAAAGTCCCAGTTACTGGTATGAGGGGCACCTACAAGAATATATCTGGCCAAGCGAGGTGCTTTGCCTTGGACTCTCCAGCCCGTAACCTTGAGGAAGAGTTTTGCCAATAAAGAAAGAGCATGACTGACAATTGGCGTATTGAAGATTGTGGTTTGCATGATGCAGTGAGTGCCTTGCTATCCTGGGTTTCAGGAAACGGTGTTGAAAGCAATCAAAAGGGGGATCGCTTTGAACACAGCTTCAGAGCAGATAATGAATGTCTGCAGCTTATGCTGCAAAAAAGATACTCGTCTGGGTACTGGTTTAACAGGCAAGGAAGTGCTTGCCAAAATAATTCTGTATGTATATACAGTATTTATCCCGGATCTATTTGGAACATCATGGACAGTAATGCCAGCCTTCAGCAAAAGGTAATTCAGAGAAAAATCATACACATTGATTTTGACGCCTTCTTTGCCAGTATTGAAATACGTGATAATCCGAGGTTGTCAGGAAAGGCTGTTGCTGTTGGGGGGGCTTCCGACCGCAGAGGTGTTATCGCCACCTGTAACTATGAAGCCCGTCGATTTGGGGTGCATTCGGCTATGTCTTCGGCTCATGCTCTGAGACTCTGTCCGGAACTGAAAATCATACCTCCCCGGTTTTCTGTCTACCGGGAAGCCTCTGCTGAAGCTCATGCCATTTTTCGCCAATATACTGATTTAATTGAACCTTTATCTCTGGATGAAGCATATCTGGATGTCACGGGAACTCATCTTTGCAGAGGCAGTGCTACGTTAATTGCGGAAGAAATTCGACAGAAAATTTTTCAAAAACTTAATGTGACCGTATCTGCTGGCGTTGCTCCCAATAAGTTTCTGGCCAAGATTGCCAGTGACTGGAATAAGCCCAATGGTCTTTTTGTAATCACTCCGGATGAGGTAGATGACTTTATTTTCGATCTGCCTGTGAAAAAAATTCATGGGGTGGGGCGCGTTACTGCCGAGAAACTTCACAAAAAAGGCATCAAAGTCTGTGGTCAGCTCAGGCAATACTCCATTCTTGAGTTAAGTCGCTGGTTTGGCAGTTTTGGTGAGCGATTGTGGGAGCTGTCGCGGGGACAGGACGATCGTGAGGTACAGACCAGCCGACGCAGGAAATCACTTTCAGTCGAACATACCTATGATAAAGATCTGATGGGGCTGGAAGAGATAGCAGCGCAAGTCGTGCCGTTACTGGAAGAGCTTCAAGAGCGTTTTAAGCGTATTGAAAAGGAATATGAAGTCCATAAGCACTTTGTGAAGGTTAAGTTTGCGGATTTTACCCAGACAACTCTGGAGGAGAGTCTGCCAACAACCGGTGAAACAGTTCAGGAGCATTTTACCCAGCTTTTGGGAAGAGCCTGGGAGCGGGGAGGCCGACCAGTCAGGCTGCTTGGTTTAGGTGTTCGGCTTTTAGATCTCCGTGAAGAAAGAGCACTTGAACAGCTTGAGCTTTTTGAGAAGAAAATTATGGGACTGGTTTAGCCTCCATTGTCTTTTCTGCAAATTGGCCCAGCAAGTTACTGGTAACACAATAAGCGACAAACCAGTAGAAGCCAGAGTGAAGCTCTGCATCAAATTGTATGACGGTACTTTCTACAGCTGATGAATTTGCCGCCAAGAAGGCGATCAATATACCAATGGCAAAAACGTCAGCCATAGACCATTTACTCAGAAAACTGTTTATCCAAAGTGGCTTGTTACTTTTTACCAAAACTAATGCCAGTATCAGGCAGAATAGCTTGAAAACAGGAATTAACAGGCTGAAGGTGACAATCATGAAGGCCACCAGGTGATACCCGCTTTTCCAGAGGTCATTAGCCGTGCCAAGAATAGAACGGGTTTTATCGTATACCTTTGATGTTCCCTCAACACTAAGGCTTCCCAGAAACTGTGTAGCCAGGCTTGCCATCGCGGGATGAAGATTCTGCTGCTTGATGATTATTTTTCCTTCATCAAGCATTGCCTGACGGTCAAGATTTGCCTTCATGGTAATCATAGGCTGGGTGACCCCTGGAATCAGCAAACCAAGGGAAATGATCAGCATTAGAGGTAGTAGCAGTCTGGAAATTGTCATCATTACCCCATTCTTGTTCGCAAACTGAGCGTTAATAATAAGTTGGTTCTGACCGCTCAGTCTGGTCTATGGATTGGGCCTTGTCAGCTTGTGAATCGAGCTCAGAGGCATGTCTTACGCTGGATCGAAGTGCTCAACCATCAGTTGAAGATTACGCTGACCTCGAAACTCATTAATATCCAGCTTATAGACGGCCTTAATTTGCCTTATATTGGGATTAGGCCACTTTCGATTGTCAATATTAAAGGCAATAGCATCCAGCCAGAGTTCACTGTCAGGTATCTTAAGCACCATCTTCAGGTGTTTTTCGCCCACCAGTTTCTGTTGAATGATTTGGAATGTGCCATCAAAGCTGGGCTCGGGAAAGCTTTGTCCCCATGGGCCTCCCTCGCGTAGGGTATATGCGGTTGCCATGCTAACCTGATCTGGCATCAGTTCACCGTCAGTATGCATTTCTGCCTGAAGGTCATCAGCAGTCAGCTGCTTTCTCACCTCAAGATCAAAGGCTTCTTTAAATGCGCCAAATAGGGATTTTTTTATAGAGAGGCCGGCTGCCATAGCGTGGCCACCAAATTTAATAATAAGCTCGGGGTTATCCCTGGCAATGCTATCTAATGCATCACGCATATGCAGTCCCTGAATAGATCTGGCGGAGCCTTTAAGCTCGGGTTCTCCCTCAGGATTGTCAGCTTCAGCAAAAGCAATGACCGGACGATTAAGCTTCTCTTTTACCCGTGAAGCCAGAATCCCAACGACTCCTTGATGCCAATTCTCCTGAAATAGACTGACGCCCCATGGGAGTTCTATTTGTTGGTCAAACTGGATTTTTTCAAGTTCTGCCATGGCCTGGCTTTGCATACTTCCCTCAATCGCTTTTCGGTCCCGATTCAGCCCGTCCAGTTCAAAGGCCAGCTCCCGCGCCCTGTCAATATCTTCACAAAGGAGGAGCTCAATACCAATGGACATATCATCCAGACGTCCAGCGGCATTGAGTCTTGGGCCAAGGGCAAAGCCCAGGTCTGATGCCACCAGTTTTTCAGCATTCCTGCCCGATACTTCGATAAGTGCTGTAATACCGGGGCGACAGTGTCCTGAACGAATACGGGCAAGCCCCTGGAATACCAGTATGCGGTTATTGCTGTCCAGTTTGACTACATCAGCCACGGTACCAAGCGCAACAAGGTCAAGAAATTCGGCCAGATTGGGCTCCGGTTTATCCTGAAAATAACCCCGTGATCGCAGCAGCGTTCTTAGGGCACACATCAGATAAAAGATAACGCCTACCCCAGCGGTGTTCTTGCCAGGAAATGGGCAGTCTGGCTGATTCGGGTTCACAATAGCATCTGCTTCAGGCAGTTCCCGACCTGCCAGATGGTGATCAGTCACCACGACTTTCATGCCTTTATCTTTTGCTGCCTGAACGCCTGTGATGCTGGATATACCATTATCAACGGTGATCAAAACATCCGGCTTAAAGGGCAGGGCAGCTTCAACAATTTCGGGCGTTAATCCATAACCATATTCAAAACGGTTGGGTACCAGAAAGTCGGCATGGCCACCCATGCTTCTCAGAGCCAGAACGCCCAGCGCACTGCTGGTGGCACCATCACAGTCAAAGTCTCCGACGATTAACATGCGTTGCTGCCTGGTAATGGCATCTGCCAGAATCTCAGCGGCTTTATCGATATCTTTGAGTTGTCGGTAGTCGTTCAATTGTTGAAGTTGACGTGGGAGTTCATCCTGAGTTTTAACGCCTCTTGCACTGTATATTCTTGCCAGTAGTGGATCCATGTCGGGAGTGAAGTGGCAGGCTGAAAGGTCGTATGTACGGCGGATGATATTCACTGGCATAGGTATGAAACAAAACAGGCTGCTGAAAATAAGGTATTCAGAGTAACACAGCTTTGTGAAAAATTAAGGTACAGCCATCATGCTATCCAATAGCATGATGGCATTGGTTGTCAGGTATTTTGAATGAAAGCCTTGAGAGAAGGGAGGTCATTTTCAAGAATGTCGTAACGCTCTTCCCGTTCAAACAAATCCGTCATATGGGCTGGCAGTGCTGGTGCATCAAGGCCTGCTTTGACGATCGCGTCAGGGAATTTCACCGGGTGGGCTGTTGCGAGCGTTACCATAGGGGTTTCCCTGGCGAGTTCAAGCGTTTCAGTTGCACGGATACCTGTTGCGGTATGAGGGTCAGCAAGGTATCCGGTTTTTTTATGCAGGGCGCTGATGGTGTCGCAGACCTGTTGATCATCAGAACGGCTACTATCAAACAGCGCTTTGATTGCCTGCCAGGCTTCATCATCAACACGAATGTTGCCAGTCTCTTGAAAAACTGACATCAGTTCCGCCATAGCACCACCATCACGGTTATGCATATCAAACAGCAGCCGTTCAAAGTTGCTGGAAACCATGATGTCCATACTGGGAGAGAGTGTCTGGTGCAGTGTTTCTTTACGGTAATCATTGTTCTGGAAGAAGCGGTGAAGAATGTCATTGTTGTTGGTCGCAACAATCAGCTTCTCCACTGGCAAACCCATGCCGCGGGCAATATATCCAGCGAAAATATCGCCAAAATTACCAGTAGGTACAGAAAAGCTAACAGGCTGTTCTGGGGCGCCAAGCGCTAGGGCGGCGTGGAAGTAATAGACGATCTGAGCCGTGATTCGGGCCCAGTTAATGGAGTTGACGGCAACCAGACGAGTATTTTCTGGCAGGAATGACTGGTCAGCAAAGCATTTTTTCACCATATCCTGACAGTCATCAAAATTGCCCTGAATGGCAATGTTATGAACATTGCTGTCGAGGACGGTGGTCATCTGGCGACGTTGAACTTCTGAAACCCGCTGATAAGGATGAAGAATGAAGATATCCAGATGGTCACTGTGACGGCAGCCTTCTATAGCGGCAGAGCCGGTATCACCGGAGGTCGCACCCAGCACAACGGCTTTCTCATTACGTTCAGTCAGAACATGGTTCAGGAGACGTCCCAGTAGTTGAAGAGCGAAGTCTTTGAAGGCGAGAGTCGGGCCATGAAAGAGTTCCATTACCCATTGATTGTTGCCAAGCTGCTGAAGAGGGGCGACAGCCTGATGGCTGAACTCATCATAACTTTCATCAATCATCTGCTTGAGTTTGTCGTCAGCGATGGTGCCGCCAACAAACGGTTTGATGATTTCAAAAGCTAATTGATTGTAAGGGAGCCCTTTAAGGGAGCGAATTTTCTCAGCGCTGAATGTTGGCAGGGATTCAGGTACGTAAAGGCCGCCGTCATCGGCAAGACCTGCCAGCAGAACATCCTGAAAGTCTTTGGTTTGTCCCTGTCCTCGGGTACTGATGTATTTCACTGGGAATTCCGTATATTTGTTTAGTACTGTGCCAGAACTCTGAAAATGCCGCTTACCGACAGTGGCGGCAAGCGGGAAGGTCTGAATAGATCAAGCCATGGTTTCGACCCGGATTCGGGTAATGGGGGACTTAATATCCGCCAGGGCTTCGATTTCAGAGATTGCCTTGTTCATTGTGACTTCGATTATCCTGTGCGTGAGGATAACGATATCTGCACAGCCATCGTCCTCTCGAGTTACTTTCTGCGTGATAGCATCAATATTAATGCCGTGACTGCTAAGTACCTGAGTGACTGCGTTCATGACGCCCGGGTGGTCGTCAGCATGGATACGGAGGTAAAAGCTGCACTCGGTCTCAGTAATGGGCAGTACTGGCAAATCATTACTCAGACTATCCGCAGAAAAGCCAAGGGCGTTGACTGCAGAATCCGGGGCTTCAATGGTTCTGGCTATGTCGATGATATCGGCAATCACAGAAGAAGCCGTCGGCTCAGCACCTGCACCAGGGCCACTGTACATGGTTTGTCCAACAGCATCCCCCTGAACCACAACGGAGTTCATCACGCCGTTGATATTGGCCAGAGGGCGGTCAGAAGGAATCAGGGTAGGGTGAACCCGAAGTTCAATACCTTTTTGGGATTGACGGGCAACCCCCAGATGCTTGATTCTAAAACCCAGAGATGCGGCATACTGAATATCGCTTGGAGTAACTTTGCTGATGCCTTCGGTATAAGCTTTGTTGAACTGAAGGGGGATGCCAAAAGCGATTGAAGCCATAATAGTCAGCTTATGGCAGGCATCAATACCCTCAACATCAAATGTCGGGTCAGCTTCAGCGTAACCCAGTGCCTGAGCTTCTTTCAGGACATCTTCGAAGGGGCGGTTATGGTCCCCCATTTCGGTAAGGATGTAGTTACCAGTGCCATTAATAATACCAGCCAGCCAATTGATCTTGTTGGCCGAAAGACCTTCCCTCAGACACTTGATGATGGGAATACCACCGGCGACCGCTGCTTCATAAGCGACGATGACATTTTTTTCTCTGGCCGCCTGAAATATCTCATTGCCATGCTCGGCGATCAGCGCCTTATTCGCGGTAACAACATGCTTTTCCTGCTCAATCGCCGTGAGAATCAGTTCCTTGGCGATATCGTAGCCACCAATGGTTTCTACAAGAATATCAATGTCGGGGTTATGGGCGACTTCAAAAATATCACGGGAAACGCGGGTGTTCCCGGTATCGCAATTCGGGTTATTCCGGCGGGCGCCTACCTGCTCAATAACGATAGGTCGACCTGCTCGGGCCGCAATACTATTGGCGTTACGTTGAAGGACATTGAAGGTGCCACCACCAACAGTGCCAAGTCCACAGATACCTACTTTGACCGGTTTCAAACTGT
Source organism: uncultured Endozoicomonas sp. (assembly GCA_900299555.1). Classification (GTDB taxonomy): domain Bacteria; phylum Pseudomonadota; class Gammaproteobacteria; order Pseudomonadales; family Endozoicomonadaceae; genus Endozoicomonas. Next base: position 13,182 of record OODV01000189.1, read on the forward strand.
TACCCCACATTCATTGTTATGTTCATTCCCGGTTTTACCGATGGGAACGGATTATAGCCTTAAATAGGGTTTTGATGCGATATACCCGTTGCCTTTCGAGTTCCTGCTTTACCGGGGCATTCACTCATTTGCCACTTCGCAGCAACTGGAAATACATTGAGTATATGGAGGCGGGAGATATTGAACAGGGTGGAATAATGAAGGGTGACCGTCAGAGAAAGCTCACGAGCAATAGCTACCTGGCGCCGTTCAAATATGAACAACAACATGCCAGGTCAGCGTAAAAAAGTGTCCGGAAAATCCTTGCCATATCAAATCCGCAGGTTTGGCATATCCGTAGTCAATGCCTTTATAATCGAACTCACGTTAAGTTAACTTACTTCACCATTATCAAGATTGTTATTGTTAATTAAGCTATTGAGAATAGCCGAATCATTATTACCAAGTGTAAATAGATCGACATTTTGGAATGTAACACGTTTTACTACGTCGCCACCCGGCTCAGGCCGAACTTCCATTACGGTATCACTTCCACTGGACACGAAGTGGAAATACTGATCCAGACTATGGTTAGCGTTTACAAGAATATCATCCAGATTTAACTTATCTCCATCAGCAGTACTGAAGTCTGTGATTGTGAGATCTGCCGGATTGCTACCGGTTCCGCTGACGTTAAAGTCAAATGTATCTGAACCATTACCACCTGTGGCAGTGATATTATCGTGGTTAATAATGAACAAATTATTATCAGTATCACCAAGAAGAGTGCTTAACCCATCACCGGAAATTAGCGTATCAGCATTGGTTACTGCTAATGTTTTATTCGCTGTAATAACATTAGTGCCATCCGTAACATGAATTGCTAAATCAGCCTGCCCAGTAAAGTTGGTGCTTGGTGTGAATGTCCATGTATTATTACCATTGTCAACGACTGAACCCTGATCAACGTATAGACTCTGAACACTGAGGCTATTCCCTTCTGCATCACTGAAACCGTATAAGAGCTCGGATTCCTGAAGGGTCAAGGAACTGTTTTCATCCGTATCGAGTACAATTAAGCTCTGTCGTGCTGCAAGGTTACCTGAAAATGCAGTTCCATCACGATTATTCCCGCTGGTATCCGTCACTGTATTACCGGTTCCGGAAAAATCAGTACTGAATAACAGGTCTGAACTATCGAAATAGTCAGTTCCCTGGTTCATTAGGTTGATTGCACTGTTGTCATTCAGGTTCGAGGTATTGCTAAATATTCCAACCTCAGCAATTTCCCCATTCATTGGTATTGTGCCGCTAAGTTGTCCATTGCGGACGATGGAACCAATGTTGACAAGGTCTGTATCAGCCCCGGTAAATTGAGCTGTCGTTGCACTTCCATAGACAAACTGCGTATTTGCTCTCTGACCATCCAGATACATCCGGTTATCAGCACCATCAACGACAATCAGCAGATGATGCCATTGATCATCCATCAGGTAGCCTTGCCCATGTCGTAACTTCATATCAAAATGACTGTCTCCTACACGTGAGTAGAACGTCAGGCTCTCATCCGAAAAACCGGAAGTACTATCGCCTGCAACCAGCCAGGATTGGGTTGTTGCCGATGAGGCATCCCCGGTCGAGAACAGCGTTGCACTGGTTTGTCCAGAATCCAGTTTAAACCACATGCTGATGGCGCCTGTATTCATACCGGCAAAGTCAGTGGCATGAGCATTGAGGGTGGCAAAGGTGGAACCATTGCCAACAGGCTGAGTGTTAATAACCCGTGTCAGTGATGAAGCGTCTGAATTCATTACGGGAGCCTGGTTCACATTCAGTACATTGAGGTTGAAACTGCTTTCGGCATTTTCTCCCTCTGTGTCTGTGGCAACCACGGTTACGGATTGTACTCCGGTATTACTGCTTGATGGTGTGCCCGATAACTCTCCGGTAGACGCATTAATGCTTATCCATGATGGGCTGCCAGCCTTGAGAGAGTAGGTTAATGTGTCCGAAGTATCCACATCCGTGAATGTGTTCGATGGTAAAGGCACGTTGAACGTTTCATTTTCATTGGTGACAAATTCGCGGGGCTTAGCTTCAATAGAGACCGACTTGATAAGCAGGCTATTGTCGGCAGAGTGTGAATTTGACTGATAGCCTCCTAGGGACAATGTAGCATCATCAAAATTTGATGCTCTACCATCATTACTTTGGGTCACATAACTGGCGGATGTACCATCCACTGTAAAAGCATCTATCACCAGTGATTGAGCAGCATCATAATGACCTTCAATAACGATTTCATGAAACTGATTATCGTCGGGAATACCATCATTGAACCGAAAGCGATTATTACCCGGGGCAGCAGCTGGCTCACCTAAGGAAATATCAATATTACCTGACCTTCTCACATCCATGGAAATACGAAACCCTGTATTCTGAAAGTCGGTAATTTGGCTGCTGGAAAAGGTGTAATACATATTTGGCAGGTCAAAACTGCTGCTACTATGGTAATCCTGTATCAGCAATGCTTCTGCAGTTGAATTATCTCCATCAAGGCTGATGTATTGGATATTTTCCCCGTAGGATTGGTTATCAACGGTAGTTAACGTACTCTCTATAATATCAGCCGTATTAAGGGTATGATTTTCATGAAAGCCCCAGCCATCAGCTACCAGAGAGGTGACATCTTTCAAGTTTGATGCATCAAAACTGATAAGACTGCTGTGTGGTATATTCAGTTGCTCAACGAGTTCAATATTTACTGTTGGGGCATCATTTCTGTCCAAAATCGAGACAGTAACATTACTGGTAGACGAGTCGGTTCCATCACTCACCTGTGCCGTCAGGGTATACTGGTTCTGGGTTTCATAATCCAATCCAGTGCTACCGACAGAAATTTGCCCCGTAGAAGGGTCAATGGCAAACTGCCCGCCATAATTATTAACCAGGGAGTATGTCAGGCTATCTCCTTCGATATCAGTGGCTGAAACTTTTGCAATCAGAGTTCCACTGGGTGCATTTTCGGCAACTTGGCTGATACCGAGTCGCGTTGAGGCAATGTCATTATTTCCGGAGTGATCGGTTGTCCAGGTTACCAGCAACTCGCCATTATCGAGTTGTGTCAATAGTGGATCTATCTGAGTGCCAGACTGATTACTACCAATCAGGAACTCCTGAGTAACCGCTGTCCCGGTACTGGTAAACTGCTGGCCATAGAGGTTGGTATTTCCAGAATCATTTTGTGCCCAGCTGACAAAATAATCACCGTTCTTCAGCCCCAATACCTCCAGGTCGAATCCACCGGTTTGATTGAGCAGAGCAACGGGTGCCCCTGTTAAAACACCGCTGGATGATATGGTTTGTGCATAGATAGTACTTGCACTCTCATAAATAACCAGAGCATTGCCGTCAGCCAGCTTGGTCACAACGATGTCACGGGTAGTCACTGGTGCGCTGTCACCAAACGACGTTGGTCCTGCAAGGAGATTACCGCTCTGATCATACATAACCATTCTGGCCGTATTGGAGCCACTGGCATCTGGTCGCCAGACCGTTATGAAATTCCCATTGTCCAGTACCTCTATATGAGGTGTTTTCCACCCCCAGCCAATAGCACTTTCACTTACTAATGTATTAAGCACGGTGCCTGTATTACTGAAAATAAGATGGGTAACTTTAAAATTGTTAGTCGATTCAATACCTGACATGACAAAGTTGCCATTGGAGAGCGCCGCAAATTCAGTATCATAGAGATTACTCTTACTAAGAGCTGTTTCCTGCAGGATGGCATTATTGTTTTCGTCAATAATCTTCATGGTTGGTCCAGGGACATGACCGGGATCAAAGTGCTCCCATTTGATAGCAATATTTCCGTTAGGGGCAACAGCTACCGATAAGTTCCGTAAGGAATTATCTCCTGTCGGAGCATTGGCTCCAATATCAAATTCATTTCCATTCGAAGTGCCATCAGCATGGTATTTCTGGCCTTTGATAGCCGAAGACTGGTCAATCCAGAATATGATGTAACTGTTATCAGGTAATAGAGCAATGCTCTGAGATGACTGAGCGCCTGAGGTTGATGTGTTAACTGTGCTTTCAGTAGTGGCAGCCGGTTGAAGGTCGGTAAATGTGGGCGCATCGTTTGTTGGGGTAACCGCAATACCTCGTGTAACGACATTGCTGGTAGCCTGGCCATCAGAAATGTCCAGCGTTATGGCTCTGCCAGTTGTGCTTGGGGTCTCTGAGCTGTTTTGATACGTAACGGATCGTATGGCAGCCTGATAGTTGCTTGCTGAAGCATTACCAGACAATGTTAGTGTGCCTGTCGCAGAATTCCACTGCCCGGTAATGCCATTCTGATCAATAAAGCTCAGTGAGTCTTCGCTGGCAGTGTAACCAGTACTGATGGACAAGCTGGCAGACTGGATATCTTCACTATCGTACTCAGTGAGTATCAGGTCTGCCGCTACTGTAGTGGTCAGACTATTTTCTGTGTAATTAACGATGCTGTCGTAAAGAATATTATTTTTACTCAAAACTGCGTCAGAAGTTGCTGTACTGGTGACTTCAAGAAAGTTGGCGCCTCCACCATCCCAATACAGTAGTTCGAAGCTATAGAAACCGTCTGCCTGGGCATTAAATGTGCCAGTAGTGGCAGTAGCAGCACGAGGGTTAATGTATTGACTAACGGTCTGGCCTGCGATGTTTAGACGAAAACCATCATCAGAAGTGACGGTAAAGCTATGCTGCCCTGCAGTTAACTTGACGTACCCCGTCAGTTTAAGGCCCACCTGTTCCATAGGATCACTATTAATATTTGCACTGAGGGTACTGGCATCATTACCGAGAAAATCTGCAATGCTAGAAGCACTAGTATCAGTAAAGCTGAGTTCACTTGAACTGAATGTAGCATCAGGACTGTTGCCATTTACCAGATTAACGAGATCCGACAGGTTATTAATATTTGTACTTGATTGATAAACCTCTCCAAGAAGGCCTGTGCCACCACCCTGTGAGGGGTTGCCAAGGCTGATTAATGGGACATCGTTGGTTCCGGTCATGGTCACCGTGACCTGCTGGCTGACGGTGCCGCCGTTGCCATCGTTCACCGTAATGGTGTAGTTCTGGGTCCGGGTCTGTCCCGCCGCCAGGTAATCCAGGTCCGCATCGGGGACACTGAAGGTCCAGTCCACCTGGCCGGTGCCGTCGGTGGTGGTGTTGTTGCTGACGGTGGGGGTAAAGGTGCCCAGGAAACCGGTGGTACTGGAGGTGACGCTGACGCTCTGGGCATCGGTGAGATCCACATCGGCGATGGTGAAGCTGCCGCTGTCGGAGAGGGTAGCCGTATTTTCAC
>OODV01000193.1 GCA_900299555.1 uncultured Endozoicomonas sp.
GGTGAAGGTTCAGAAGAGTTGATGACTATTAATTAAACTGAAGTCTGCTACTATGCCAGTCTTTTGTTCTGTACTGCCATGGCTTTTATTGAAGTTGTCTGTATTCACTGTCGTAAACCTGATGATATTGTCAGAAATGGAAAGTCCAGATGAGGGCTCCAAAGGTTCCTATGCCGAAGTTGCAATAAGACCTTTCAGCATGATTATCTCTACAACGCTAACCAACCAAGCATACATGAAAGGATTATCCGGCTAACCTATAATGGCTCTTTTGTCAGAGACATTGAGCGATACCTCAATATTAGCCGAACCAATGTCATCACCCACTTAAAAGACTATCGCCGCCAGCAGTAACAGAGTTTCCATTCGAGAATGCGAAGGTTAAGTTGATCTGCGAGATGGATGAACAGTGGTCATTCGTGGGCAGTAAGAAAAATCAACGCTGGCTCTGGTATGCTTGGGAGCCACGCTTTCAGGACACGTCTGAAGAGGTTGGCTCGACGATCTATTTGCTTTTCAAGATCAGAAGAAGTTCACGATAAAGTAATCGTTAGAATTTATCTACCGAGAACACTATCAGCTCCTCTGAACCTCCACCAAATGGATTATCTTAATAAAGTTGAATGTGGAAATATGTCAAACCTTTCAGTTTAGAGATGTTGGTTTCAATTTTTTATGAATTTATTACTTATATGAACATTTAAATTGGTGTTTGTCTCATTTTGAAATCATTTTCTAGTGGCTATTAATACTAAGCTCGAGTGGTTAGGTACAAACGGTCAAATAGCCAGTTGTTTGAGTTTGCATTAGCCCGGTAAAGTGTTGCAGGTCGATTGCTGCCATGGCGCTTCTGACCGGTATTGATAAGAAGGTCACTATTAATAAAGCGATTGCGGATTGAGCGCATTGGCGGTGCTTTGTCGAGTACAATAGAAAAAACGTTCTGAATATCCGAGAGCGTAAAGGCTTCAGGGAGAAGGTAAATGGGCAGTGCGCTGTACTGTATTTTATTTTTCATTCTTGCCAGTGCTTCCATTACCAGCTGGCTGTGATCATAGGCTAATGGCTCTGCAGGCTTGCCGTCAACAATATCAATCCATCTTGAGTCCTCGGATAACATCTGCTCGTCGCTAGGTTGTAACAGGGCATAGTATACGACGGTTAAAGACCAGCCCCTTGAGTCCCGGTGGTTATCACCAATGGTAATGACCTGTTCATAATAAGTGGCGGGTTCTTTAGTAAATCTTTCCAGTTGTCGTTTTGCCGTATCCTGCAGGCTTTGATCCTGTTCTGAGTCGATTCTTCCTGCTGGTAATTGAAGTAATGGGGTTTCAGGTAATTGATGAGTGAGCACCTGTAGCCGGTTATTGCTGGCGAGTTTAAATGCGACCAAATCGACAGAAATAAGCGCCGTGCTCAAGCTCATTGATGATTCCTAGTAAAACAGTCTCTGGTTGACAGGTTAGTGAACATAATTCACTATGTTAGTGAAAGTAGTTCCTTTTGTCACGGTGAAAATAATGTATTCCATAGGGTCGAGGGAGACCGTAGCCGCGTTTGATGTGGATGCCCAGAAGTGTTTTACCCCATTATCACCTGATGAGCTGCCAGTTCCTGATGGTAACAATATAGTTCATGAATTGAACAGACAGGCTGAATTGGCAACGGTTCGTATTGGTTCAAAGGATGCTCATCCTGCCAATTCTGTGTGGGTCGCTACTGATGATAAGCCCCAGTTGTCCCCGGTGATTGGGCATAAGAATGTTGATCTTCACTGGAATCGTCATGCTGTACCTGGTACGGCAGGTTTTGAATTGGTGGATGGATTGCCCAATGTTACTGAATATGACTTTTTTGTCTGGAAAGGAGTTGAGACGGATATTCACCCCTATGGAGCATGCTTTCACGATTTGGAAGAAAGGTTAAGTACAGGGGTTATTGAGTTTCTGAGAGGGCGGGGTATTAGTACAATAGTAATTGGCGGTTTAGCTCTTGATCATTGTGTGAAAACTACAGCTCTTCAGCTCTGTAATGCGGGCTTCAGGGTGTTTGTTAATCTGGCGGCCAGCAGAGGCTTGTCAAACGACACTGTGGTTAATGCTCTTGAAGAAATGAAGCTGGCTGGAGTTGTTATTGTTAGTAGTGTTGATGAGCTTTATTTCGAAGACGTCATCAGTGATGCCAGCTCTTTCTGAGGAGGAGTGAATGGATAACCCGATAATACCGACGCTTCTTGACACCGATCTGTATAAATACACCATGCAGCAGTCCATGGTGCATCGCTATCCAGATGCCTGGGCCCGCATGGAGTTTCATTGCCGGAATGACAGCCCGTTAGCCCTGTCTAAAAAGCAGCTTAAAAGGCAGTGTGAATTTCTGGGTGACCTGCGTCTGGGTTCAGAGGAGCTAGAGTGGCTGTCGACTCTGCCATTTATCGCTGAGGATTTCATTGATTACCTTGAGCGTTTCAGGCTTGAGCCTGGTGCGGTGCAGATTGAACAGAGTCAGGGGCAATTGTCGTTAGTTATCGAAGGGTTGTGGAGCGAAATTACTCACTTCGAAATTTTTCTGCTGGCAATTATCAGTGAGCTTCATAGTCACAGCTTCTATGTTCATGGGGGACAGGATGATGTAATTGCTCAAGGCCAGCACCGCCTTGATGAGAAGCTGAATCAGCTTCCTGACAATAGTGGATTTACACTGGTCGACTTTGGTACACGTCGGCGGTTTTCCAGGGACTGGCATTATCATGTGGTGGAGAGCCTGAAGCATCGGTTGCCGGACAACTTTATGGGTACCAGCAACCTGAATCTGGCAAGAACGCTTGGGTTGCAACCGGTAGGAACCATGGCGCATGAGTGGCTGCAGTCCCATCAGGTGTTGGGCAAGAGTCTGCGGAGCAGTCAGAAAGATGCCTTAAAGGTCTGGCTGGAGGAATACAAAGGTCAGCTTGGTATCGCACTCACTGATACGATCAGTATGGAAGCCTTTCTGAAAGACTTTGATGTTGAGCTGGCCAGGGCCTATCAGGGTATGCGACATGACTCCGGTGACCCTTTTGTGTGGGGAGAGCTGGCGATTGATCATTATCGCCGATTGGGTATTGATCCGCGTACCAAAAGTCTGGTGTTCAGTGATAAGCTCAATTTCGATAAAGCGTTGGCCATACATCGGTGGTTTGCCGGCAAAATCAGTGTCAGTTTTGGAATTGGTACCTATCTCACCAATGATATGGGCTTTAAAGCGCCCAATATTGTTCTGAAATTAACGGAGCTGAATGGTGCGCCCGTTGCCAAGCTCTCAGACAGTCCGGGCAAGACACTGTGCCGTGATGAAGCGTATATTGAGCTGTTGAAGAAAACCTTTGGTTATGCACTCAGTGCTGCCTGATTTTGCGGGTTTGATTATTCTTTTTTATCTCTGTATGTTTCCCCTTACTCAGGGGAGTAGTCTCTCTGTATTCAGAGGTTGTCGTCAACATACTTGAGCCTCAATGTTCATGGCGATAACGGCACAAGCCCATTCAATGCAATGGCTGGTGTTTGGCAAGACCTGTGGTATAGCTGACTCACATGGCGGGAGATTGGCTGTATCACTGTGTTCTGCTCCCGCCTGGATTTGTTATGGAAGCCCTTTCTCTTTCTGCACTTGTAGTTTTTCTTGCCGAAATTGGCGATAAAACCCAGCTGCTTGCTCTTATGCTGACTTTGCGTTTCCGGGCGCCCTGGCTTATTTCCATTGCTATCCTTATTGCTACCTTGCTTAATCATGCAGCTGCGGCCTGGTTTGGTAGTTGGGTGGTAGGTTTTATTTCACCGGATTTTCTCGAATATCTTATTGCTGGCTCTTTTTTTGCGGTAGCCCTGTGGGCCTTGATTCCTGACAAACTTGATGGGGAAGAGGCTTTAATAAGTAGCTATGGCGTATTTTTTACGACACTGGTTTTGTTCTTTGTTGCCGAAATTGGAGATAAGACCCAGGTAGCGACGGTGTTGCTGGCTGCAGAGTATGACTCAATGATACTGGTGGTTGTTGGTACGACTCTGGGCATGCTGCTGGCGAATGTACCCGTTGTGTTTTTTGGCGGCAAGCTGGCTGCAAGATTACCTTTGCATTGGATCCGCAGGGCTGCAGCATTACTTTTTGTTTTGTTGGGTATTGCTGCTCTGGCGAATATTTTCGAATAATTACTGTTCAGGGTTGGCTGGCAGTTGACGTCAGGGCGGGTTTTATGGAGAATGCGCTGCATCAGGACGCGATGCCCTGATCTCGATGGTGGACCTTGCCGGTCCCCCCGCAATAATCAGCTACGAACCCCGCCAGGCCCGGAAGGGAGCAACGGTAGTAGTGACATTATGTGCCGGGGTGTGGCTGGCAGGGTCCGCCTCCATTGTTTCCGGGTTCTCCGGCACTTTTTCTCCCAATTCAAATCCAAACTCTTCCTGATCGTGCAATCTCAAGGCTTCTTGGTTAGCATAGGTACTCTTTAATTGTGAAAAGCCGCTCAAGGCTGTTCTATTTCTGACATCAGGTGTTGACGCTACTCAATGAGCTATCAGGTTCTTGCACGCAAATGGCGACCCCGTTCTTTTAAAGAGCTGGTAGGGCAGTCTCATGTTCTCCAAGCGCTGGTTAACGCTCTGGATCAGGATCGTCTTCATCATGCTTACCTGTTTACCGGTACGCGTGGTGTTGGTAAGACTACAATTGCTCGTATTTTTGCCAAATGTCTGAACTGTGAGCAGGGCGTCAGTTCTACGCCCTGTGGCCAGTGTTCTGCCTGTAAAGAGATTGATGATGGCCGCTTCGTTGATCTGATTGAGGTGGATGCAGCCTCCAGAACCAGGGTGGAGGATACCCGGGAGCTGCTCGAAAATGTTCAGTATGCGCCGACCCGTGGCCGTTATAAGGTGTACCTGATTGATGAGGTGCACATGCTCTCTGCTCACAGTTTTAATGCGCTGTTGAAAACGCTGGAAGAGCCACCGCCTCATGTGAAATTCCTGCTGGCAACCACAGACCCCCAGAAACTGCCGGTGACTATTTTGTCCCGCTGTCTTCAGTTCAGCCTTAAAAATATGACGCCGGAGCGCATTGTTGGTCATTTGGAGAATATCCTCGGTCAGGAGCATATTCCTAATGATGTTGCCGCTCTCTGGCAGTTGGCTCGTGCTGCTGATGGCAGTATGCGGGATGCCCTGAGCCTGACAGATCAGGCCATTGCTTTTGGTAATGGTCGGGTTAGTGAGGCCGAAGTTGGGGCAATGCTGGGCACTATCGATCAGGGACAGGTAATGAAGATGGTTGTTGCGCTGTCCACTGCCAACGCTGCTCAGATTCTGGGTTCTGTCTCATCACTGGCCGAACACTCGCCGGATTATCTGGCGGTGCTTGACGATATGCTCTCCCTGTTGCACAGGGTTGCCATTGCTCAAGCCGTTCCTGACGCTGTTGACAACAGTCAGGGTGACCGTGAACAGGTTGTCGAGCTGGCAGCGTCAATGACAGCAGAGGATGTTCAGCTCTATTACCAGATTGGTCTGGTAGGAAAGAAGGATTTGCCGTTGGCACCGGATCCCCGTGGTGGTTTTGAAATGGCCTTGTTGCGGATGCTGGCCTTCAGGCCTGATGGTGCCCCGGCAGCGGCCAGGCCGCTAAATGTTACAGGTGTGTCAAGTGCTGGTGCTGTTTCAGCTTTGCCAGCCGGTAGCTCTTCTTCAGCGGAGGGCTCTTCATCAGCTAAAGGCTCAGCATTTCATAATAGCGCTTCCGATGAAGAAGGCGCCTCTGATCCGGAGCCTGAGCCTGTTGCTGATCCGCCAGAAGTTTCGGCAATGGCTCAGGAAGCGTCTGTATCAGATGATCTTTCTGCCCGGAGTCGTGTACAGAAGGATTCATTTGAACCTCCTGCCATTGTTGAAGAGCGGCAAGAGGCATTACCGTCAGAGCCTGTTACCGAACCTGTCGTCGTAACTGCGGATGTCCCACCGGTTGTGGAAGAGGTTCCACTGTCGGCTTATGATCAGGCTCCCTATGAAGCACCTGTTTATGAGCAGCATGGCAATAACACTGATCCCTCATTTGATGATATGCAAGAGCACTGGTCTTTCGGAGCGGCCTCTCAGGAAGAAATGGATACTCCAGCTGTGTATCACGCGGATTCCATGGTTGGTGAACCTCAGCGCTTGCCAGCTGCTGAGTCTCAGGTTGTCGTATCTGATACGCCTGTCAGGGCTGTTGTTGAATTGCCCGCAAAAGAAGACAGGGTGTATTTTGAGCAGCTGGATGAGCTGAGTTGGGTTCAGGTTTTTCGTGGTCTTCCCCTGGGTGGGGTGACGGGAACCATTGGCTCTCATTGTGAGTTTGCTGGTAGTGAGCAGGGCGGTATCAGTCTGCGCCTGGATGAAGAGCGTAGCACCCTGTACAACGATACCCATCGACAGCGTATGGAAAAGGCACTGTGTGATTATTTTGAACAGTCCGTTAAACTGTCAATTGACACTGGTCGTATTGTTAATGAAACTCCTGCGGCCTGGCGGGAGCGGAAAATCGCTGAACGCCTTCAGGAGGCTAGAGAGAGTATTTATTCAGATACCAGGGTGAAGGGTCTTATCGAGACGTTTTCTGCCATGGTACTGGATGACTCGATTCAGCCAGTGGGTAATATCATCAAGTAAAAGCTAGAGGAGGGTTGTCAGCGAATGTTGATGGCTTTCCTTGGGTGTTTTTTGTGCAGAGGTCAATATGTTTAAAGGTGGCATGGGCAATCTGATGAAGCAGGCCCAGAAAATGCAGGACGATATGCAGAAGCTCCAGGAAGAGCTGGCCAATGCAGAAGTTACCGGTGAAGCAGGTGCCGGGCTGGTTAAGGTAATCATGACCGGTCGTCATGATGTGAAGAAGGTTGAGATTGATCCAAGTCTTTTTGAAGAAGACAAGGAGATGCTGGAAGATCTTCTGGCGGCAGCTGTCAACGATGCGGTCCGCAAAGTTGAAGCTAATAGCAAGGAAAAAATGGGTGAGCTGACTTCAGGGCTTGGGCTGCCAGCGGGCATGAAACTGCCATTTTAATCTCTTACTCCCGGCATCTTTGTTGATTTTTTTAATTATTGATTGATGTCGGAAACCTTATTTTTTGATTCAGGTTTACATTATGTTCAGCCCCATGATCAGGGAATTGATGGAGTCGTTGCGCTGCCTGCCGGGCGTTGGACCGCGCTCTGCTCAGCGAATGGCGTTGCATTTGCTGGAAAGGGATCGGGATGGGGCTGTCCGCTTGTCTGCTGCTCTCAAGCAGGCTGCTGAAGGTGTTGGGCGCTGTCAGCACTGTCGGACACTGACTGAGGAGAAGGTTTGTCAGATCTGTGCTAATCCTGGTAGAGATGAAAAGCTTCTTTGTATTGTTGAGAATCCATCGGATGTGATGGCTTTTGAGCAGGCGGGTGGCTTTTCTGGGCGTTATTTTGTTCTGATGGGGCATTTGTCGCCTATTGATGGTATTGGTCCTGAAGATATTGGTATTGAGCAGATGCTGAAGACGGTGGCTGATAACCGGGTTGAAGAAGTGATTCTGGCAACCAATCCAACCGTAGAGGGGGAGGCTACTGCTCACTATATCGCTGAAGAACTGAAGTCTCTCGGAGTAACGACCTCTCGGATTGCTCATGGTGTTCCTTTGGGGGGTGAGCTTGAGTTTGTCGATGGCGGTACCTTGGCTCACGCGCTTGCGGGGCGAAAAAAAGTAGAAGTGTAGTCGGAGTTTTTAAACAATGTCTCTACCTCCCTATTTTCTTGGATTGCCCATGTGGAGTAATCGGGATTGGCTGGGAGGTCTTTTCCCGCAGAATGCTTCCAGTAAAAACTTTGGCTCTTTTGAAAAGTGAGTGGGTAACGCTGTATTCTTAATCCAATACTCTGCATGACATCACAGGCCTGAAGACACTCATGGAAGAATTGTTTCAGAATGCCCTTGGAATCAGTTATCCCTGGTACATTGAGTCAATTGAGTTCAATACTGAACAATCCAGATTGGATATTTTTCTTAACTTTCAGCGAGGGGCAACCTTCAAAGATAACAGTGAGGATGATCCTTCTGGCAAGGAGTACCCAGCATACGATACCTTTCAGAAAGAATGGCGGCATATGAACTTCTTTCAACATGAATGTTATCTTCATGCACGCGTACCAAGGATCGAGCGGGATGATGGGAAGTTCCGCCTGATCCCTCCTCCCTGGAGTGGCAAACTCAAAGGGCTCACAC
>OODV01000188.1 GCA_900299555.1 uncultured Endozoicomonas sp.
AGTTTTTCTGTACGGATGACTGGGCATCCTATGCGAAGCAGTTACCAGAGAAAAAACATATTATTGGTAAGCATTTTACTCAGCGTATAGAGAGGCAGAACCTGAATTTCAGGACACGTCTGAAGAGGTTGGCTCGACAATCTATTTGCTTTTCAAGATCAGAATAAGTTCACGCTAAGTGATCGGAGAATTTATCTACCGAGAGCACTATCAACTCCTCTGAACCTCCACCCCAGAAGGGAATGTTTCTCATAGTCGGGGTTTTCCTCAGTCTCTGCGTTCAGAGCGGTTTCAATAGCCACTTTGGGAAGCATCTACCGGAAGGTATTAAGAACACTCTCGGACTTGATGGATTTGGCTGCTTCTTTAGCAAAAGCTTCAAGTAGTTAGGTATCCATGTTTGCCTACCTCAACCCTGTTGGGTTTTAAGATAGGCAGAAACACGGTTTTATCTACAGTCTCGATTAATCTACTGACCGTGAATATTTGAGAGAAGCTCTTTGGCCATGGCAGCGGGTTCAGTCTCTTTTGAGGACAGAAGCGGTTTCAGGTAGTCCTCACTTTCCTTGTTACGACCTTCGAACATTAAGGCTAACCCCAAAAAGGCCTTGATCGAAGGATCATCAGGGTGCTTTGCAAGACCTTCCTTGTGTAGCAGGTCAATAGCTTCCTGATGACGCTTTCGATTCATGAACTCAAGGGCAAAGCCAATGGTGCTGAGTGGGGTGTCCGGCCTTGCTGCTTCAATGCCATTAAAAATACCAAAGGCATGTTTTGGAAGACCAGTACTGCTGGCCATAAAGCCAATGTCTGCCAGAACTTTCAAAAGTTTATCATCAATCATTGCCCGCTATCTCCATCCATGGATTTCATTTAGAGTTTCTGAATAATGCTCTGTATCGTGTCTTTAATAGACTTGACGATACTGGAGCGAAGGCCTTCAACAATCATGTACTTGTTGAACTCAACCTGAAACTCAACCATGTCCTTTGTGCTGTTGGGGTCCATATTGGCAACACGGGTTTTTAGTGCTGCATCAAGAGCTTCCGCCTGGCTGCCAAAAGTTTCAGAGACTTTATCAAAGCTGAAACTGGAGCTCCCTGGCTGGTTGTAATTCGGGTTATAGGTATCCTGTAATGCCATGGCTGAGTTCCCTCTCAGGCTTTAGATTGACCGTGATGCTGTTTCCAGCTCTTATCGACAACCTCCATGGCTGCTACTACGGCAGTCAGAAGGCTATCAATCTTTGAAAAATCCTCTGGAGCAGCGCCTTGGTTTTTTAAGCCTTTAAGGCGTGTAGCTTCAGAAAATAATTGGCTAAGCAGTTGATCCCGATAGGTACCATCTGTATCTTCGATCAGTTGCTCTTCGATTGTTGAAAGATGAATGTTTTCATCATTTTTTGATTTTTCCGTCACGGTTCCCTCCAAGACGGTATTTGATTCTGTCAGTTCCGTTAGTTAATAAAAGATACTCAAGGTTAATATCTTCAATTATATACCCATTGGAGAGTTTTGCTCCGATCAGGTATTTGGAACCATCTATCAGTATCACATAAGGCACCCTGCCCATACTGATACCACGAATATTTAAGGATAAAGGTGACTGACTATCGGTTAGGGTACCTCCTGCATACTTGGTTGCTAGTTCAATGGATGGTTTATTGGCGTATTTTTTCTGAAACTTGGTGACAACTGTCTGCAGGTCATAAACCTGACCTTCATCGAGAAGGTGTCCTTTCAGAATAACGGTCTGATCGCGAACGACCACGTGTATTCTGGGTATTAACCCCTTTTCGCGCAGCATGGATTTGAGTGTATTGACTCTACCAACTTGGTTTTCAACCTGATCGACGACAGAGATCAATCCATATATCTCCTGCTTGAGCATTGTAATTATATTGTTGAGCTCATCGGAGGTTGAGACGTAACCAGTTACCACCAGTGATCCGGGTGTATTATCCAGCTCAAGTTCAAGCTTGTCGTAACCGCGATCTCTCAGAAGCATTTCTGCATTATCACGCATCTCACTCATAACAATGATTTGCGAATTGAAAGGAATGTTTTGTTTTCTGAGAAGTTTCTGTAGTTCAAGTTTTTCCTGAAGTGTTTGTGTATATCCTGAAACCAGTAGTGATTTATCCGGTAACTGTTTGAACTTTACTTCTTTCAACCCCAGTTTGTCTTTGGTTTTTGCAGAGATTTCAAGAACCCCTGGAATGTGTGTGACTTTTTGTACTCGGGTATCTGTATTCGAGATGATTAGGCTTACAATGACTATGACCAGTACCAGAGTGACAGGAATTGCAGCAAGCCATTTTTTATCAATACTGGCAATAAATGAGGGCTCTTCAAACTCATCCTCATCATCCTCTTCGTCATCAGATATCTCCTGATCAAAGTCTGATGCAGATAGCTCTGGCTCATCATTCCCAGGAAGTTGGTGTTCTTCCTCGTTTATGGTCAGGTCTTGAGTCGGTGGAGGGGTGACATTCGGCAGTGCCAGAGATGGCCACTCTGCATCAACTGGGCCTATCGCTATGAACAGGCTGCTAGATGTAACAATATCGAAATGGTTGTACTGAATAGTCGAACCGGCGGGTTCTCCATTCAAATACAAAGGCGTGTCTGTAGTGCTTGATTGAAGTTTGACTTGGCCATTATCAAAAATTTCAATAATAAGCTCAATATCACTCAGGTTGTCATCGGTTAATACCAGATCGCAACCGTCATCTCTGCCTAAAGAATACCTGCCTGGCTCAAGGGGAATCTCAGCACCAATGTGATTGCCGGAAAGTATTTTTAGATAAAATTCAGTCATAAATAGCCTCCTGCCAGTTTATGGCAGAAAGTGGTCTGACTGGGTTCGTAAACGGTAATATTGTCAACATCCTGTTGATTCTTTCCGTAGTTTTCGTAGTTGTTACTGGAGCCATTGACTGCCAGCGAAAATTCAGCACTAAAAATAGATTAAGGCAAAAAAAATGTCATTGCCAGAGTTTACATGATAATTGTTCGGCAAATTCGTCACTTATTAGATGCCTATCGACAAAATGTTGGGTAGAATCAATTAAAAAGGCAAAATAGCCCTGATAACAATAACCATAAAATAAGAGGCGCAGTGCTATGGATGCATCATTCTGGAATGGCAAGAGACCTGCAGGTGTTGGTAACACAATCAATCCTGATGAATATTCCAGTGCATTATCTGTGATCAATGCTTTTTTAAATGAGAATAGCTCGCGCTCGGCGTTTACCGGTATAGGCTATACACTTACCTACGCCGAAATTGATGCCTATAGCCGACAGTTTGCGGCTTATATTCAGAGAAATACCGATCTGAAACCAGGTGATCGAATTGCTATTCAGATGCCCAATCTTCTGCAATACCCGATAGCCGTGTATGGCGCGTTGAGAGCCGGCTTGGTTATTGTGAATACCAATCCACTTTATACTGCAAGGGAAATGCTACACCAATTCAAGGACTCCGGTGCAAAGGCGCTTGTGTTTCTTGAAAATTTTGGTCACCTCGTTGAAGAGGTAGTTGGTCAGACTGAAATAAAGCACCTGTTTGTTACTCGTCTTGCTGATATGGTACCGGCACCAAAGCGACAGGTCGTTAATTTTCTGGTAAAGCATGTTAAGAAAATGGTGCCAAGGTATTCTTTACCTGAGGCTATTCCATTTCTTGATGTTTTGAAGTCTGGAAATGCTTCTGGCTATCAACCTGTTGCTGAAGGAACGCTTTCAGACCCAGTGGTTCTGCAATATACCGGTGGCACTACAGGGGTTGCCAAGGGCGCTATTCTGACCAACAGAAATTTGATAGCCAATATGCTTCAGTCCAAAGAGATGCTCTCTCAAGTGGATGAACAGGGGCAGAGAATATTAAAGGCAGGGCAGGAAATTCTTATTGCGCCTTTGCCTCTTTATCACATTTATGCCTTTACAGTGCATTTATTGTGTATGCCATTTATGGGTAATCACAATATTTTGATTGCAAACCCGAGGGATACAAATACATTTATCAAGTTTATTAAGCCATGGCGTTTTACAGCGTTTATTGGTCTTAATACGTTATTTGCCAGTTTGCTTAATCATCCCCGCTTTAAAGAGTGTGATCTTTCAGATCTTAAGTTGACTCTGTCTGGTGGTACAGCACTTCAGGAAGCAATAGCTCAAAGGTGGCATAAAGAAACTGGATGTATTATTTCAGAAGCCTATGGTCTAACAGAGTGCTCACCTGCGGTTTGTATGAACCCAGCGGGAGACCTGTCACAACCGGGTACTGCTGGGTTGCCAATACCATCTACAGAGCTGAAAACAGTTGATGATAGTGGCGTAGAAACGGCTATTGGTGAGCCTGGAGAGTTGTGTGTTCGTGGGCCTCAGGTGATGCCCGGATACTGGCAGCGGGAAGAGGCGACAACAGAGGTTTTGGACTCTGATGGTTGGCTGAAAACCGGGGATGTAGCAGTGATTCAGGAGGATGGTTTTGTTCGGATTGTTGATCGAATCAAGGATATGATCCTGGTTTCTGGTTTTAATGTATACCCAAATGAAATTGAAGATGTTGTTTCCGGTCATCCAAAGGTTGCTAATTGCGCGGCTATCGGTATCCCTGATGAAAGCTCGGGAGAAAAGGTGAAATTATTTGTAATAAAGGCTGATGACAGTCTTACATCGGATGAGTTGTTAAACTGGTGTCGTGATTATTTGACAGCCTATAAGGTACCAAAAGTCTGTGAGTTTCGTGATGATCTGCCAATGACACCTGTCGGTAAAATTTTACGAAAAGATCTCCGTCAGGCACAGGATGTGGCTTAGTCTTTGAGTGAGTTCGGGGGCAGTCAGTTATGCTGACTGCTGGTCATGGTTTGAAAAGTAGCGGTGTAAAATCTCGGGGTCGTCCTTAAGGGCATTAAATGCCTCTTTTGAGTCTGTTGGGGTAATGCTGGTGCGATTAAGTTTCATACGATGTATGCCGGCATCAAACCAGAACCAATGTTTATCTTCAGTAAGGCATAGTGCTCTGACGGAATAACTGGTTGAAGGGATGAATGGTAGTGGCATACCACTGGTGATCTGTTTCCTGACAACGGTAGAATTTTGGCAGGAATAGGTAGTATTGTGATAAATCCGCTCAAACCGATTGAATTCATGACCAAACATCTTAGTGGCCATAAGATCCTGTTTTTGACTTAGGTAATACAGCGCGAAAATGCTAGCCACAATCAGGATAAAGCTTTCCATTTTTTCATACCTCATGGGTTAATGCACCGAGCTTTCCTGCTGCTTCGGAAAACCCTTACATGTATTCTATACGCATTTGTCCATCTATGTTCAATTAACACAGAAGATTGATGAGCAATTTTCGGGGGCTTTGTTATAAAGCCCAGTCAGCGATCATCTGTTTAGCTATCGGCCGAAAAGCGTCTTTTCCGTAGAGGGCATCTATTATTTTAAAAGCAAAACCCATAGCATTACCGGGCCCCTGAGCTGTTATAACACGTTTCTTATCATCAACCACGATGGTGCTGCCCGGGTGAGGCAGGGCGCCTTCTAGTTGATCCATAAAGCTGGGGTAGCAGGTAGCATGGGTGTTATCCAGTAATCCATGATGTGACAAGACAACCGCGGGGGATGCGCAGATTGCAGCATACCACTTTCCTGCTTTTTGCTGATCATGAAGAAGGCTGATAAGGGGGGCGCAGTCTTTGAGATTCTCTGCTCCTGGCATTCCACCGGGTAGAGCAATTAAATGGAACGGCTTTCCAGTACAGGATTCTATGTGGGTATCTGCTTTAAGCAGTGTTTTTTGTGAGGCGGTAATCGAGAGGTTGCCGTCTGGCTGGCAGCTCGCGACAGTTACCTGGGCTCCAGCTCTTCTCAGCGTATTAATAATAGTAACGACTTCTATTTCTTCAGAGCCATCGGCAATGGGGATAAGAACCTGTCTTGGCATGGTAGACCCTCAATGGGAGATAGAGCGTTGAGATAAAAGGGAATGGGCTGGTTTCAACCAGCTGAAGTTTTAATCTAGCAGATAGAGGTGACAGGAGAGGTAAATTTGATAGAGCGGTTATAGCTGGCTTTCTGTGGCGGTTAGCTGTTCTGCAAAGGTGTAACCAATGGAGTACCCGTAATGGTAGTCAGAGACTAAATGATTACGCTGTCTTGTTCCCCGGGATGAGCTGAGGTTTTTTTCAGGAGCAACCTGGATCAATTGTACGCTTCCATCCTGTGTCGGAATGTCTGCAAATTCTGCTGCACAATTATAAATTTTATTCTGATTTTTGATTAACTTTGCTACAGCGGGCATTTGTCGACTTTGCCAAGCATAGATTCGAGAACCTGTTGTCGTTTTTTTTCGGAATTCCACAGGTCTTGTTCTGAGAATAATAATTTGATTAAAACCGTCGCTAACTGCCTTTTGTATCGGTAAGGGGTCTGAAAGGCTGCCATCCGTCAAGGCCTGACTATTAACCATAACTGGCTTTCGGTAAATCATTGGCAAAGCACTGCTGGCCTTCAGTATGTCTGAAATGAGGTCGTTCGATGTCGTACTGTCTATTTTGTTATAAACCGCTTTCCCTGTTTTAATGCATGTGCTTACGACTGTGAAGTGTTCACTGGCCAGTTTATTTTTAAAACGGATGAAGTTTAGCGTGTTCTGCTGGCTGATTTTTTGAAAGAACCAGTCCAGATCAAACAGGTTTCCACCTTTGAGATGTCGTAAGACGCTTATGAATTCAGGGTCCAGGCAAAGATTGGTGTAAAGCTCCAGATTCCGACCGCGCTGACCAGCAATGAAGGAGCTAAGGTTTAATGCACCTGAAGATACGCCGTAGTAACCGGTGAAACCCTTGACTCGTTTGTCAAGAAATGCATCTAACACGCCAGCAGTGAAAACGCCACGCATGCCACCGCCTTCAACAACAAGCGCTCTTTTAACAGGGGAGGAGTTGTTCGAAGACTGCATTATAGGATTGCTTGGGAGGACAATTTTGAATGAAAAGTGGTTGCGGGAGCCGGATTCGAACCAACGACCTTCGGGTTATGAGCCCGACGAGCTACCAGACTGCTCCATCCCGCGACAAAACTGTTCAGTTGATCTTTTAAAAAAAGAACATCAACTGCTTTAAAAGTGGTTGCGGGAGCCGGATTCGAACCAACGACCTTCGGGTTATGAGCCCGACGAGCTACCAGACTGCTCCATCCCGCGACAAAACTGTTCAGTTGATCTTTTTAAAAAGATCAGCTGCTTTACAAATTGGTAGCGGGGACCGGATTCGAACCGATGACCTTCGGGTTATGAGCCCGACGAGCTACCAGGCTGCTCCACCCCGCATCAAAAGAGAGGCGAATTATAGGGACGCTGGTTACAATGTCAAGAGCCAGCGGTTGAAAGGCGTACGTAAAGATAAGTTCGTACGGTATTCTCATTCTTTGAATACCGTACGACGAACGGCAATTATTAACTGGCTACAGCCTTATTAGCGATCAGCTGGTTCACTACATCTGGATCCGCCAGTGTGGAGGTGTCACCGAGGTTTTCATATTCATCGGCAGCGATCTTGCGAAGGATTCTTCTCATAATCTTGCCTGAGCGGGTTTTTGGGAGTCCCGGAGCCCACTGAATAATATCGGGCGTAGCGATGGGCCCTATCTCTTTTCTTACCCAGTCTTTCAGACTGGTTTTCAATTCCTCGCTGGTATCTGTGCCACTATTTAGCGTGACGTAAACATAAATTCCCTGACCTTTTATGTTGTGGGGGAATCCAACAACCGCTGCTTCTGCTACTTGATGGTGGGCGACCATAGCAGATTCTATTTCAGCTGTACCCATTCGATGACCCGAAACGTTAATTACGTCATCAACACGCCCGGTTATCCAGTAATAACCATCATTATCTCTTCTGGCGCCATCGCCGGTTGTGTACATACCTTTGAAGGATGAAAAGTAAGTTTGGACAAACCGTTCATGATCAC
Source organism: uncultured Endozoicomonas sp. (assembly GCA_900299555.1). Classification (GTDB taxonomy): domain Bacteria; phylum Pseudomonadota; class Gammaproteobacteria; order Pseudomonadales; family Endozoicomonadaceae; genus Endozoicomonas. The sequence continues at coordinate 7,992 of OODV01000188.1, forward strand.
CGTAAACGGTTCTGGCCTGACCCGGCCAGCTATCGAGAATGACTAAATTGCCTTCACCGGGACCATGAATAAGGCGGCCCATATTGTCGACCAGTGCGGGTTGCACACCAAAGAAGGGGCGTGTTGCTGATCCAGGCTTTAGATCTGTCGCTCCAGGCAGAGGTGTCAGCATCGCCGCTCCGGTTTCTGTTTGCCACCAGGTGTCAACAATAGGGCACCGCTCTTCACCAATGGTTGAGTAGTACCAATTCCAGGCTTCAGGATTGATGGGCTCACCCACAGAGCCTAGAAGTCTCAGTGAGTTACGATGGGTGTCTTGAACAGCAGCATCACCTTCAGCCATCAGGGCGCGAATAGCCGTTGGTGCGATATAGAGAATATTAACATTGTGCTTATCGATAATTTTACTGATGCGGTTGGTTTCAGGGTAATTGGGAAGCCCTTCATGCATAACGATAGTGGCACCATTCAGGAGTGGACCGTATGTGACATACGAGTGACCAGTAATCCAGCCAACATCCGCATTACACCAGAACACTTCGCCAGGCTTATAGTCAAATACATACTGGTGGGTCATTGATGCATAGACCAGGTAACCGCCTGTTGTGTGCATTACGCCTTTTGGTTTTCCTGTTGAACCGGATGTGTAGAGAATAAAGAGAGGGTCTTCAGCATTCATTTCCCGTGCTTCGCAGTGTGGCGAAGTCAATGCTGTCAATTCCTGCCACCACACATCACGATGACGGTGCCAGGCGATGTCAGCACCGGTGTGTTTGTAGACAATGACTTTTTCGATGGTGTGCGTGTCCGGGTGTGTCAGGGCTTCGTCTACGTTGTCCTTGAGTGAGACTTTACGACCACCGCGGACACCTTCATCGGCGGTAACGACAATTTTTGCCTTGGAGTCAATGATGCGACCAGCAAGTGCTTCGGGTGAGAAACCACCAAAAACAACGGAATGAATGGCACCAATACGGCTGCATGCCAGCATGGCGACGGTAGCCTCAATCACCATGGGCATGTATATCGCTACTACATCACCTTTGCGGACGCCCTGACTTTTCAGAGCATTGGCAAAGCGGCAGACTTGTTCATGGAGTTCTCGGTAAGTGACCTTTCGGGCTTCACCTTCGTCGTCTGGTTCCCAGATGATGGCTAACTGGTCGCCTTTATCTCCCAGATGTCGGTCAAGGCAATTGTAGGAAGCATTAGTCGTTCCATCATAAAACCAGTTGATGCTGACAAAGTGGTCATCAAAAGAAACTTTCCTGACCTTCGAGAAGGGTTTGAACCACTCAATACGCTGGCCATGCTCACGCCAGAACCCTTCAGGGTTAATGATGGATTGCTGATACATTTCCAGATACTGGTCGTTATCAACCAGGGTATTCTCCAGAACAGCGGGTTTAACCGGATAAACGGAGGTATCGGACATATCACTTCCCTTGGTTTTGTTATTGTTATTTAGTTCAAAATGACCGAAGACGGTTGTATTTCTGTCTTTCACCACACCAATTGATATTTTCCTGAAACCTGTTGTCAAAGGACTGA
>OODV01000187.1 GCA_900299555.1 uncultured Endozoicomonas sp.
CCTTCATTTACAGGATATTGCAACTTCGGATCGAAGAACCTTTGCAGGATTTAGGATGGAGTAGAAAAATGAGTTTAAAGTGGACAGATGTTTACGATATAGCCATTGAGCTCTATGATGCCTATCCAGATGTAGATCCCAAGTTTGTAAATTATGTTGATCTGAGAAGCTGGGTGCTTTCGCTTGATGGCTTTGAGGATGATCCAGATCGTTGTGGTGAAAAAATACTGGAAGCTATTCAGATGGCATGGATAGAAGAATCAGAAGACTGATATCAATTTTGTCCGATTTGTAATAACGGTCAGCCAATCCGGGGTGCGTAAAGAAAACTGTTAATGGTTTGATTAAATTAGAACTTTTATCATGTTTTTATTTTGCTCCCCTATACTATGAAAATGCCTCTTTAGAGGCATTTTTTATATTCCCTTAAAGTACGCTTCGCTTTGTTCTTCTTTCAGGGTTGATGATGTTTTGTTGTGAGGCATAGTGACTCAGAAAGCGTCAGCAAGTCATAGGTTTTTTGTGTCTGGATTTCGAATGGCTTGCCAGAGATGCTGGAGGTGAAAACATGAATTCTGATCATTCGCCCAAAACAGGTCATGTCTTTGCCCAGATCAGCCAGAAGGCATGGCTCAGTGAAATCTTCGGATATCGCAATCCGTTCAGTATCATGAATTATGGAGAGAAGTCTCAGTTGACCAGAGAGGATGTGGATGATTTGAAAAAAACTCTATGAGCTTGGCTGGAATGGTCAGCTACTGCATATCAATGGTACGCCTGTTGTTTTAGTAGCTCCATATCATCACCTTGGCTGTTGCCATGAACCCTAGTAGGGAAGTGTTGCGGCCAGACCGTTTGCTTCCTGAAAGCTGTAATTCTTGATAGAGAGAACGTTTGAAAAGGCTCGTGGTAATACGGGAAAGGCTTGTTTTTTATATCATATTTCACGGGGCAACGATCCTCATGCAAAGCCTTGATTGTAAAACCTGAAGAGTGCTTAAACGCTGTTTTTTGTAACCTTTAGGTCTAAAGGACTGACACTATCGACTCTATTGTATACAATGCTGCCCGAACTCCAGCTATGGACAGTTGAGAGAGTCGTACGTTTTTAATAAGTAATAACAATCCCGCAAGGGCACGAAAATGACAATCTGGAGATCGTAATGGCGGTAGAGCGCACTTTATCCATTATAAAACCTGATGCAGTAGCCAAGAGTGTCATCGGTAAAATCCTTGCTCGATTTGAGCAGGCCGGATTAAATGTTGTGGCAACCAAAATGCTCCATCTTTCTGATGAGCTGGCTGGTGGCTTTTATGCTGAGCACAAAGAGCGTCCGTTTTATAATGACCTGGTTGCTTTCATGACTTCCGGGCCTGTTGTTGTGTCCGTTCTTGAAGGGGAGAATGCGATAGCATTGAACCGGGAGTTGATGGGAGCCACTAACCCGAAAGAAGCCGCTGAAGGCACTATTCGGGCCGATTTTGCTGAAACCATCGATGAAAATGCGGTTCATGGATCTGACTCGGCAGCTTCTGCTGAGCGTGAAGTGGCCTACTTCTTCGAGGATTCGGAGATTTGCCCCAGAACTCGATAATCTGAATCTGGCTGCTGTAGCAGTCGGACAGTGTGTGGGGCTTAGCGTGAATGTACGAGCCATCAGGGGGGAGGCCTTCTGGTGGCTTTGAGGTATTAAAAAGATGTCAGAATTGATCGAGCCATCTATCGATCAGGCCAGCGAACTGGCTGGCGAGCTATCAGGTAAAGAAGCAAAAGTTAATTTGCTGGGCCTTTCCCGTAAAAAAATGGAAGCTTTTTTTCTCAGTATTGGTGAGAAAAAATTCCGTGCAGAACAAGTTTTGAAGTGGATTCATCATCATCGCGTAGATAGCTTCGACGAGATGAGCAATATCAGTAAGTCACTTCGCGAGCTGCTCAAAGCGAAAGCAGAAGTTCGTGGGCCAGAGGTGGTCAGTAGCCATTTTTCTGAAGATGGCACCTGTAAGTGGATTGTTCGCGTAGCCAGTGGCAGTTGTGTTGAAACCGTATTCATCCCTGATAATGGCCGTGGAACATTGTGCGTTTCCTCCCAGGCGGGATGTTCTCTGGATTGTAGCTTTTGCTCTACCGGAAAACAGGGGTTTAACTCGGATCTGACTGTCGCTGAAATTATTGGCCAGGTGTGGGTGGCTGCTCGGCACTTTGGCAATGTGCCCGCAAAAATGGATCGTTCCATTACCAATGTGGTGATGATGGGTATGGGCGAGCCACTGATGAACTTTGATAACGTTGTTGATGCCATGGATCTGATGATGGATGACCTTGGTTATGGGCTTTCAAAACGACGGGTGACGTTGAGTACTTCGGGTGTAGTTCCAGCACTGAGAAAGTTGAGTGAAGTGTCTAATGTTTCACTGGCCGTTTCCCTGCATGCGCCTAATAATGAGCTGAGAAATCAGCTGGTTCCAATCAATCGGAAGTATCCGCTGGATCAGCTGCTTGATGCGATTCATCATTACATGAACAGTTTGACGGATAGCAAACGGGTCGTTACGATCGAATATACGCTACTTGCTGGTGTTAATGATCAGCCTGAACATGCCCAGCAGCTGGTTGCTTTGCTGAAAGATGTGCCCTGTAAATTGAATCTGATTCCTTTCAACCCATTTCCTCATTCAGGATATGAGAGGCCCAGTAACAATGCAGTGAGACGTTTTCAGGAAAGTTTGCAGCTGGCAGGATTTAATGTCACCGTTAGAAAGACAAGAGGTGATGATATCGATGCAGCCTGCGGTCAGCTGGTTGGCAATGTGATGGATAAAACCCGTCGCAGTGAACGCTATATAGCAGCCAGACAGATTTAGGAGACTGCTTTGGAAATACTGCCATCCTCACAATGGACGGCTGCTATTCCCGGGTAGCCTCACAGACTTATTCAAAATTTGCAAATGTGGGGATGAGCATGGGAGTCAGATTGAGGCCCATTGCATTACTGTTTTCTGTATCACTGGTACTGACTGGCTGTGTTACCACTGACAGTCGGCCTGTAAATGAGAGCAGGGCAGTGGTGGATTACATGAATCTTGCCCGGGGATATCTCCAGGGAGGTTATTCTGAAAGGGCGGTTAAACCTCTGCATAGAGCACTGGAGATAGAGCCTGACTCACCCGATGTTCACGGTATGCTGGGTATGGCTTATCAGAGACAGGGAGAAGATCAACTAGCAGAGAAGGCATTCAACAGGGCGCTTTCCATTGATCCCGAGGCCTCTGATGTACGCAACAATTTTGGTGTTTTCCTTTTCTCCAAAAACAGGCTTAAAGAAGCTTACCGCCAGTTTGAGCTTGCTTCACAGGACGTCTCTTATCCCCAACGCAGTCGTACCTTTGAAAATATGGGTATAGTGGCCCTGCGTCTGGGTAAATCTGAATTGGCTGTTGAGCACTTTATTCGAGCTCTGCGTCTGAATAGCAACCTGCCAAGAGCAAATCTTGAGCTTGCAGCTATCTACAAAGATGAAGGTAATCTCTACAAGGGGTGGCAGCATTATCAGGCCTTTGATGAAGTGTCTGATCAGAGTGCCCGTAGTCTGTTGCTGGGTATTGAGCTGGCAACTGCAAATGGAGCTCAAAGTAAGGCCGCCAGTTATGGGTTGCAGCTGGAAAGACTTTATCCCGGCTCTATGGAGCTGAAGCAATATCGGAGTCGTTTGGGTTATGAGTGATCAGGATACTCAGCAAGAAGAAGCCATTCAGCCGGTTTCTCCGGGTGCTGTGCTTGCCCGGGCTCGTAATAGTCAGGGGCTCTCTATTCCGGAAGTTGCAGAACATCTGAAGATTACTGAAAGCTATGTAAGAGCTATTGAAGAGAGTACGTTTGACGTACTGCCGCAGGCTGCTTTCGTGCGTGGTTACATCCGGAACTATGCCAGGCTGTTAGGGCTCAGTGGTGAAGAGCTGGTAAAGGACTTTGACCATTTTATCGGTAATGATGGGCTTGATACTCCCCGTTTGCAGGGTTCCAAAAAGGTAAAACCGTTACGTGCACAAAGTACACCCTCTCCGGCTCATGCGCTTGCATTGCTGCTGGTCGTGTCGCTGGGTGGTTTGAGCTACTACCTCTGGAATAACTGGCTGGATGCTGAGCCAGCCGCAGAGGTCGCCATCATTGAAGAGGTGTCCGAGCAACTGCCTGAATATCTGGAGGCTGTGGAGAATACCCCTCTGGAAACAGATCTTGAAGTAGAAGCAATTGTTGTTGAGGAAAGAGCCTCTTCTGATCTTTCTGCAGTTGTAGAGCAGGAGTCTGAGCAGTTAGGAGAAAGGCCTGAGTTTCCGCCAATTGCCATCAATAGTGCTGAGATCGTGGATGTTACTGCAGATGATGATGTCAAGAAACCAGTTCTCGGGCTTGGCAAACCCCTCATCATTGATTTCTCACAAGATTGCTGGGTAGAAATCAAGGATGCTACCGGTGAGGTCCTTGTATCTGCTGTGCAGAAAGCAGGTTCTTCAATTAGTCTGGATGTTTTTCCACCGCTCAGTGTTCGGTTTGGTAATACCCCAGGTGTGCAAAACATCGTTTATGATGGCAAGACTTTAGCCAGACCCAGCTCGAGTACCCGAGTTGCCAGTGTCTTATTGACTGGCAATGGACAGGGGTAAATTAGCTCTCTGAAATTCCAGTCCTTTCTGTGATTTTTACTTTTCACTGCCATGGGCATCCTTTTATGAGAGGACGGTGGGATTGTCACAGAAAGGCCTTAACGGTTATAGTTGCCCATTTTCAAGCCATATCTCCCATTCCAGTGGGGTCGGGTGATGTTTTTTAGGTTAGAGGGCATTTGAACTTGGGCAAGCAGCTTCAAGCCATTCGCGGGATGAATGACATTCTTCCCGAACAGACACCGGTCTGGCAGTACCTTGAGCAGCAGGTACGCTCTGTCCTGACCACATATGGTTATCAGGAAATCCGAATTCCGGTTGTTGAAAGCTCTGCTCTGTTCAGCCGGGGGATTGGCTCCGGAACGGACATTGTTGAGAAAGAGATGTACACCTTTGAAGATCGTAATGGTGACAAGCTTTCACTCCGCCCTGAGGCTACTGCCGGAGTTGTGCGTGCCGGTATTCAGCAGGGACTGTTTTACAATCAGGTTCAACGTTTGTGGACTTCAGGTCCCATGTTTCGCTATGAGCGTCCTCAAAAAGGCCGCTATCGCCAGTTCCACCAGGTCAGTGTTGAAGCCTATGGCATGACTGGGCCAGATATTGATGCAGAAATGATCATGATGACTGCCCGGTTCTGGCAGAAGCTTGGTTTGTCGGAACATGTAACCCTGGAGCTGAATACCCTGGGTACTCTGGAAGCTCGTGTTCGTTACCGTGAAGCATTGGTGGCGTATCTTAAGGATTACGAGTCAGAGCTTGATGAAGACAGTCGTCGTCGGTTGACCATTAACCCATTGAGAATCTTGGATAGTAAGGACCGCAACACTCAGAAAATTGTTGCCGGGGCACCTGAACTGTTCGACTATCTGGATGAAGAGTCCTGGGTTCACTTTACCGGGTTGAAGCAGATTCTGGATGAGGCGGGTATTGCCTATCGAGTTAACCCGCGACTGGTGCGCGGTCTTGATTACTACGGAAGAACTGTCTTCGAATGGGTAACCGAAAGTCTGGGATCCCAGGGTACGGTATGTGCTGGTGGTCGATACGATGCACTGGTTGAGATGCTTGGTGGAAAGCCCACGCCAGCCGTTGGCTTTGCCATGGGTATTGAGCGCTTGGTATTGATGTTGGAAACCCTTCAGTTACTACCGGAAAGTGTCTCTAACCGGGTAGATGTGGCTGTCGTTGCTGTTGGTGATGGTGTTGTTCATAGAGTGCTACCAGTTGTGGAACGACTGCGTGATGCACTGCCAGAGCTTAAGATTCTGATGAATTGCGGTGGTGGCGGATTTAAAGCTCAAATGAAGCGTGCGGATCGCAGCGGTGCTGCCTATGCTCTCATTCTGGGTGAAGATGAGCTCGGTTCGGGTATGGTAACTGTCAAGTCGTTGAGAACTGATAGTGCCCAGCAGCAGCTGCCAATCGCCGATATGGCCGAATATTTGCAGAAAGTATTATAGAATGCCGCTGTTCAGTACGCTGCTTGTTGAGAAGAGCGCTCTGTTAACGGTTTTCAGGAAAGAAGTCAGGAGTAAAGGGTGAGTTACCAATCTGATGAAGAGCAGGTAGAACTGCTTAAGAATCTATGGAAAGACTATGGTCAGCCTGTTGTGCTGGGAGCCGCCATTACACTGGCGGCTGTTTCCGGCTATAACTACTGGCAAAAAACTCAGCATCAGGAAATCTCTGAAGCTTCTTCGCTTTATCAGAATTTGCTGGATACTTTGTCTCTGGAGCAGCAGGCACAGTTTGCAGTACCTTTGACCGAAGAGCAGAAGGCGACGGTAGGACATGTTGTTTCTTCGCTGCAGAATGATTATGCAGATAGTCAATATGCAGCGTTCGCAACGCTCTTTCTTGCTCAGCAGCAAGTTCAGGATAATCAATTGAGTGCTGCCCGGGCTTCTCTTGAGTGGGTGCTGATGCATAAACCAGCGGCTGAAGTTCAGACAATGGCCAGCGTTCGACTTGCGCGTGTCCTGTTGAGCCAGTCATCCGAGAATGGCCAGCAGGCGCTTGATATTCTGACCAAACTGAGTGCAGGCAAGTCTTATGAGGCAACGGTGGAGTCTGCGAAAGGGGATGCATATCTTGCCCTTGGGGATCGCAAACAGGCAGAAGTGGCATACCAGAAAGCAGTCGATGCAGCACAGGATAATGGCTTGAACCGTCCATTGCTGCAACTCAAATTGGATGATTTGGCAGCAATGGCACCTCAGGAGGGGTAACGTAATGGAGAGGTTATTCAGGGGTTCTTTAATTCTTCTGCTGATGCTGGGGCTCTCTGCATGCAGTCTTTTTTCATCGGATGAAGAGGAGGTAAGAACTCCTAAACCTCTCCAGACGATTGTGGAAGAAAAGATACAACTGGTTAAGGTGTGGTCCAGAGGTGTTGGCAAAGGTGTTGGTAATCGTTTTGAAAGCCTGAAGCCAGCAATAGACGGTGATAAGGTCTTTGTGTCTGGCGCTGAAGGCTCTGTATTTGCACTGGAGCGTGACACTGGAAAGGAAGTCTGGAAGAAAAAGCTCAATACCCGGGTTGGTGGTGGTGTCAGTGCCTATGCCGGTATGGTTCTGTTGGGTACACTGGATGGTGAAGTAATAGCTCTGAAGCAGGAAACCGGTGATGAGCTTTGGAGAGCACGGGTAAGTAGCGAGATTCTCAGTGCTCCTGTTACCGATGGGCTCTATGTTGCCGTTCAGAGTATTGACGACCGCCTCACAGTGCTAGATGCAGAATCTGGCAAGTATCTCTGGCGTCAGGAAGCACTTCAGCCAGCCCTGACCCTGAGAGGATCTGCCTCACCATTGATGTTCCGTGAAGCTGTGTTTGCAGGGTTTGCTAGTGGCGAAGCAAAAGCTTTCCGTCTGGAAAATGGTGCGCCTCTCTGGAGTTCTCGAGTTGCTGCACCAAAAGGCAGTACCGAACTTGAACGGATGGTTGATATCAAAGCTGCTCCACTGATTATTGGTGACACCATTTTCTTTGTTAGTTTTCAGGGCAATGTTGCTGGCCTGGATCTTTATACCGGCCGGGTTCGCTGGACAAAAGAACTGTCCAGTTATGAATCCATGACGGACGGTTTCGGCTCTATTTACCTGAGCAGCGAAGACAGCTATGTCAGCTCTATTGATCAGAGAACCGGCGCATCTAACTGGCGTCAGGAAGATTTCGAATTCCGTCAGTTATCAGCACCTGCGGCATTCAGTAGCTATGTGGTCGTGGGTGATGGCGAGGGTTATGTCCACTTGCTGTCTCAGGTTGATGGTAGTCAGGCGGGCCGTTTTAAAGCGGACTCTTCTGCTATTAAGGCGCAGCCTCTCGTTGATGGAGAGCTGATTCTGGTGCTGACAGCGGATGGCGAGTTGGTAGCCTTGAAAGAAAAGGCTTCTGAGTAAACAGCGACTGGCTGTTCACCATTCTTGATGGAAAAGGTGGTGGAATAAGTTGGTGGAGAAAGTTGTCGGGCTGAATCCCTAACCGGATTCAGCCCGTTTTCAATTTCGGTTTTACTGATATTTCATGCAGTAACCGGCGCATTGCCTGCGTATTTTTGTATTTGTGGTAAAACTTATGGTACCTGTTATTGCCCTGGTGGGCAGACCGAATGTTGGCAAGTCCACCCTGTTTAACCAATTGACCCGCTCTCGCGATGCGTTAGTGGCGAATGTGGCCGGGTTGACCCGTGACCGGAAATACGGCGAGGGTAAGGTTGGCTCGCACCCTTACATTGTCATTGATACGGGTGGCATCTCTGGTGATGAAGAGGGGATTGATTCTGCTATGGCGGAACAGTCTCTACTCGCTATTAATGAAGCGGATGTGGTGTTATTTCTGGTGGATGCCCGGGCAGGTTTGACCGCTGCCGATGAAATGATCGCCTTGCATCTTCGTAAACAGGGGAAAAAATACCACCTGGTACTAAATAAGGTCGATCGGGTTGATGCTGAGCAGGCTGAAACTGATTTTGCTTCTCTGGGTATAGGTGGGGCTTATCATATTGCAGCGGTTCATGGTCGTGGCGTCAGTAACATGATCAATGACGTGTTGCTGGAGTGTAGCGATGGGGAGACTGATGAGTCAGGTGAGGCTTCGGTTAAGCCCCGAGGCATAAAGATTGGTATTGTCGGTAGACCAAACGTGGGTAAGTCTACTCTGGTCAACCGTATGCTGGGTGAAGACCGTGTTGTGGTCTATGATCAGGCGGGAACGACCCGTGACAGTGTTTATATTCCTTATGAACGCTTTGGTCAGGACTATACGCTGATTGATACTGCAGGTGTGCGCCGACGGGGTAAAGTGTCTGAATCCATCGAAAAGTTTTCGGTGATCAAGACGTTGCAGGCCATTGAAGACGCCAATGTAGTGGTTCAGGTTCTGGATGCCCGCGAAGGCATTGTTGAACAGGATCTGCATCTGCTTGGCTTTGTCCTGGATGCCGGTCGTGCTGTGGTGATTGCCCTCAATAAATGGGATGGCATGGAAGAAGAGCAGAAAACTAAAGTTAAGGAAGAGTTGAAGCGACGACTCGGCTTTATCAATTATGCTCGTATTCACATGATTTCAGCGAAGCACGGTACCGGTGTTGGGAACCTCTACGATTCTATTGAAGAAGCGTATGAGGCCGCGACTAACAAGTTATCAACTAACCGTCTGACCCGTATTCTGGAAGATGCGGTTAAAGAGCATCAGCCTCCCATGGTCAATAATCGCAGAATCAAGCTACGCTACTGTCATGCTGGTGCGATGAATCCGCCAACCATTATCATTCACGGTAATCAGACTGAGCGTGTTCCAGCGGCGTATCGTCGTTATCTGGAAAATACCTTTCGCAAGGTTTTGAAAATTATGGGCACTCCCATTCGGATCGAATTCCGTTCTGGTGATAACCCTTATGCCGAGAATAAAGAGGTGGATCAGCGACAGGCGCATCGTAAGCGCAGAGTCGAAAAAACGGCCAAGTTTGCCAAAGAAAAGCGCAAAACAAAGCGATCCTGAGTACTTAAGGGTTAAATGATGAAAAACAACCTGTTCGAGAATATTCCTTCAGATTTACCTGAAGAGTTGTTTGAAACGCTTCATAGATTTGGAGATGTTAAAATCGAACGGATTGTTTCCCGTGGTCATGCTACTCCGGAAGGGGAGTGGTATGACCAGTCCTGGGATGAATGGGTTGTTCTTTTAACCGGTTTGGCAATACTGGACTTTGATGGGGATAAAGAGTCGGTCTCGCTTAAATCTGGCGACTTTATATTTTTGCCTGCTGGCTTAAGGCATCGAGTAGCCTGGACAGAGCCAGGTGTTGATAGCATCTGGCTGGCCATTCATTTTAATTTCTGATTGTTTAGTTAGCTTTTGATCTTTTCGACTTTGCAAATAGCCTCACCTTCGCAGAAGCGTGTGGTAATCAGATTTCCTTTCCGCAGTTGCTGGCTGTTTCTGATAATTGATTCTCCAGCCATGGTTATGGAGTAACCTCGTGACAGCGTTGCCAATGGGCTTACTGTATTCAACTCTCCGGAAATTTTTTCCAGTTTAAGTTGTCTCTTTTCAAGACTGTTCAGTATGAGCTGAACAAGCTTCTGGCCCATGTGATCATTTCTATTTTTAAGTAGTTCCAGCTTGCGCTGTGGGTTTTGCTGGAGAAGGCGCTCCTGCATGCGATCAATGCGTGAACGGGCTCGTTCCAGCTGTAGCGTGATCGCTTGTTTTAATCGAATTTCCAGGTCATCCAGTCGCTGGCTGCTATCTCTCAATCGATCACCCGGGTGCCTGAGACGTTTTTTCAGGCTCTCAAGTTCTTTCTGGCTTAGTTGCAATTTGTGTCGTGTTAAGGCTGTCAGTTTTCGGCGTAACAGGTGTAACTGGTTCAGGATTGCCTGACGATCAGGGCTGAGGATTTCAGCGGCTGCGGATGGTGTGGCAGCACGGTGGTCAGCGACGAAGTCAGCGATGGTAAAGTCAATTTCATGGCCGACGGCACTGACAGTTGGGATGCTGCAGCCAGCAATAGCCCTGGCTACGGCTTCTTCATTAAATGGCCATAAATCTTCCAGAGAGCCTCCTCCCCGGCCAATAATCAGAACGTCAAACTGATTGCTGGCTTGTGCCATCATTATTGCTTTAACCAGTTCATTCTTTGCTTGGGCACCCTGAACAGAGCTGGGGATGATGGTCACGGGAATGGCTGGGAATCGCCGGTTCAGTACCGTTAAAATATCCCGTATAGCCGCTCCTGTTGGTGAAGTGATAACGCCAATATGTTTTGGGTGAGCGGGCAGGGGCTTCTTTTGGGTGATATCAAACAGACCTTCAGCAGCCAGTTTCATTTTCAGAGCTTCGAAAGCTTTCTGAAGATCACCAGTGCCAGCACTGTCCATATGTTCAACGATAAGTTGATAATCGCCACGACCTTCATAAAGACTTACTCGCCCCCTGGCAAGCAGAAGCATTCCTTCTGTTGGTATGAATTTCAGACTCTGGTTTTTGTTGCGAAACATGGCACAGCGAATTTGTGACTGCCTGTCCTTCAAGGTGAAATACCAGTGTCCGGAGCTCGGGCGAGCCAGTCCGGAGATCTCTCCCTCAACACGGATATTATTGAAACTCATCTCCAGTAATCGCCGTGCTTTGCCATTTAATTCTGTCACTGAGAGGGCTTTGGCAGATAACTCTGAAGGCAGGGCAGGGTGATCAATAAACTGGGGCATGGAGAAACTCAGTAAGGGATTGTCGGTTTTTTACTATTTTGCCTGAAGAACAGGTTTAGCTGAAGTAGCAAAACAGGGTATACTTGTCCGAATTTTTTTCCCATAAACTCTTGGTAACAGGCAATGCTGAGAATTGCACAAGATGCTCTCACCTTCGATGATGTACTCCTCCTGCCCGGCTACTCCGAAGTCCTCCCCAAAGATGTCTCCCTGAAAACTCAACTGACCCGTGGTATTGAGCTGAGTATACCGCTCATCTCTGCTGCTATGGATACAGTTACCGAGTCTTCCCTGGCGATAGCAATGGCGCAGGAAGGCGGAATCGGCATTATTCACAAGAATATGACACCTGAGCAGCAGGCCGCTGAAGTTCGTAAGGTTAAAAAACACGAAAGTGGCGTGGTAAAGGACCCGATTACCATCGATGCCAGTGCAACCGTCAGGGATCTTCTGGAGCTCACGTCCAGACACAATATCTCTGGTGTTCCCGTGCTCTCTGGTACTGATCTGGTGGGTATCGTTACCAGTCGTGACGTCCGGTTTGTTTCCAATCTGGATAAAGCCGTTTCCGAGATTATGACCCAGAAAGACCGCCTGGTGACCGTTAAGGAAGGTACTGACCCTGAAACGGTTCGTAAGCTCTTGCACAAGCACCGTATTGAGAAAGTTCTGGTGGTTGATGACCAGTTCAACCTCACTGGGATGATGACGGTTAAGGACATTAAAAAGGCCCAACAGTACCCGAATGCTTCCAAGGACAGTCAGGGGCAGTTAAGAGTAGGTGCTGCCGTCGGTACAGGTGCAGAAACACCGGATCGTGTTGCTGCACTGGTGGCTGCCGGTGTTGATGTCATCATCGTGGATACTGCTCATGGCCATTCCCGTGGTGTGATTGAGCGGGTTAAGTGGGTGAAGGAAAACTTCCCCCAGGTTCAGGTTATTGGTGGCAATATCGCTACTGCGGAAGCGGGTAAAGCGCTGGTAGAAGCCGGTGCTGATGGTGTTAAAGTAGGCATTGGCCCAGGCTCTATCTGTACAACCCGTATCGTGACCGGTATTGGCGTTCCTCAAATCAGCGCTGTGGCCAATGTGGTAGAAGCATTGAAAGATAGCGGTGTTCCGGTTATCGCTGACGGTGGTATTCGTTTCTCCGGTGATCTGGCAAAGGCGATTGTTGCTGGTGCCAGTACTGTCATGCTGGGCAGCATGCTGGCAGGTACTGAAGAAGCGCCTGGTGAAGTGGAGCTCTACCAGGGGCGTAGTTATAAGGCCTACCGTGGTATGGGTTCTCTGGGTGCGATGTCTCAGGTTTCCGGTTCCAGTGACCGCTACTTCCAGAGTGCAGAAGAGGGTACAGAAAAACTGGTTCCGGAAGGAATTGAAGGTCGTGTTCCCTACAAAGGACCACTTCACGCCATTATTCATCAGATGGTGGGTGGTTTGCGTGCAGCGATGGGATATACCGGTTCTCCAGATATGGAAACCATGCGTACCCGGCCACAATTTGTTCGTGTGACCAATGCCGGAATGGCCGAATCCCATGTGCATGATGTGACGATTACCAAAGAAGCTCCAAACTATCGTGTTGGCTAAGATCGCTTTTTCTGGTTATTAATGTTGAAACTTACAGCCGGGCAGGTAGCTTCTGACCCGGCTGCTTACTTTCAGTAAGGATCAGTTTCCCTCCCTTGCTGATACAGGACTTAGAGATTAATCATGTCCCAGGATATTCATTCAGATCGCATTCTGATTCTTGATTTTGGTTCCCAGTACACTCAGTTGATTGCTCGCAGAATTCGTGAGATAGGCGTCTATTGTGAACTGCATCCCTATGATATGGATGATGAGGCTATTCGGGAGTTCAGCCCTAAAGCGGTTATTTTGTCCGGTGGGCCGGAGTCGGTGACCGGTGATAACTCTCCGAGAGCCTCTGACGTTGTTTTTGAACTTGCTGTTCCAGTGCTGGGTATTTGCTATGGCATGCAGACCATGGCAGAACAAATGGGTGGCAAGGTAAGCACTTCCGATTTACGCGAGTTTGGCTATGCCCAGGTTCAGCTCGAAGAAAAGGTTCGCCTCTTTGATGGCATTGAAGATCATGTCTGTGAGGGTGGTCGCCTCAGTCTGGATGTCTGGATGAGCCATGGCGATAAGGTCAGCGCGATACCGGATGGTTTTGTGGTTGCCGCGTCTACCAGTTCCTGCCCTATTGCGGCAATGGCGTGTGAAGAGAAGCGGTATTATGGGGTTCAGTTCCATCCTGAGGTAACCCATACCACACAGGGACTGCGCATTCTTGAGCGTTTTGTTGTGGATATTGCTGGCTGTCAGAAGCTCTGGACAGCGGGCAAAATCATCGATGATGCCATTGCCCGTGTTCGAGAACAGGTAGGCGATCAGAAGGTACTGTTGGGTCTTTCTGGCGGGGTTGATTCCAGTGTTGTTGCGGCACTGCTGCATAAGGCGATTGGTGATCAGCTGGTCTGTGTATTTGTTGATAATGGCCTTCTTCGGCTTCATGAAGGTGATCAGGTAATGGCCATGTTTGCAGAAAACATGGGTGTTCGAGTTATTCGTGCAGATTCTGAAGAGCTCTTCCTTGGACGTCTGAAAGGTGTCCAGGATCCGGAAGACAAACGAAAAATTATTGGTAATACCTTTATTGAAGTGTTTGATGAGCATTCCAGTGCACTCGATAATATTGGTTTTCTTGCCCAGGGAACCATCTATCCGGATGTGATTGAGTCCGCAGGTTCTACAACCGGTAAAGCCCATGTGATCAAATCTCATCACAATGTGGGCGGTCTTCCTGAAGATATGAAGATGGAGCTGGTTGAGCCGCTTCGTGAGCTGTTCAAAGACGAGGTTCGGACGATTGGTCTTGAGCTGGGTTTGCCTTATGACATGGTCTACCGCCATCCTTTCCCCGGACCGGGTCTGGGTGTGCGTATTCTGGGTGAAGTGAAGAAAGAGTATGCCAATATTCTGCGTCAGGCTGATGCTATTTTCATTGAAGAGCTGCGTAAATCAGGCTGGTATCATAACACCAGTCAGGCTTTTGCCGTTTTCCTGCCGGTAAAGTCGGTGGGTGTGGTAGGTGATGGTCGTCGCTATGAGTATGTCATTGCCTTGAGAGCGGTAGAAACCATTGACTTTATGACGGCACGTTGGGCTCATTTGCCTTATGAACTACTGGAAAAGGTCTCCAATCGTATCATCAATGAAATTGAGCAAGTTTCAAGGGTGACCTATGATGTATCCAGTAAGCCACCGGCGACGATTGAGTGGGAGTGATACGGTTATTACTAAATGTGATAGCTGTTTCCCGTGCTTATGTTAGCTTTGGGTTTTTATATTGAAAATGGTGGTGCATAATGCACCACATTCAGGGGTGGTGTGGCCAAAATGATTTTGCTACATCCCTGCCTGTGATCCTCTTTCCCGAATTAGAGGCGCGCTGTTTATCAGTAAATCGGAATAGGGTGACACCCGCACACCGATTGAAAGGAAATGGCGCCGAAGTGAGTGTGGCAGTCAACCATTCTTACTGGTAGTGCATCGAATAGGTGTACTACTGTCACAGTTTATACTGTGGAGAGCTAACGGGTACCAGAGAGCGCTGAGGTCTATCCTTTATGTGCTTCCTCGATGTACGCTTGCCTCCTGATCTAATGACAAATGGTTCACCCATCCTAATAAACAATGGAATAAACAGGCATGTGTGATCAAAAACGAGATCAGTTTTATGGAATTAACCAGTTTCAGTGATTCGTCATTGCCTTTATTAGCGCCTGCTGTAGCTATTATTCTGGCGGTAATAACGCGAAAAGTGTTGTGGTCTCTTGGTGCCGGTATTATAACCGGTGCCTTGCTTCTTACCGGTTTGAATCCCCTTATAACCATTCACCGTATTTTTGATGGATTTGTGGGTGTTTTTTGGGATGAAGGCCTCAATTTAAGTAATATCTATATTCTGCTGTTTTTGCTGGTTCTGGGAATAATCACCAGTCTGATCAGTATTTCTGGTGGAGCCAGAGCCTTTGGTGAGTGGGCTCGCCAGCGTGTTAAGACCCGTCAGGGCTCGCAAGTGTTGACCGTTTTCCTCGGTGTAATCATTTTTATTGATGATTATTTCAACAGTCTGGCAGTGGGTAGCATCAGTAAGCCGCTCACCGACCGCCACAAGGTTTCACGAGCCAAGCTGGCTTATTTAATTGATTCCACTGCTGCACCTATCTGCGTTATTACTCCGATTTCAAGCTGGGGTGCATATATTATCGCTTTGGTAGGTACCATCATGGCGACCCACGGAATTGGTGAGGATAGTCCGGTCTTCTCATTCGTCAGCATGGTGCCAATGAACCTCTATGCCATTTTTGCACTGGCACTTGTGTTCTTTACGGCTGCAATGGATCTAAATGTTGGCCCTATGGCCAAGCATGAGAATGCGGCACTCGCCGGTAGCCTTTTTGACGCTAATAAGGGTAATCCTCCGGGGGCCCCAGAGCTTGAAGAAGATGAAAATGGCCGTGTGGCCGATCTGATTTCACCGATTCTGGTATTAGTGCTGGCTACACTGTCTGCCATGATCTGGACCGGGAATGCTGCGCTGGCAGCGGATAACCAGGTATTTTCTATCCTTGGAGCGTTCGAGAATACAGATGTTACTCTATCCCTGATCAGTGGTGGGGTCATTGGTCTCCTGTTTGCAGTAATACGACTGCTTAGCCGTAATATCTCCGGAGAAATCTGGAGGAAAGCGGTGGTGGAGGGCAGTAAGTCCATGTTGCCTGCTATCTATATTCTTGTCTTTGCCTGGGTTTTGACAGGCATTATTGGCCAACTGGAGACAGGGAAATATCTGGCGAGTCTGGTTAGCGGTAATATTTCACCCAGCTATCTGCCACTGATTCTGTTTGTGGTTTCAGGGGTGATGGCTTTTGCTACAGGTACCAGTTGGGGAACCTTTGGTATCATGTTGCCGATTGCCGGAGATATGGCAGCAGCGGCGGATATTGCTATGATGTTGCCTATGCTGGCATCTGTTCTGGCAGGTGCGGTTTTTGGTGATCACTGTTCACCAATTTCTGATACAACCATCCTCTCTTCTACGGGGGCTTCCTGCCATCACATGGATCACGTAAATACCCAGCTTCCCTATGCGTTGAGTATTGCTGCTGTGGCGATGTTTGGTTACCTGGTCATGGGTATCAGCCACTCAATCTCGACAGGATTTGTTGCGTCGCTTGTGGCATTTGTCGGGCTGGTTGTTTTGTTCAGAAGGCTTTCGGAAAAATCTCGCTCATTGACAGCATCTGCTGAGTATCTGGCCAAGTAATCAAGCTGAGCTATCATTAACTGGAGGCAGGGAAGCCTTTTCAAACGTATTTTAATCAGGGGCATGGATGCTATGGCTTTTGAGAATCTGATGAATGCTTATGCCGCTCGTCAGCAGATACAGCCGCTCAAATATGAAAATAATAAGTTTATGTTGACGGTTGATGACCGAATTGATGTTTCCTGTTTCCAGGCAAATGGTCGATTCTATGCCTACAGCACGATCACAAAGCTAACTGACGATAATAGTAAGCGAGAACAGCTTTTGATAATGCTTCTGGAGAAAAATCTTGCTCTGCTTGAGACTCAGCGTGTTTCACTCTGCATTGATCCTGATGAAAATGTTTTGGCAATTTATACTTCGGCACCACTTAAGAATTTGAGTGTTGGTGGCATCGAAGAATCCATTGCTGCATTGGCTAATAATTATGAGCACTTTCTAAAATGGGCGGGGCAGAGTGCTCCGCCTCCTCCAGCGCCCTCCATGATGCTGATGCCCTAATAGAACCTTCTGCAAGTTCGATATATAAGGTATATCAATGATCAGAGTTATTCGATATGCCATCGAAAAAGCAGCAATCGGTTCGTTCCTCAGTATTTGGTTGCCTGGTTGCCAGCACAGAGGCAGCATATTTCAACGGCCTCCGGCGTGCGAATGATGGTTTTCTAAAGGCGATTATTCGCTACAGCAGATTCAAAGAGATACATGTTTTTGCTCCTCAAGCATTGCTACCAGACTTGAAGACAGGTTGGGAGTATTTCCTTCAGCATTATGGTAGTGACAAATCCATCCACTTTTTACCGGCTCATGAGTTGAGTAAATATTTTTCCAAGATTAAGTACGAGGTTTTCCATCAGGGGGATCCCTGGATTGGCCGTCTGACTGCACTTCGGGATGCATACTGCCAGGAGCCATTCCCAGTTACGGGTCGAGCGCATACATTGAGTACTGACTCGAATATGTCGAACACGCGGGACCTTTTACTGTCATCATTAAAGAGTTGTGATGCTATTTTGTGTAGCAGTAAGGCGCAGAAAAAGGTCATGATGCGGCTGTTGTCCGCAGCCAGTTCAAGTATATCGGATCATATTGGGGTGGCGATACCTTATAAGGGGAGTGTCGTAAAGCTGCCTCTCGGTATTGAGCCAGACGAATGTTTCACCGGGAGCAAAGAAGATGCTCGGGAGGGGCTGGATGTCAAGCAAGGTCAATTTGTTATTCTAACCTTGGGTCGAGTGTCTCCTGCGTACAAGATGGATTTAAACCCCGTATTGTTGGTAATAAATGACCTTGTAGAAGGGTATGGATACCGAAATATAAAGTGGGTTGTTGCCGGAGCTGGAGATGCAGCCAGTCCCGCTGTTCAGACTCTACTGAAACAAGCTTATGATTTAAACCTTGAGGGCTGTATTCGCTTTGAGCTGGATATTGATGATGACCGTAAAAAACAATGGTTATCAGCCTGTGATATGGTTTTGACGCTCTCGGACAATATTCAGGAAAGCTTTGGTTTGGTTCCTCTGGAAGCAATGGTTAATGGGAAAGCGGTTGTTCTATCTGACTGGAATGGCTATTCCGAGCTGGTTGAGGATGGTGTCAGTGGCTGTTTGATTGAGACGATGTCGACAGATTTCGACCACCTGGCTCGCCCCTTAGGGGCCTTGCTGACTGATCATGCTCATTTGTTGCAGTCGCAGGGGACCGCTGTCAATTTGAGCCAGTGTTCGGAAAGGATCCATCAACTTATTAAGAATCCTCAGCTTTTGTTAAGCATTGGGGAGCAAGGAAAGCAGAGAGTATTTCAATGTTATCAATGGGAGTCCATTGTTGATGAGTACCATCAACTAGTGAATGGGCTTAATAAAGATGCCGCACAGATTTCCAGGTTAAATAATCGAACAGTTGGGATTCCGTACCATCAGATATTTGAGCATTATCCTGCTTATCAATTGGAAGAGCGCAAAAGCCTTAAAACGACAGATCGAGGTGTTCGAATGTTGTTAAGGGCTGAGCAGTATTATCACTTTGCTGAGATGGAGTCATTCTTAAAGCCAGAATTGATTGATCAAGTCGCACAGCTCTGCTTATCTGGTTGCAAGGTAGCGGATTTAAAAGCCAGATTTCCTCAAGATCCAACACTTCTCTTAAATGTTATTTGGATGTGTAAATACCAGTTATTGGTACATGCCGATAATCAACCATTGAGGCAGACATATAATCAAAATAGATGGTGGCCTGAGGAGCAAAGGTTGCCAACTGGGATTATGCTTCATCTTGATTGTGCTGAACCGCATCGATTCAGGCTCCTTGAACCTTTACTTTGCTGGTTGGATACACAGCTGATTGGCTGCCATAAACAGCCAGAAAATGTAGAGCTCAGGTCTAGTCTGTTAACGTTTTTTGTTTCCAAAATGGATGAGCAACTGCTTCAGGCTATTGGATGGGTCGGTGAGATGAATAACACCCGTCAGTATGCGGATATACTGGACTATGTTTTTGAGCAGGGTGGGCTGGTATTCCTGAGCACTAAATTTCCTCTGTGGTATCGCTTGAATCGCTTACGGGTTGTTCATGCCCTTAAAGATTTTAAAAAATTATTTTCCCGATTTCACAGGGATCTTAATGACATAAATCAGTTGTTTTCTAGTGAGTGGCAGAAGCCGGCACAGGGTATTACTCGTCTGGATTTTCCACTAAGTACATCTTCTTGCATGATTGCAATAATTGGATGTGATAATGGGGAGAAGCTGGTTTATAAAAACAGAGACTTGGATATTGAGCATCAGATTATTGGATTTACTGAAGATAATAGTAATATCGCAGGTAAGCTTAACCAATGGCTAGAGGGGCAGCCCGGATTGGCTACCATACGGCTATTGCCTGGTTCTTTTGATGGCTCTTATGGCTTTTGCGAGTTTATTGATAACAGCAATCATGAAATATTGGATGATCAACAGGCTGCTGTTTATTACCAGCGTTTGGGTGTTATTGCTGGCCTTTCAATCCTGTTAGGGTTGGGTGATGTGCATAACCGGAATGTTGTATCCAGAAACGGTGTACCTTTTATTGTCGATGTTAAGGCGGCTTTCTGTCCGGATGTAATAAAAGCATTCGAGTCTGAATTGAATGACCCTCAAAGGGCATTCTGTGGGGCTGATAACAGCTTCCAGAAAACATCCATTCCCAGTGTTTTGGAGCTGTTTCACTTTAATAATTATAAGGAGTGCTTATTTCAGTTGATCAATGGCGAGTTGATCGAGATGCCTCCGGTTGAAGAAAATCTGGTGACCAATAACTGGATCAGGAATAGTGACAGCCATTCTCTATCAAAGAGCAAACCTTTTCTCTGTAGTCAATATGCCAGTGCTTTTGAAAAAGGCCTTGCTTCAGTGTTCAGAGTTGTCGTAGTTCATTGCGATCAGTGGTGTTTACTTTTACAAAAATGCAAAGGGATGTCGGTCTGTCACTTGCAACAATATAACCGACAATTTTTCTGGCGACAGAAAGTCAATTTATGGACATTTCGAGGGTTTCAGGAGTTTTCCGGGTATCGCCTCAGAGCCTATTTCAGCAGGGTGATGAACCGGTTGTGCCAAGGTGAAGAAGAAGTTCAACGCTGGGTCGAACCTGAGTGGTTTGAACCTGCTGCACACTTGTCGGATGAGTTGGTAAGAAGCATGCTTTCTGGCTCTATTTCAGAGTTCAGGCGAGTAATAGGAGGGAGTGAGGTATTTAGTGAGTCATCCCATCGAGGAAGTTATAGAAGAATTATATCGAATACTTATTTTCCAGTTGATACTTTAAGCAAGTCTATCCAACTGGTGGAAGATATGGCTGAAAACTCTCAGAAAATGGAGCATTTTTTAACTTTTCTGACTGCGATCGTAAAACAGTGGATGCTTGAAAATGTGACTCCGGGGAAAGAGCTTCCGGAAGCTCTAAGAGAAAAGCTTCCAGATTAATTGGAGTACTTCAGACTTAATCTGACATTTCTTCTCAAAAAAGAAAAGGGTTATCGATTTAGAAAGAAGGTGAGTTCACTGAAATCTAAATCACCAAAGGTAATCCTTATGATTCACACCAACCAGAAAATTATCAAGCACAAGTTCGGGCTACTGAACCTTGCAGATGAACTCGGAAACATCTCTAAAGCCTGTAAAACCATGTGTGTCTCCAGAGATAGATTTTACCGTTACCGGGATGCTGTGGGTTAAGGTGGAGTGGAAGCACTACTTGATCAAAGCCGAAGAGTTCCAAACCTTAAAAACCGTGTAGACCCCACTGTTGAAAAAGCCGTTCTTGAGTATACGGTAGATGTAGAAGTTCAGTCCTGACCTGTCAGACACTTTCAATAAATATTGTGAAAAGGGGATGTAATTTAAATTGTGTAAACGCTTGTCGTTAATACTCCAACATGGAGAATAACAATGAGCGTAGAACTCGACGAAAAACTGGTTGATCAAATTGCCAGCCAGATTAAAACTCAGGATGATCTTGCAGACCTCAGCCGTTTACTTCTTAAGGCGGCTGTTGAACGTGTTATGGCTGCTGAATTGGAAAACCATCTGGGTTACGCCAAGCATTCTTTGGAAGGCCGTAACTCGGGCAACAGTCGCAATGGCAGCTCTTCAAAGAATATCAAAGGTGATTTTGGGGAAGTTGAAGTCAAAATACCCAGAGATCGAAATGGTGATTTTACCCCTCAGCTCATTGCCAAAGGGCAGACACGGATTAATAAGCTGGACAAACAAATTCTAGCCCTTTATGCCCGAGGTATGACCACCCGTGATATTGCCGAAGCCATTCAGGAGATGTATGGCGCTGAGGTGTAGCCTGCCTTGATATCCAAGGTAACTGATGCTGTCTACGATGAGGTCAGAGCCTGGCAGAATCGCCCGCTGGAAAGGCTTTTTCCCATCCTGTATCTCGATGGCCTTGTGGTTAAGGTTCATCAGGATAAACGGGTTATCCGTAAAACGGTTTACGTTGCACTGGGTGTGAACACAGAAGGCCAGAAGGAACTTTTGGGACTTTGGCTTGCCGAAACAGAAAGCGCCAAATTCTGGCTTTATGTACTGACAGAACTTAAGAACCGTGGGGTTGAAGATGTCTTCGTTGCCTGTGTTGATGGCCTGACCGGATTCCCCGAAGCGATTAACACCGTTTTCCCAATGGCTCAGGTGCAGTTGTGTATTGTTCATCAGGTGCGCAACTCGCTGAAATAAGTCTCCTACAAGGACCGTAAAGCTGTTGCCAGTGACCTGAAACGGGTTTACCAGTCAGCGACTGCTGAAGAGGCAAAAATGGAGCTGGAAGCCTTTGAAGAAGCCTGGGGAGAGAAATTCCCCTCCATTGGTAAGTCCTGGCGTAATAACTGGGATAACCTGATTACTCTGTTCGACTACCCTGAAGATATTCGTAAAGCGATTTACACAACGAATGCAATCGAGTCCTTGAACAGCGTCATTCGTAAGGCGATCAAGAACCGGAAGATCTTCCCGACAGATGAGTCAGTCATGAAGGTAATCTACCTGGCCATGGAAAAAGCGTCTGAGAAATGGACGATGCCGATCAGGAACTGGAAAGCCGCTATGAACTGTAGAAGTTCAGACCTGACCTGACAGTTACCGATTTTCAAGAGGGTGTCTGTCAGGTCAAATTCAGGCTATGAACTTTTCCTTCCAGATCTCTTTCCC
>OODV01000357.1 GCA_900299555.1 uncultured Endozoicomonas sp.
CTAAATCGGTAACCCTTTTCTTTTTTTGAAAAGAAATGTCAGATTAAGTCTGAACTACTCCAGCTTATCTTATGCACTGGTCGGCGTATGCTGTCGCCGCCAGCTGATCACTACCCTCCGGATCTTTTGGCATCAAAACCTTCTTTTTTAAGATGATCGACCATGATATCCACATGATCTCCCTGCAGTTCAATATTGCCATCTTTGACGGCTCCACCACCTCCGCTACGTTTCTTCAGCTGTTTGGCAAAGGCTTTTAAATCGTTTACAGCCATTGGCAACCCACTGATGACCGTTACCACCTTTCCACCTCTTCCCTTTTTTTCCGGGCGGACACGGACATTGCCATCACCAACCACCTCTGGCTTGGTCACTTCTTTCTTAACTCGACCAACATCCGTGGAATAGACCAGCTTGCTTTGTGAGTTATGCTGATAGTTGCTCATCACCAACCTCTGGATTCAGAAAGTCATCTTTTTAACGTCTGCACTGACCATTGTCGAGCACTAAAAAAACCAACATTAAATGTTGGTTTTTTTAGTGCCATGGGGGAATGTGGAATCAGGCGCCGCCGGTTAAAATATTGTTTTTAACGGCTGAGGATAAAGACTGAGCCCTTTCAACTTCGCCAGAACTTCCTGCATTAGCGACTTCATCAGAGGCCTGACGCTCCTTGCGCATCCTGCCAGCTTCATCCGTTCCCATTAGTGCTTTTCTGAGGTTCTCATCCGATTGCGCCTGCATCTCGAGCCTCTGCATATAATGCTTGAATTCCTCCGGACTCATAGGTTCATGAGAGTATGGATGTATTGGACGCCCCTGCCCATCTTCCCTGGGAATTATATCTGCAGGGTTTGGCTTCTGGAAAACTATACCACTGCTTAAACCATTTATTTGCTCAGACATCCTTTTCTCCTTCCTTGACTACTTTTCTGAATTATCAGATTTGAGCATTACTCCTGTGGCCTAACCTGAAGTGATGAAAAACATCAAAACTAACTATCAGTCTAGCCGACTCTAATTAAGCAACGGGTTTCCATGGAAAATCAGAAAACAAAAAATATGAAAATCAAAGAGTTATAACCAGCAGCTCATACAATCAAAACCTCCTTGTCCCGGAGGTTTCTTGAAAGTAATTTAGGGTACAGGGCTAATCAGGAACAGGCCTCAGCTATCTTTAAGCCAGCCATTTTGGACAGAAATATCAATCTGTTCGAGGACGTAGGTCCACAGCTTTGGCGCCAGTTTTTCCAAGTACTGATTACGCTTCAACACCTGGCTACGGGTAACCTGATACTTTGCCCAGGTACCACCCTCATTGTCCATATTTTGAATCACTGGTAACAGGCAATCCATGGCTTTGGCAAAACGGGCATCTGGAGTTTCCACCTGTTCAAACTCCAGCCAGAGCGCTTTAAACTCCTCTGCCTGCGCCTCGGGTAAAAGGCCAAATAGTCGCTCAGCGGCTTGCATTTCCTTTGCGCCCTGACCGGACAATTCACTACTCTCGGCAAAGGCAAACGTATCACCCGCATCAATCTCCACAATATCATGAAGAAGCAGCATGTTAACGACGCGGCAAATATCGACAGGCTCATCTGCATACTCTTTGAGAGCCAGAGCTTGTACGGCAATATGCCAGCTATGCTCAGCGCTGTTTTCCTGCCGGTTTTTATCAGGCTTTACCATGGTTTTTCTATAAACAGCCTTGAGCTTATCCAGCTCCCTTAGAAAAACCAGTTGCTGCCCAAGCTTTGATGAAATTTCAAACATATGCCTAGAACCATATTGCTAATTAAGAGTCAAAGAAAGTAAATCCTAACAGATCACCTAATGGGTCTCGACCCCAATTCCCATTTAAATCAAATGGTTACACACCAAGAAAAACATAAAACCAAACTAAAACCATAAACTTGATGCTTGTGAAATTTCCAGAAACGACTGAAGAAAGAGCCGGGAAAAATAGATGAGCGGATCGATTTCCGTACAAAATCACAGTAATTCTTCTTTTATTCTGTATCCAGAGACTGAAAATAACGAAGAACATGATGCCGCTATCGAAGCTAATTCCAGTACGGCCGCTTCTGAAAAACAAACTGAAAACCAGACATCACCTGGAGAAACAACCGAAATCACTGACAGAAAGTGTGAAGTTATTGAGGTACCAGAAACGCTTCTCTCCAAAGCCAAACGATTGTTGTCAAAAATCCCAACTATTCTTTGTACTCCCTTGAGAGTAGGTAACACTTTACTGAATGCAGGTATTTTTGCCGGTTATTACGTTAATGATATGGCCATTACCGGTGTTGGCGCTTTAACAGGAGCCCTGACTGGATTGGCCTCAAAAATAAACGCCCGCTTTTCTTCAACCCCATCTCAGAAATCGTTGAAAGACTACACCGTTACCTATGCGAAAAATGCGTTTGAGCTGATGATCCTTCCTTATGAACAACTTCCTGAGAAATTTAAAGGCTCAATCTTTCCAGCTATTTCAGGGGCAACGCTTTTCCTTTTTGAAACCCTGGCAGTTCCAGGTAAGAGGATACCAATCGAAGTGTATGAAAAGGTTTGCTCTAAAACATATACCGCAACCAAACCCTATAAAGCTATCACTGACATGACCGTTCATATCATTGATATGACGAAAAGCTTAATTCAAGGTTGATACCATCTATTTGCTAATAAAGGTTTGAAAAGGCATTTGAGTTTTTGGTTAAAGAGCTGGAATATCAGCAGCCGTTCATACGAAAAATATGGTTAGCTGCTCAGGGGGCGTTATCAATCAGGCATGATGCCAATTGATAACGCCCTAATATTAATCATCCCTGCTCAAGCAAACGGCGTAGATCAATTATGGCCGCATTCGCTCTGGAAATGTAATTAGCCATTACAAGAGAGTGATTGGCCAGAAAACCAAAGCCAGAACCATTGAGAATCATTGGGCTCCATACAGTATCCTGAGTTGCCTCCAGTTCACGGATAATCTGCCGGACACTAACGGTCGCGTTCTTTTTGTCCAGAACATCAGCAAAATCCACTTCGACCGCCCTGAGAAGATGTATCAGAGCCCATGACGTCCCACGAGCTTCATAGAAAACGTCATCAATCTGAGACCAGGGCGTTTTCACATCAACCAGAACCACACTATCAGTAGATGGCGCTGCACCAGCATCACCCGCCAGATCCGTATTCAGTCGAGGTTTACCGACACTGGCACTCAGCCGTTGAGAAAGGCTACCCAGTCTCGTCTCTACATCACCCAGCCAGCGGGTCAGATTATCAGCACGGGCGTAAAACTGAGCAGAGTCACCGGGGTCTGACAATCGTTGCATATAGCTTTGCAGTTTATTAATACCGCGCTGATATTCTCGCTCACTGGACGGCAAAATCCAGCTTCTGGCATCAAAATTAAATTGAGGCTCGGCAACCGACAGGTCAGGATCTTCGCGAGACTGGGACTGAGAACGACTGAAATCCTTACGGAGAGCTCTGGCCATATCCCGAATCTGAATAAGCACACCAACTTCCCAATTCGGCATGTTATCCATCAGCACGCCTGGAGGCATGATATCGTTACGCAGGAAACCGCCTGGTTTATTCAGCAGTGTATCTGCCAGAGAATACAATGTTGCTGTTGTGGTATAGCCTGGCACAACTTTCTGGCCATTATCTGATGCTACTTTTTCAGCATTGGCTTGCACCGAAAATAGCTCAGGCTCCTGGCTCCAGTACAACCCTATGAGAGAGAGAAGCAATATCAGGATACCAGCCCCAACCAACAGAGCTTTACCGTGAACAAGCCTGGATATATTTTGAATGCCCGACTGAAAGGTCGCTTTTATCTTTTCCAGCGCCATAATCTCCTCGTTCGTCACCGCTCAGGCTCGTTATCCTGAATATGGCGTTCCAAAATGGATGCGCTTATTGAGTAGCCATTATCCTCTAATAATGCGGGTTGTGCGAGTACCTACTGAATTCGTCCAGTAAGTTGTGCAGAAAAAACATGATAGCCATATAGAAACAGGTTCAGGATCTCACAACGATTCAGGACACCCAAGATAGTAACCCTGTCCACCTGCCCCCCAGCTGCTTCAAAGCCTCCCACTCTTACTCACTTTCAATGCCTTGAGCAAGCACACCTATATCCCTGGACTCAGCCAGCATGGAAAAAGTTCTGATATAAAGCTGATTTTCGTAACTGGAAGTAATCTCTCTGGCAAAACTGCCATCCACTTTTAAGTAGTGGGCATCAATAATCTGAAGAAAGGTCAGAGCCTGACTGGTAATCCCAGAATGATCAATAGAGAACTGGCATCCTCTTTCAACCAGTTTATCCACTTGTTCAGCCACCCTATCCCCCACAAGCAATAGTGTCCGCTCAGGTGTTTCAAGAATTAAACATCTGGCCAGGTCCTGACGAAGCTTGAGAGCATCCAGTAACCAGTGATAGAAGTCATCATCCACAAGTGAATAAGGAGAGATATTCAGGCAGTAGAGCTGATAATCAGCTCGCTCATGAATATAATCAGCAAGCGTAAAAAATACGGCCCAATCAAACTCGGCATAAAGAACATAGCGCTCGACAATGGGTAAGAAAGAGTCTGCAGGTACAAGGTCACCATCCAGATTCAGTCGAGCGATTACTTCTGTAAACGCGACATCACCATTAATATCCAGAACCGGCTGCCCATACAGCTCAATATTTCCCTATGACATCATGGCTTCCAGCTTTTTGAGTCACTGCTTATCACTCCACCGCATGTATGGATAGACAGTCTCACCACTGACATCTGAAACATCCCAGCAATTCTTCACCTGGGCTTCAAGCTCGAGCAATTGCTTGTCACCATGATCCAGAAGGAACTCTGGCTTACAGAGTCCGTGGTGAGTCACCGACGCAATAAGCAAACAGTTGCTGCCTTCGGCAGTGGAGAAAAACTCCATAGAAGCCAGAACCCGGAAAAGCAGCTCGATAATCCTGCGATTTTCACTCATGCCACAGGCTGGCACAAAAACCGTAAAACTCGAAACACTTCTCCTGCCAGAAAATGCCTCCGGCCGGCGGTAATAGCCATGATCGAACACCGCATCAATCATCGAGTCTACTGTGGCAACGTTATCAACACCGGTTGAAGCAATGGCAACCCCTAGAGAGGTTGCAGTATCCTGAGCATGGGAATCCAACTGTTCCTGTAAATAATAGCGAGCATCGCTTACCGTCAACACAAAGCTGCCGGCAAACAGCAGAATCAAAAGCAGAGTTAACGATAGAGCCAGTTCACGAAGTAATATCATGGTGGCATCCCTGCTCTTTCGTTTGGGGGGGCAGCAAAATCATTAGCTATTCCCCTCGTTCAGCTTTCCCTGGCTATTTGATTTTGCTGGACTCTCCAACTACGCCCCCTTCCCCCCCGCTGACGGGATAACCAGAGCCCATCCCCATTAAAGTTATACACAGGCACCAGGTCTTTTCGATTACTGGCAGGTCGAATCTCACTGATCAGATTATCCAGAATCAATAGTTCCTCTCCCGAGCTGGCAAAGTAACTGAGTACCATGAGGGCCTGATCACGCTAGAATCGGCCGTGCTAATGGAGTACTGTAAGGAAAAACCGTCAAAAGACGATAACAGGGTTGGCGGCTGACGAATTCTATGCGTATAATCCAATCCGCTTTACAGGGCCTATAGCTCAGTTGGTTAGAGCAGCGGACTCATAATCCGTTGGTCCCAGGTTCAAGTCCTGGTGGGCCCACCATACAGCATAATATCTTTATAGTTAGCAAGAACTCACAACCTCTTCAAAAACCCCTATCTGCCCCCACTAATGCCCCCACTTTTTTTACAGACTGTAATAGGTTTTTACGGCATAATCCGGAATAGAAATAGTTTTTCAGCCACCGTTAATCAAACTATTCAGCCTGTTTTCTGAACCGGCAAAATAAACACCGCCAGCTCAATTACATTTTTCCTGCCATCTTTGGAATTTTTCCAGCGAATACCTTGAGGCATAGGTATGAGTAGATTCAGACTACCGGGACGCCTTGCCCTGTTTTTGAAAATCTGAAAAAATATACTTTTCTTTACTTTTTGATCATAAAACCTTCACCTGAATAACCAACAACAAGGTCCTACTTAAGCGAATGTTATTGATTCCATCGCCCAAGGTTTGGCCGAGGGATTCCCACAAATCGGGCTTGTCAGACATAAGACACCCCCCGTTTATGCGGCTTCGACGGATTCAAACAGCAGTTCAATATTGCCACCGCTGCCACTGTCAACCCGCAGTTCGAGGGTATTACCGGCCGTCTGGAAAAGATCAGCCAACACAAAACCCGTCGCAATAGGATCAAAGTGATAAATGCCGGTTTGTGGCGCCCGCTCGTACCGCTTCAACAGAAAATCATTTAGGTTCTTTTTAATTTCATGTGGGTAAGCAGGCTTTGCTCACCTTGGTAAAGTCCAGCTTACCTGTCAGCAGATATACCATGATTTTGAAGTG
>OODV01000186.1 GCA_900299555.1 uncultured Endozoicomonas sp.
TGATTTAGTTTCCTGAAAAGCCCGGACTTTCTGGTCTCTTCACTCTATCTGAAGAAACCGGAGCGCATTGAAGCGCTGTTGATGGTGATGACACTCTGCCTGATGGTCTATGCTGCTATCCAGCACAGAATAAGGTACGAACTGAAAAAGCGGAGTCGTGTGTTTCCAAACCAGAAAAAGAAGCCCTGCCAGAATCCAACAGCAAGATGGGTCTTCTTCTGCTTTCAGGGGATTAATGTATTAACGGTCAATAATCAGGAACAGCATGTGGTCGGTTTGAAGGAAAAGCAGTGGACGATCATCCAAATTTTAGGCATTTCTTACGAATCGGTTTATTCCTGATAGGGGTGGTGAAAGACAGCAGTATCCTTTCATGCTTTTTATAACGACTGGTTTTCCTGGTTCTTCCATCGTCTTTTTACCATGAAAGGTGTGGATTACTGATGGAAATGAAGTAATTAACCACCGGATTGTCCATGCAAGTCAGTGATTTTGATTTTGATCTGCCCGATGAGCAGATTGCCCGGTTTCCTGCGGAAAACAGAACAGGGAGCCGCCTGCTGTGCCTTGATGGCAATAGCGGTGAGATTGAGCATCAGCAGTTTTCGAATATAGAAAGCCTTCTTGAGCCAGGTGATTTGCTGGTGCTGAACAATACCCGTGTTATCCCTGCCCGCATGTATGGGCAAAAGGAGACGGGTGGCAAGATTGAAGTACTGATTGAACGGGTGGTAGAAGATAATCTGGCACTGGCCCAGGTGCGGGCCAGTAAGTCGCCAAAGCCTGGCACTGTCCTTTTACTGGCCGATGGTGCAGTTCGGGTTGTGGTAGAAGGGCGACAGGACTTTTTGTTTATTCTTCGTTTTGAAACCTCTGTGTTGCCTTTATTGCTCGAACACGGGCATATGCCATTGCCGCCTTATATTGATCGTGAAGATGGTGATAGTGATCGTTTACGCTATCAAACTGTTTTTGCCGCAAGGGATGGTGCCGTGGCTGCGCCAACAGCGGGTCTACATTTTGATGAAGCTCTGCTGGCACGCCTTGAAGCGAAAGGTGTCAGGAAAGCTTTTGTTACGCTTCATGTGGGTTCTGGCACCTACCAGCCGGTTCGGGTCGATCGGATTGAAGACCATGTGATGCATGCCGAGTACATCGAGGTTTCTGAGGAAGTCTGTCAGGCTGTGCGGGAGACACGTGCTCGAGGTAATCGTGTAGTTGCTGTGGGAACCACGTCTGTCCGCAGTCTTGAGTCTGCCTCTGCCTCCGGTGAGATTGAACCATTCCAGGGTGATTCTAAAATTTTTATCTATCCCGGCTATGAGTTTCGCAGTGTGGATTTGATGGTGACTAACTTCCACCTACCACAGTCCACCTTATTAATGCTGGTCAGTGCTTTCGCCGGACGAGAGCATGTACTGGATGCTTATAAAGAAGCGGTTGAACAAAAGTATCGTTTCTTCAGTTATGGCGATGCCATGCTGCTGGCTCGTAAAACTGACTGAGTAGCCATAGAGTCTGTTGAAAAAATTGCGCATTTCCTCGCCTCCAGTCGTGCTTCTGCGCTTGGTGGGCTGGGGGTAAATGCGGGATCGAGACCTAAAAGAATCGACATAACGTCCAATTGATCTTTGTGACATTGTGTCTTTGTGGTTTTAAAGAAAGAGCTAAACAGAATTCATGACAAGAGAATGCTTTATGAAATTTGATCAGCTGGCAACCGACGGCAAAGCACGTCGTGGTCGGCTGACGTTTCCACGCGGAACTGTTGAAACCCCATGTTTCATGCCGGTGGGTACCTATGGCACGGTAAAAGGTATGCTGCCACGGGATATTAAAGAGATTGGTGCAGAAATTATTCTGGGCAATACGTTTCATCTGATGCTTCGTCCCGGCACTGAAATCATTCAGAAACACGGCGATTTGCATGATTTTAACCAGTGGCATGGTCCGATCCTGACGGACTCGGGTGGCTTCCAGGTGTTCAGTCTGGGCAAGCTGCGCAAGATCACAGAAGAGGGGGTGTCATTCCAGTCACCGGTGGATGGCTCCAAGGTATTCCTGAACCCTGAAATCTCCATGCAGGTTCAGAAGGAACTGGGTTCTGATATCGTTATGATTTTCGACGAATGTACACCCGGTGATGCGACTGAAGAGCAGGCCCGTATTTCCATGGAACTCTCTCTGCGCTGGGCAGCTCGCTCCAAGGCTGCTCATGGTGACAGTCCATCAGCACTGTTTGGAATTATCCAGGGCGGTATGTTTGAAGAGTTGCGGGATGTTTCGCTGGCCGGGTTGACTGAGGTCGGGTTTGACGGTTATGCCATCGGCGGTTTGTCGGTGGGAGAGAGTAAAGAGGATATGATGCGTATCCTTTCTCACATTACGCATAAAATACCTGAAGACCATCCCCGTTACCTGATGGGTGTCGGCAAACCAGAAGATATCGTTGAGGCGGTGCGTCGTGGTGTCGACATGTTTGATTGTGTTATGCCAACCCGTAATGCCCGCAATGGTCATCTGTTTGTGGATGAAGGGGTTATCAAGATTCGTAATTCGGCTCACAAGATAGACGAGCGCCCGCTTGAAGCACATTGTGATTGCTATACTTGCCAGAATTTCAGCCGCTCCTACCTTCACCATCTGGACAAGTGTGGTGAAATTCTTGGCTCTATGCTCAATACCATTCATAACCTGCGTTATTATCAGCGGGTGATGGAAGGTCTGAGGTCTGCGATCGAGCAAGGTCAGCTGGATGAGTTTGTGGTTGAGTTTTACCGAAAGCGTGGACAGGATGTTCCTGATTGGGGCTAAGCCTTTATTCTGGGGCGACTTCATTGCATTTGTGGGGTTGATATTGTGTGGAAAGTCCCCAATAAACAGTTTGTCAGTATCAACCGGATCATCTCTTAAAGGCCAGATGCTGTGTTTGTTAGCCTTAATTATTGGGCTGTAGCACTGTTTTTACCCTCTTTTGATGGCAGGACGGGTTCCTGACTGGTTGTTTTTCAGGTAAATTGCTGCGTCAACAGTAATAACTCGATTAGGAGTATAGGAATGATTCCATTCATCAGTCAGGCTCAGGCTGCAGCGGAAGGTGGTGCTACAGCTGCTGTCGGTGGCCCGGGTATGATCGGCCAGCTGGTGATGCTGGGTGGTTTTGTGCTGATTTTCTGGCTGCTGATCTGGCGCCCCCAGAGCAAGCGTGCCAAAGAGCACAAAAATCTGATTTCAGGGCTGACTAAAGGTGATGAAGTCGTAACCACTGGCGGTATCCTTGGAAAGGTAAGCAATGTAACTGACGAGTTTGTTACTTTGCAGGTTGCCGACAATATGGAGCTGAACTTCCAGAAGGGCTCCGTTGCCGCTACTTTGCCGAAAGGTACTATTAAGGCGATTAAGTAAGCCTTGAGAAAAGCAGCCTGAACAGGCTGCTTTTTTAATTGAATGGACTGTGCCATATGCCATAGGCCTGGAAATATTTTTTCCGGCAAAGGCTGTATAACAATGCCGCTATGGCGCTTCACTATTAAATCAGGAACCGGTGAGCCATGCTCAATCGCTATCCATTGTGGAAGTACCTGCTGATTCTGGTCATCGTAGGTCTCGGGTTTTTTTATGCCCTTCCCAATCTTTACCCCGCAGACCCCGCTGTACAGGTGACTGGGGCCAGTTCGTCCAGAGTAATGGATGAGCGTGTTCAGCAGAGAGCTGAAAGGGCTCTGGCTGCTGCCAATGTCGATGTTAAGTCTGTTGAGCTTGACGATAATGCGCTTCTGATTCGCCTGAACCGCGCTGATCAGCAACAGTTATCCAAGTCGCTGATAAAAGAATCGCTTGGGGATGACTACATTGTTGCCATCAACCTGGCCCAGACGACGCCAGACTGGCTGACCTCTATTGGTGCTTACCCAATGAAGTTGGGGCTTGACCTTTCCGGTGGGGTTCACTTTTTGCTGGAGGTGGATACCGCAAAGGCACTTCAGTTGAAAATGGATATTGCCACGTCGGAAATTCGCTCTGCTCTGCGTAAAGACAAGCTTCGTTATCGTACCATGCCTGAGCGTGCGGATGGTGCACGACAAATGGCATTTAATGACTCTCAGTCCCGTGATAAGGCCGCCCGTCTGATCAGCAAGGATTTTCCGGATCTGACGGTAGAAAACTTTGAAGTTAATGGTCGTGCTGTTCTTTCTTACCGTTACTCTGAAACTGCTATTAAAGAGATTGAAGATTACGCGGTGCGTCAGAACCTGACGACAGTGCGTAATCGTGTAAATGAACTGGGTGTGTCCGAGCCCCTGGTTCAGCGCCAGGGCAGGAATGGTATTGTGGTCGAGCTGCCTGGTGTTCAGGATACCGCAGAAGCTAAGCGTATTCTGGGTAAAACGGCTAACCTGCAGTTCCGTCTGGAAGCGTTGCCCAGTGCTTCCAGGGCCACTACTGAGTCCTTCAGTTTCCGTGACTCCCGTCGTCCACCGGTTGATCTTGAGCGGGACATCATCATTACTGGTGATCAGGTATCCAGTGCTCAATCCAACTTTGATACCCAGACCGGGCAGCCTCAGGTCAATATCAATCTGGACAGCCATGGCGGTACTGTCATGAATCGTTCCACGCGCAATTATGTTGGCCGTGCCATGGCGGTAATCTTTATTGAGCAGAAGCCTGTTACCAAGACTGTCACCAAAATGGTTGATGGCAAGCCGGTTAAGGAAACGACTCAAAGCTTCCAGCAAGAAGAGAGTATTATCAGTCTGGCGACGATTCAGAGTGCCCTGGGTAATCAGTTCCGTATTACTGGTTTGAACTCTTCAGCTGAAGCATCTGAACTGGCGTTGCTGCTGAGAGCGGGTTCTTTGGCTGCACCCATGTATTTCGCGGAAGAGAGAACCGTTGGGCCAAGTCTGGGTGCAGAGAATATTCAGATGGGCGTTCACTCTACTCTGATTGGTTTTGCTCTGTTGACCATATTTATGTTGGTGGTTTACCGGGTGTTTGGTTTGCTGGCGAATATTGCCCTGTCAATCAATCTTGTTCTGCTGGTCGCTGTGATGAGCCTGTTTGGCGCAACGCTGACCATGCCGGGTATTGCTGGTATTGTTTTGACCCTGGGTATGGCGGTAGATGCCAATGTTCTGATTTTCTCTCGTATCCGTGAGGAGATTCGTGGTGGTCGTCCTATTCAGCGTGCTATTCATGATGGTTTTGACCGGGCGTTTGTTTCCATTTTTGACGGTAATATCACAACGCTGCTGGTGGGTATTATTCTCTTTGCAGTGGGTACCGGTCCCATTAAAGGGTTTGCGGTAACGTTGTGTATTGGTATTTTGACGTCTATGTTCACCGCCATTGTCTTCACGCGTGCTCTGGTTAACCTGACCCACGGCGGTCGTAACCTGAAGAAACTGTATATTTGAGGTGGCAGTGATGAATGATTTAAAAGTCATAAATTTCATGCGACTGCGCTCCTATGCTTCGGTGCTGTCGCTGATCTTGATGCTGGGCTCAATAGGTGCGCTCGCGGTTAAGGGTATTAACTGGGGGCTTGATTTTACCGGTGGTACGTTGATTGAGCTGGTTTATGATCAGCCGGTAAAAACTTCTGAGATTCGTGAGCAGCTGGCAGCAGCTGGCTACGAAAACGTTGTTGTTCAGGAGTTTGGTTCCGCAGAAGATATTCTGGTTCGAATTCCTGGTGATGATCCAAAAATGGGGGCAGAGGTTGCCGGCTTGTTAGGTCAAAACTACGAGGGCAGTGTTGAAGCGGTCCGGGTCGAGTTTGTTGGGCCGCAGGTTGGTGAAAGGCTGCGTGAGCAGGGAGGTCTGGGTATGTTGTTTGCCATGCTCCTGATTACGCTCTACATCGCTTTCCGTTTCCAGTTCAAGTTCTCCGTTGGTGCTATTCTTTCTCTGGCGCACGATGTCATCTTCACGTTGGGTCTGTTTGCGCTTTTGGGGCTGCAGTTTGACCTGACGGTAATGGCTGCTTTACTTGCGGTAATAGGTTACTCCCTGAACGATACGATCATTGTTTATGACCGTATTCGTGAGAATTTTCGCAAGCTGAGAAAAGGTGATGCAGAAGAAGTTATTAATGTCTCGCTGACCCAGACTCTGGGTCGTACTTTAGCGACTTCTGGTACCACCTTGATGGTGTTGTTGGCTTTGTTCCTGTTCGGTGGCGATATGATTCACAACTTTGCCCTGGCATTGATTGTGGGTGTGGGGGTGGGTACCTATTCTTCCATCTATATTGCATCCAATATGCTGATCTACATGAGAATAAGCAGGGAAGACCTGATTGTTCCTGTTAAGGAAAATGAGGAGCTCGATCAGACGCCTTGAGCCTCTGGTTTGATTGTTGAAAACCGGCGCTTTTGCCGGTTTTTTTCTATAATGAACCTTTTTTCTGGGAAGGAGTCCTTTGAATAATACAAAGCAAAGAGGTCGTTATGTTTTCTCGAATTGATACTGCTAAAACTCCCTTTAAAGCAGAAAGCAATGATATGCAAAAAGATTTGGGTGATTCGAAAAGGTATAGCAATAGGGATGTTAGACGTTCAACAAGCGGTGATGTGCATTTTCAACAAGCGCGAGATGCTTTGTTATCAAAGAGATCAGATTTTTTTGATTGTGGGCCGCTTACTCCTGGTCGTTGCGGTACCGTTAGTTCACTTACGGATAACTTTGCGACTAATAAAATACCTGGCGGCTCGAGTGATGCGCTGGTGGCAAATAAAATAGGTAGCGTCGAGTTTAAGGTCGGTCTTTTTGAGAATGACTGGTTTGATGAGCCTAACAGTGTTTTTGTTAGTACCAAGGTATCGCTCAATTCAGTGTATGCTTGTTTGCAGAGCGGTTCCGACAATGCCCAAGTGGTAAAGGTATTGAAGCGGGATGATGTTGACGATCAAACTGTCTGTATATCGAAGGTGATGAGGAAGAATTGTAAACTACAGCCTGGGAGCGCGGTTAATTTAAGTGAGAGTTTGAATCAGCCTGCTGCTTGTTGGGATTCAGTCACTCTGGATATTCGATCTGTGCAAGCGGTTAATCCTCGAACAGAAAGTGACTTCAATAACCAGAATAAATTGAGTAAGACTTGGTCTGCCATTTCTCAGGCATTCCTCAAAATGTGTCACGAATCAGGTTGTCCACTGTCTGATTCTAATTCATATCAATTCAGTGTTGATGATTATCATTTTATTGCCACAGTAGGGGTCGAATCCAGCGAAGGTGTTCGAGAGCTTTCGAGTGGCCTACTGGTGAGCAACGCCAGTGTCTTGAGGATTACCACTTCTGAAAGTGTAAAAAAGAAACTTGAAATTACCGATATTCCTCCTGCAGTTAATGTCAGGAAACTTGCTGAAAAGTTTGATTTTGACGGTCAGCCCTATGGTATTGGAGGGGTGAATGACGCTATCCGACAGTTCGTCAATTCGTTTATCAGCCCACGATTACTGTCGGTGGGGCTTCAGGATAAGCTGAAGTGTAAAATTTCCAGGGGCGGTATTCTGTCCGGGCCACCAGGTACTGGTAAGACGTTGTTTGTTAGTGTTATTGAGTCTTTGCTTAAGGAAAATGGCTTTAGTGTATCAACTCGAATTATTTCAGGACCGGAAGTTTTTGGTAAATATGTGGGGGAGTCTGAGCAGCGTGTAAGAGAGATTTTTTCTGAACCGGGGTCAGGGGCAGGTGAGAGTATTCGTTTGATTTTGATTGATGAAATTGATTCGATGTTACCGGCCAGGGGCAGGGCAGGAGATAATGGTATTGGGGATAAAGTCGTGAACCAGTTTCTGACTTGCATGGATGGTATTGATAAAAAAAACAATCTGATTGTTTTCGGTACAACGAATCGGCCAGACCTGGTTGATTCGGCTGTGATGCGCCCCGGGCGGATGGATATGCAAATGAAATTTAATTTGCCAGAGAAGGATCAACGTCTTCAGATTCTAAGGATTCAGACCAGGGATCTTTCGGATAGCAAGATGTTGAATACTGATGTCTCTCTTGAAGAGCTGGCGGAAAAGACGAGCGGTTTTAGCGGTGCTGAGCTTGGCGCGTTGGTGGAGAAGGCCAGGCTATCTGCCCTTCGTAAGGGGCAGGGACTGACAGAGAACGACACTTTTTTTTGCCCTCAAGCTCTCAGTCAGTTAGAGACGCTGGATGTCAGTATGACTGATTTTGAGTGGGCTTTTACACAGGTTCAGCCACAGTTTGGAAAGAGAGATTTCATGTCCTTGGCGGGGAAAACCCTTGAATATGAGGGGTATTCATCAAAAGTTGTCGAGCAACTCAAGAAGGTACTTGTTGAGTTCAAGCAGGATAATTCCCGCTCCGTCTTGCGTGTTCTTATTAAAGGTCCGCAGGGCAGTGGTAAGTCAACGCTGGCTGCCTTGGCAAAAAATGAGTTTGGTGCATTTTGCAGTTATGTGTCAGCAAAAGATGTGGTCAAAACCAGGGATCGCCAAAGACCTTTGAATGATGCATTTGCTGAGCGGAATAATCATCAGGTTGGATCGGGCTGTAATTATACGGTGATTATCGACGACTTCGATACCATGATTAACTACGATGGTTTGAACTATGACCGTGGAATGGTTTCTGCGTTAGATGCTCATACCAAGCAATCTTTGCAGGGGCAGGCTGAAGGAAAATTGCTCACGCTCGTTACGGTAACTGAGCGTGAAGAGGAGGAAGTTGAATTTCTTCCTCGTTTATTCCCTAGTAAATTTGTATTTAAGACGGTAGGTAAATGATATGTGAGTGCACAAAAGCTTAATCATTATCTCAAAAGCGAGGTTGTGCCTCGCTTTGTGCTTAAGTAAATTTTTTTCGTTTTTTATTTTAGTGGCGGAACATGCCTTCTGTTACGAAAGGTCTGATTCGCTTCAGTACTTCCTTAAAGCAGCCACTGTTGCCAGCAACGATCTGGTTGTTCTGCATATAGGTGTGCCCACCCTTGAAGTCGCCAACGAGTCCGCCTGATTCTTGAACCATCAGAACGCCGGCTGCCATGTCATAGTCCTGCAGACCGATTTCCCAGAATGCATCCAGGCGGCCGGCGGCAACATAAGCGAGGTCAAGGGCTGCGGAACCAGCGCGGCGAATGCCAGCGGTATCACCAAGCAGTGATCTCATCATGTTGAGATAGCTGTCCAGGTGGTTGATGCCGGGATTCATAAATGGTATTCCAGTACCAATTAGAGCGCCTTCCAGAGTTCTGCGATTACCTACACGCATGCGCTTACTGTTGAGAGTGGCACCATGGCCGCGGCTGGCGCAGTACTCTTCTTCTTTGAGAGGGTCGACAATGACCGCATGCTCGAGGCGTCCACGATACTGAACGGCAATAGAAACCGCAAAATGAGGAATGCCATTAATGAAGTTGGTGGTACCATCCAGTGGGTCAATGATCCAGAGGTAATCTTTGCCTGCACCTGTTCCTTCACGATGGCCGGACTCTTCACCATAAAAACCGTGATCAGGGTAGGTTTTTCTCAAAGAGTCGATAATGACCTTCTCGGCAGCCTTGTCTACTTCAGTCACAAAGTCGTTGCGGCTTTTGAATTCCACGTTAACGTGATCGAGATCTTTGTAGGCGCGGGCAATGATTTCGCCAGCCTGGCGCGCTGCACGCAGCGCCATATTAACCATCGGTTGC
Organism: uncultured Endozoicomonas sp.; assembly: GCA_900299555.1. Classification (GTDB taxonomy): domain Bacteria; phylum Pseudomonadota; class Gammaproteobacteria; order Pseudomonadales; family Endozoicomonadaceae; genus Endozoicomonas. Next base: position 9,671 of record OODV01000186.1, read on the forward strand.
ATAGGCTTAAATTACGTCTGAACTGTGAAAGATCGAATCGGGGTGGAGTGGGATTATACGGAATTCAATGATCCGTCTGTATCCCGACAGCCACGAGTTGGGTGTACGCTCATCGGACAACCGAACCGCCGAAACCATGAAAATATCTGCATACTTGGAAATGTCAGAATTTTCATAATACAAATTGGGTGCGGATTCTGACAGGATGGAGGCCAACTTGCAATGGAGCGAGCTCTCTTACTTGTCGGTAGTTTTACTATGGGCTTGGCTTTAGCTGTAATTTGAGTACACTGGCGAGCTGATATTATATAAAGCTAGAGATTCCTGTGGTGCTCGACAATATTTCCATTGTACTGGTTAATCCTTCTCATCCCGGCAATATCGGGGCGGCTGCCCGAGCTATGAAAACCATGGGTCTGAGCCAGTTATGTCTGGTATCGCCTGATGATTTTCCATCGGGTACCGCGACTGCGCTGGCCTCTGGTGCAGATGATATTCTCAGGAATGCCAGAATTTGTGCAACGCTGGATGAGGCGCTGGCTGATTGTCAGTTTGTAGTCGGTACCAGTGCCCGGGTGAGAGGTGTGTCTCTACCGTTAGTAGATCCTCGTGCCTGTGCCCAGAGCATTATTGATGAAGCGGTAACTCTGAAAGTTGCCCTGGTTTTTGGTCGGGAGGACAAGGGGTTGACCAATGAGCAGCTGCAGCGTTGCCACCTTCAGGTTCATATTCCCACGAACGAAGATTTTAGTTCGCTGAATCTCGGTGCAGCCGTTCAGGTGATGAGCTACGAATTAAGAATGCAGCAGCTGATTAATGCGGATGCGCTGGAAATGCCGAAGCCTCGTACTCATGAGCTGGCAAATATGGATGATATGGAACGCTACTATGATCATCTGCACCAGGTGTTGATGGAGATTGGTTTTCTGGATCACAGTAGTCATGAAAAGATTATGGCGAAACTGCGTCGTCTTTATGGTCGGGTTCGACCTGACCGTGTTGAGCTGAGTATTTTGAGAGGGGTTTTATCAGAAACTCAGCGATGTCTTGCGTCAGACAATAAAGAGTAAATAAACGATGGAGGCTTCTGTATGTTGTTGATTGTGCATCGGAAGCTTCTAAGACGGTGGGATGTTTTGTGGAACTGAGTTTTGGTGCTGAACTTCCCGTGGTCAGTAAAGGATAATAACAGGCAGGCGCAGACCATGTTTGAGCGAATAAAAGAAGATATTAAAACCGTAATGGCTCGGGATCCGGCCGCCCGCGGTACCTTTGAAGTTATTACCAATTACCCGGGGCTGCACGCCCTGTTGCTCCATCGAGTGTCTCATAAATTGTGGAAAGCCGGCTTTCTCTGGCTGGGGCGAACACTTTCAACTTTTAATCGCTGGTTAACCGGTATTGAGATTCATCCCGGGGCAACCATCGGTCGTCGTTTTTTTATTGATCATGGCATGGGGGTGGTCATTGGTGAAACGGCGGTTATTCATGATGATGTCACGCTATATCATGGTGTGACACTGGGGGGGACTTCTCCGAATAAAGGTAAGGAGCATCCAGCCAATCAGGGTAAGCGGCATCCGACGTTAGCAAATGGGGTTGTTGTTGGAGCTGGTGCAAAAGTCCTTGGGCCATTCCTTGTGGGAGAGGGAGCCAGAATTGGATCCAATGCTGTGGTTGTGCGCGAAGTTCCACCTGGCGCAACGGTTGTTGGTATTCCCGGCAGGATTGTTAAAAAGCCTGATCACAAGGATGATCGCCGCCATGCCAACGCAGAAAAAATGGCAGAAAAGATGGGGTTTGATGCTTATGCAGTCACTTCAGAAATGCCTGACCCGACAGCGCATGCTATCTCAGCCATGTTGGATCACCTTCATGAGGTCGATTCCCGCTTTGATACATTATGCCAAGTGTTAAAAGATAATGGTCTTGAGTGTAAGGTAAGGCCATTACCAGAGTTGAAGAAAGAGGACTTCGAGCCGGTTAAGGATGAGAGCCGAGAGGTGTTGGCTGACTAGCAGAACTCCTGATCAACCGTTGTTGATTTCAACAACAGTAATCTAAAAGTTTGTTCAAATGGCAGTGGGATAAGGCTTTACAGGCCTTTCGTGCATTTAAAATTTTATTGGGATTCTGTGAGCATCGATAAAAGTGTTTACTCAGGGCTGGCAATAGTTGCTGGTTTTGTTGAGAAGACTATTAAATTTTTGGAAGGGGCAGATACCATTACACAAAGATGATAATGGTATCTGTTAAAGCTGGAGAATAAGAAGGCCGGGACACTTTCTTTAATCTGGTTTCGAAAGCTAGCGCAAAGCTGGTTTTTCAGCTTGTGAGGCTAACTGTTTTTTAGCGCATTGGTCATTCAGCTCCATGGTTTGCAATGCTACCTGACATATATTCAAAAGGAAATCGGTGTCTTCCAAGCTCGCGCTATCTTGTGTCGCCAGGGATGTCTCAACTTTTTTGTGTAGGCTAAACATTTGGTGAGCATAGGTCTTGTAGCATGCCATATCTTCCGGGTTGGCAGCTACTGCAGCTGGGACCTTCAAGCTTCCTGACTCAATATTGATAACTTTGCCACTTTTTATTAAAGCTTGAAATCCGGATAAGAGTTTCTCTTTTGCTTCGGCTGGGCCATCTTCGCGACGGTACCTTTCATTGGATTCGGTTTTTTTCATGTCGAATTTAAATGCAAAGTCGAGTGTATCATAGTTTTGCTCTAAGAAACGTCGAACTTCTGCAGCATCACTTTGATGGCCTCTAAGAACACGGACTGCCTCTTTAAAAAATTGCCTTGCAGGTGTGTCCACTACAGCAACCGTTAAAGGTGAGTCTTCTTTATTTGTTTTTGTGGGGTCGCAAGCCTCGTAATAAGAGTCTTTGTTCGCACGCAGGTGGCTGGATGTGTCATTACTTCTTTGAATGCACTGTTCTGCAATCTCTATTGCAATATCGGTTTTTGTCTGCAGATCATCTGCTGAGCGGAACCTTGTCATTAAGGGAGATAAAGCTGCTCTTGATGTTCCAACCATAAACATTTGATAAAGGTGGTGTTCAAAAAAACCACGGCGTTCAAAAATTGATTTACAGTGGTCAGGGTGGTTGGCTTTCCCAAGAACGTCTCTCTTTCTCATAAAGTCGCACAGCTCTTTATGCTCTTTTTTGAAGCTATCATAAGAGCCTTTGTAGTCAGAAAAGTAATTCTGAATCACAACTGGCTGCTGTTGCTCCCTCTTGGCTACTTCAATCTGTCCTGCGGTCGTTTTGGGCATTGGGCTCATTGCTTTTACAACGGCTTTTGAGGAGCTTGGAAGTGTGCCGGCGACAGCCTCCAGAATGGGGCGCTTCTCTGTATTTCTGTGAGTTTGTTCAAAAGGCTCTAGAGTATGGCCTGTTGGGCTGTTAGGTTTATGAGATAGATGGCGGCTGGGTGAGGTGTTAGAAAATTTTGGCTTACAGGTGGTAGAGGCAAGAGCATTCCTTGATGGTTGTTCTGTAGATGGAGTATCAGGTGATCGTGTTGGTTTTGATGTTAAAACTGTTGTTGATCCGGGCCTGTCATTACTCTGGCTGAATGGTTGGGGGTGGGGGCTCGCGGTATTTTTCTCACCTGTAGCAGTCCAGATTTCATATTGTGCCGTATGCTCCGAACAGTAGAGATAAGCCTCATTAGCCCCTCCTGCTTTTATTTGTCCGCTAGTCAAGCCTGAATTGTTTGTTGTGGTTGCAGAGTTGCTTCGGGGTTTAGGGGGATAGTTGGGCTGGCTAGAGTCTGTCTCCGGTGTAACAGTATCTGAGCAGCTGGTGGGTGTATGTGCTCTGGTTTCACGCTCTAGGACTTGTTTTCGTGGGCTCGTTTGATCTTGGGTGCCGGGATTGCTTGATGGAGTGTTTTTAAGTATATCAACAGATCTACCATGGCTTAATACAGGGGCGTGGTCTGTTCCTGATTCAGGTAGTTGGTGTCTATCCGGGCTTGGAGTTGTTTTGGTCTTGGTGCCCAAGCTTGAGAAGCTGAATGAGTCCATATAACTAATCCTGTGATAATTATTCAGTAGTTATTTTGGCGAAATCCCAATGATATGTACTGGAGTACATAGGTTTTTCAGTGGGGTTTTTAGCGCAAATCCTTTTGGGTATTGCTGATGTCGGATGTTTGTTAGGCTGAGTTTTTGAAAGTTCCCTTAACTTTCTATAAAATGCCGAAAAATTATATGAAGCTGTTTTTTAAAATCTTTTGATATTTACACATAGTTTGATTGTCTGCTCCGGTTTTATCTCTAATAGTTGACTATTTTGCTAAGGTATTTCATAATTCCATAAAGATAGCTTGAGTCTATGTGGATTCTGCTGCTGGGAGAGTCGCAGTTAAGAATCATAGGCTTAAAGTGCTTTGGGACTTACAAGAGTGATGACTCTGCCTTCATAGCAAGAGAGATGCTGTATGAGATTGACGACCAAAGGACGTTATGCGGTGACTGCCATGCTGGATCTGGCACTTCATGCCGATCAGGGGCCGGTTTCTCTCGCGGATATATCAGATCGTCAGGGAATCTCTCTCTCTTACCTTGAACAGCTGTTTTCCAGGCTTCGTCGCGGGGATTTGGTTTGCAGTGTGCGTGGGCCCGGGGGAGGGTATCGGTTAAGTCGCGGTACTGAAGCGATTTATGTCGCTCAGGTGATTGATGCAGTTAATGAATCGGTAGATGCGACTAAGTGCCGGGGCTCTGGTGGCTGTCAGAAAGGCGCAACGTGTCTGACCCATCACCTGTGGCAGGATTTAAGCGAGCAGATTCATTCGTTTCTTGGAGCGATCAGTCTGGCTGATCTTGTAGCGCGCAGGGAAGTGCAAAGTGTTGCCATTCGCCAGGATGAGCAACAGGACAACAAAATTGCCGCTGACACCATTCTATGAGGGCTCTTTGTAATAAAGAGCGTTTGGTGTAGAGGCATGATGATTTTAACCCTTTGCGAATCAAGGGCATTGAGCGTACTGACCGCCTGGAGATGTACCAGATGAAATTACCTATTTATCTCGATTATTCCGCAACAACACCGGTTGACCCGAGAGTGGCTGAGAAGATGATTCAGTGCCTCTCTCTTGAAGGTAATTTCGGTAACCCGGCTTCGCGTTCCCATGTTTTCGGCTGGCGCGCTGAAGAAGTTGTTGAAGATGCGCGTCGTCAGGTTGCGGATCTTATTCATGCAGACCCGAGAGAGATTGTCTGGACTTCTGGTGCAACAGAGTCTGATAACCTTGCCATTAAAGGTGTGGCCCGCTTTTACAGCAAAAAGGGTAAGCACATTGTCACTTCACGAATCGAGCACAAGGCGGTACTGGATACCTGTCGTCAGCTTGAGCGGGAAGGTTATGAAGTTACCTACCTGGATCCTGACAGTGATGGTGTGATTACTCCTGATATGGTGGAAAAGGCTCTTCGTGATGACACAATTCTGGTTAGCTTGATGCACGTCAACAATGAGATTGGCGTTATCAATGATATTGAAGCGATTGGAGACTTGACGCGCTCTCGGAAAATTATCTTTCATGTCGATGCTGCCCAGAGTGCCGGTAAAATTCCACTGGATATGGAAGCGATGAAGGTTGATCTGCTTTCTATATCTGCTCACAAGCTTTATGGCCCTAAGGGTATTGGTGCCCTTTATGTGCGTCGTAAGCCACGTGTGCGCCTTGAGGCCCAGATGCATGGTGGCGGGCATGAGCGTGGCATGCGTTCCGGTACTCTGCCGACCCACCAGATCGTGGGTATTGGTGAGGCGTGTCGAATCGCTGCTTCAGAGATGGGTGCAGAAAAGGTTCGGTTGGAGCAATTAAAAGACAGAGTGCTTTCGCAGATTTCTGATCTGGAAGAAGTGCATGTTAATGGTTCGCTGGAGCAGCGGGTTCCTGGCATTCTGAATATCAGTTTTGCCTTTGTTGAAGGGGAATCCCTGATGATGTCCCTGAAAGATCTTGCCATTTCATCTGGATCGGCCTGCACTTCTGCCAGTCTTGAACCTTCCTATGTGCTCAGGGCGCTGGGGTTGAGTGATGAGCTTGCCCACAGTTCCCTGAGAATCAGTCTGGGGCGGTTTACGACAGAGGCTGAAGTGGATCACGCAGTATCAGAGATCAGAGAAGCGGTTACGAAACTGAGAGAGCTTTCTCCGCTCTGGGATATGTACAAAGATGGTGTTGATTTAAGCCAGGTTGAATGGGTTGCGCACTAACAGGCTCAGAGTTAACTGAATTTAGGGGTAGTGCACTGAAGTGTATTGCCCTGGAGGAGAGAAAAATGGCATACAGCGAAAAGGTTATCGATCACTACGAGAATCCTCGTAACGTAGGTAAGCTCGACCAGGACTCTCAGAATGTCGGTACAGGCATGGTCGGTGCTCCAGCATGCGGCGACGTTATGCGTCTTCAGATTCAGGTCAATGATGAGGGTGTGATTGAAGATGCCCGCTTCAAAACCTATGGTTGCGGTTCTGCCATTGCTTCCAGTTCTCTGGCGACAGAATGGATGAAAGGTAAGACACTGGATGAAGCGGCAACCATCAAGAATACCGATATTGCTGAAGAGCTGGCATTGCCTCCGGTAAAAATTCACTGTTCTGTCCTGGCGGAAGATGCTATCAAAGCAGCCATTGACGATTACCGGGGTAAACAGAAGCATGATGATGCAGCTCCAGCTGCCTGACATGTTTCAGAACTGTCATGTAAGCATGACCCGTTGTTAAGCAGAACAGATTTATAGCCGGGTAAGCCCGTGGTTTACCCGGAAGTGGATGGAGTATTTAATGGCAATTACCGTAACCGAAGCGGCTGCCCGTCATATCAAAGGTCAGCTTTCCCGTCGGGGTAAGGGGCTGGGCATTAGACTGGGTGTGCGTACTTCTGGCTGCTCTGGTATGGCTTACGTCCTGGAATTTGTGGATGTGACTGATGATGGTGATCAGGTTTTTGAAGATCACGAAGTGAAAGTGTTTATTGACCCGAAAAGTATGGTTTACCTGGACGGTACTGAGCTGGACTTTGTCAAAGAAGGGCTTAATGAAGGCTTACAGTTTAACAATCCAAATGCTGCCAGTGAGTGTGGCTGCGGTGAAAGCTTTAGCGTGGACGCTGGCTGACAGATAAGCAGTTCTTTATGGGCTTCTCTGGTTCTGTCAAGCAAGTGCTGGCTGAGAGTTTTGATCTGCCTTCTGGCCCGGCTGGTTCATACTGGTCGGGCCTTATTTTTTGAGAAAGTGCTCAGGTAATAATGAGTAATTTCTAATGTGTTATGCCAATTAATTTTTCTAAACCCGTTATGGGCATGGTGAGCTGGACGGAAAGGCAAGGCAAAGTGGCTAGCCATAACCATTGCTATGGCGAGGAACTTCAATGCAGGATTTCTGTTTAGCTTTCTAGGGTGTCGGGGTTTGGAAAATGCAACTGGTATTATTACCGACTTGGGATTTGAATGCGTTGTGGTTGATTTAACCAAGAACTATTTTGAGCTTTTTGAATTGCCTGTTTCCTGTCAGGTTGATCAGCAGCAGCTTTCCAGTCAGTATCGGGCGCTGCAGAGAGCGGTGCATCCAGACCGTTTTGCTGGAGATGGTGAGCGTCAGCAGCGTCTTTCGGTGCAGTATGCCTCTCATGTTAACGAAGCATTTGATACTCTGAAGCAGCCGCTGAAAAGGGCTGTTTACCTTTTGAAGATTGCTGGTCGTGATGTTGATATGGAGCGCAACACCATTATGGATCCACAGTTCCTGATGGAGCAGATGGCGTTGCGTGAGGCACTTTCTGATATTAGATCGCACGCAAACCCTGAGCAGGAGCTTGAACAGCTGGTTGATCGGGTTGATCGCGATCTTGATACCTATCTCAAGCAGTTTGAAGGTTTCTGGGAGGCAGGCGAAGAGCTGGATCTGGACCAGGCGGAAACGGTTGTAAGAAAGATGCAGTTCATGGTAAAGCTGGCGGCTGAACTGGAACAGCTGGAATCCGAGTTGTTGGACGGCTAATTTAGGAAGAGAAGAGGCAGGTATGGCGTTACTGCAGATTTCTGAGCCGGGACAGGCTCCCGAACCACATCAATACAAGCGGGCGTTGGGCATAGACCTGGGGACCACCAACTCCCTGGTAGCTACTGTCCGTTCAGGTGTTGCCGAGACACTTCCCGATATCGATGGGCAGCATACATTACCTTCTGTGGTTCATTACGGTGAGCAGGGTGTTGAGGTTGGTGTTCCTGCAAAAAACTCATCTCTGATTGATCCGGAAAACACGATTGTTTCTGTCAAAAGGATGATGGGACGTGGTCTGGAAGATGTTGATTCCCTCGGTGGGGTTTTACCGTATCGATTTGTTACTGCTCCCCAGGGGCAGAACGAAGGGATGCCTTTTATCAAAACCCGTCGCGGGGATGTCAGCCCTGTTGAAGTTTCAGCCGAGATTCTGTGTGCACTGGTTGGTCGTGCAAAAGATACTCTGGGTGGAGAGCTGGATGGTGCTGTAATTACTGTGCCAGCCTATTTTGATGACGCCCAGCGACAAGCGACAAAAGACGCAGCAAAGCTTGCGGGTTTGAACGTGTATCGTTTGCTGAATGAGCCAACGGCAGCGGCTGTGGCTTATGGTCTGGATCAGGGCGGACAGGGTGTTATAGCGGTTTATGATCTGGGTGGTGGCACCTTCGATATTTCTATTCTTCGCCTGGAAAAGGGTGTTTTTGAGGTTATGGCTACCGGCGGTGATACAGCGCTGGGTGGTGATGATTTTGATCGGATCGTGGCGCGCTGGATGCTTCGTGAAGCGGGGGTTGATGAATCCTCAATTAACTCATTGCAACTTCGGGAGGCAATGGTCGAGGCTTGTCGAGTTAAAGAGACTCTGACTGTTGAGCCTGAAGTTGAGGTCGGCTTTGGTGAGTGGAGTGGCACGCTTTCCCGTGAGCAGTTCGACGAGCTGGTGGACCCATTGATTGATCGTACGATCCGCGCGTTCAAGCGTTCACTCCGGGATGCTGGACTGAAAGCGAATGAGATTGATGAAGTGGTTATGGTAGGTGGTTCTACCCGGGTGCCCAGGGTTCGTGAAAGGGTTGAAGGGTTTTCCGGTAAGCAGCCGTTGACATCGATTGACCCTGATAAGGTGGTTGCTGTTGGTGCAGCTCTTCAGGCGAATGTTCTGGCTGGAAATAAATCAGCAGAAGATATGCTCCTTCTGGATGTTATTCCGCTCTCGCTTGGACTGGAAACCATGGGTGGTCTGATGGAAAAGGTGATTCATCGCAATACCACTATTCCTGTCAGTCGAGCCCAGGAGTTTACAACCTACAAAGATGGCCAGACTGCAATGGCTATTCATGTATTTCAGGGTGAGCGGGAATTGATTCGGGATAATCGTTCTCTTGCCCGTTTTGAGTTGCGTGGAATTCCTCCCATGCCGGCTGGAGGGGCCAAGATTCGTGTGACTTTTCAGGTAGATGCTGATGGTCTTCTTGGTGTTGCTGCAGAAGAGTTATCTACCGGTGTCAAAAGCAGTATTCAGGTTAAACCATCTTACGGCCTGAGTGATGCGGATATCTCCCGAATGTTGAAAGATTCTTTTGAGTACGCTGGTGATGATAAAGATCTGCGAGCTCTGCGTGAACAGCAGGTAGAAGCGGATCGTGTGGTTGAAGCGCTGGCTGTTGCGCTGGAAAAGGATGGCGAGAGTCTGTTGAGTGAAGGTGAATATACTGCTTTACTGGCAGATCTTGAGTCGTTAAAGCATTGTCGTCAGGCTGGTGACGCGAAGTCGATTGCCAGTGAAATTGAACGTATTGGTAGGTCCAGTGAGGAATTTGCTGCCCGTCGGATGAATCAGGGGATTCGCCAGGCTCTTTCCGGACAGAAAGTAGATGATTTGGAGGAGTTCTGATTATGACTCGACTTGTTTTCCTTCCCCATGAAGAGCTATGCCCGGAAGGTGCTGTTATTGAGGTAGAGCCGGGTGTCACCATCTGTGATGCCGCTTTGCAAAACGGTATTGAGATTGAGCATGCCTGTGAAAAGTCCTGTGCCTGTACAACCTGTCATGTGGTTGTTCGGGAGGGTTTTGATAGCATGGATGAGCCTGATGAGCTGGAAGAAGACATGCTGGATAAAGCCTGGGGGCTGGAGCCGGAATCCCGGTTGAGTTGTCAGGCGGTGGTGGGTGATGAAGAGCTGGTGGTGGAAATTCCCAAGTACACGATAAATCAGGTCTCTGAACGGCACTGAATGTTTGTCTTCAGCCCGCTTGGGCTTCTCTTGAGTGGGCATTAAAATAATTATGGACCTAAATCCTGCAATCCCAATTTCAAAAGGTCAAATAGAGGAATGAAACATGGC
>OODV01000097.1 GCA_900299555.1 uncultured Endozoicomonas sp.
CTTCATTTACAGGATATTGCAACTTCGGATCGAAGAACCTTTGCAGGATTTAGGTATAACAATCAGTAAACAAAAAACTACGAATTACTGGTAGGTTTACTGTTGTCGGCTAACTTATGATATCTACCCCGAAATTGCGGCCTCCACTATTCTTTGCCCATGATGCAACAAAGTAAGGGAGATTGTACTATAGCCTTCCAGCGCTTTTGCTCTGGGGTAGATGATTATAGCGCTCCGCTATGAGTGGCGAGAGCAGCGTGGAATATTCGCTGTTTTACCAAGGGCATTTGTCACTAATGACTAAACATCCGGTAGCCAGAACAACAAGTGCAGTCTGGCTTATGGGATGACTGCGGCAGGAATCCAGCCTTAACACTATGCTTATCGACCAATACTGTACCTCTCTGGCAGACAATCGCTTTTCGTTTACTCGCGAGCAGGCCAGCCAATTTGCGAAGCGCATTGCCAATGACTTTAACCCACTCCATGATGTGGATAACTCCCGCTTTTGTGTGCCGGGTGACCTTCTGTTCGCTAAGGTCCTGATGGCCGAAGGCTTGTATAGCGATATGCGTGTCACTTTTAATGGCATGGTTACAGATGGTGTCGAGCTGGAAATCCGCACCAATGAGAAGGGGCATAGAAGCATTTATGATCTCTCAGACAAAATGTACCTGGATATTGAGCGCCATGGTGATTGTAGCCACGACACCCCCATGATTGAGCAACTGGTTCGCAGTTATGTTGCGTTTTCTGGGGAAAACTTCCCTAACGTTTTTGTTCCCCTGATGAAGTCACACGGTGTGATGATTAACACGATTAAGCCGCTGGTGATTTACGACAGCATGACGTTAAAACTTGAGCGTGTTGATTTGGTTAACCCTACCTTGGAAGCAGCGGGGGTTAAGCTTGAAGTCAACGGTAAGCGAGGTAAAGTTACGCTGAACTTTATCTATCGTGAAGGTGGGGACGTGGTTGGTATGGGCGAGAAAACCATGATTCTTTCTGGTCTTCGCCCCTACGACCAGGAAGCCATAGATATTATGATAGACAAACATCTTGCCCGGCAGCGCCAGTTTATCCAGTAGTTTTTCAATTGATGAATTCAGACAGCTTCAATAGTTTTTGATATCCTTACTGGTCGCCATTGGATGGTATGAGGAACTCTGATTAGCAAAGGAATGCTGTGGTTTGTTTTCTTCACCAAACCGAATATAAAAGCCATTAACCAGAAAAAAGCTATTCGCGAATTAAGTCAGTAGAGGGAATGTTTCATGCCAGCCTATCGCTCCAGAACATCGACCCATGGCCGAAATATGGCCGGAGCCCGTGCATTATGGCGGGCAACTGGAATGAACGATGGGGATTTCAACAAGCCCATTATTGCTGTAGCTAACTCATTTACCCAGTTTGTTCCGGGCCATGTACACCTGAAAGACCTTGGACAGCTGGTCTGTCGTGAAATCGAAAAGCACGGTGGTGTAGCAAAAGAGTTCAATACTATTGCTGTGGATGATGGTATTGCCATGGGCCATGATGGCATGCTTTATTCCCTGCCTAGCCGGGATATTATTGCTGACTCTGTCGAGTATATGGTGAATGCTCATACGGCAGATGCGCTTGTCTGTATTTCCAATTGTGACAAGATCACACCAGGCATGTTGATGGCTGCCATGCGCCTGAATATTCCGGTAGTTTTTGTATCCGGTGGACCGATGGAAGCAGGCAAAACCAAACTGGCCCAACATGGGTTGGATCTGGTGGATGCCATGGTCATTGCTGCATCGGATGCGGATGATGAAACGGTGGCAGAGTATGAACGTTCAGCCTGCCCAACCTGTGGTTCCTGCTCAGGGATGTTTACCGCTAATTCCATGAATTGCCTGACAGAAGCTCTGGGACTCTCTTTACCAGGTAATGGTTCCATGCTGGCCACTCATGCTGATCGCAGGGAACTCTTCTTAGAGGCGGGTCGTCGTATTGTTAATATTACGCGGCGCTATTATGAAGAAAATGATGACAGTGTGTTACCCATGTCCATCGCCAGCTTCAAAGCCTTTGAAAATGCCATGAGTCTGGATATCGTAATGGGAGGGTCGACCAACACCATTCTGCACTTGTTGGCGGCTGCTCAGGAAGGGGGTATCCCTTTCGACATGAAAAATATTGATGAGCTTTCCCGCCGCATTCCCCAGTTGTGTAAAGTGGCTCCCAATACCCAGAAATACCATATGGAAGATGTGCATCGTGCCGGTGGTGTCATAGGGATACTGGGTGAACTGGATCGGGCTGGCCTGTTACATAATGATATTCCCACAATTCACAGTGCTACTTTTAAAGAAGCCTTGGCAAAGTGGGACATTATGCAGACCACCGATGAGTCGGTGAAAACCTTCTATAAAGCTGGCCCCGCAGGTATCAGAACAACGGAAGCCTTCAGTCAGGAGTGCCGTTGGGATACGTTGGATGATGATCGGGCAGAAGGCTGTATACGTTCAATTGATCACGCTTTCAGCCTTGAGGGTGGACTGGCAGTTCTCTATGGCAATATTGCTGAAGATGGCTGTGTTGTCAAAACATCTGGCGTTGATGAAGAAAACCTTGTTTTTGAAGGGCCTGCCCATATCTGTGAGAGCCAGGAAGGAGCGGTTAGCGATATTCTGGAAGACAGAGTCAAGCCAGGTGAAGTGGTTATTATTCGTTACGAAGGACCAAAAGGTGGCCCGGGCATGCAGGAAATGCTATATCCTACCAGTTACCTGAAGTCCAAAGGGTTGGGTAAGGCCTGTGCTCTACTGACGGATGGACGTTTCTCGGGCGGTACTTCAGGCCTATCCATCGGACATGCATCCCCAGAGGCTGCTTCTGGTGGCGCAATTGGCCTGGTGGAAAATGGCGATACCATCCGAATTGATATTCCTAACCGAAGTATTAATGTCCAGTTGACTGAAAAAGAGCTTGCTGAGCGACGGACTGCAATGGAAGCTAAGGGGAAGGATGCCTGGAAGCCGATTAAGCCCCGTCCCAGGAAAGTATCTACAGCTCTTAAAGCTTATGCACGTATGGTGACCAGTGCTGACAGGGGAGCCGTTCGGGACTTGAGCCTTTTTGACTGAGACTGTTAACCAGGGAAATAGCTGACTTCAATATCAGAAGTCAGCTGCTTAGGGGGCGTTACCTACTGGCAGGATGGCCAGTAGGTAACGCCCCTTGGCTATTTACATACACAAAATACGAAGGGCTACCAGAATCAGCAGTGTGCCACAGAGCCGGTTGATCAGTGTGGCTCTTTTTCGTAGGGCTGGCAGTACTTTTCCATGGCCAGCAACTGAAGCAATCATGCAATACCAGATACCGTCGCAGAGTGTTGCGATGGCTGCCATCAGAAGTTTTGTCATGATGGTAGACTCAGGAGTGACAAACTGGCTGAACAGAGCCAGCAAGAAGACTGCAATTTTTGGGTTCAGGAAGGAGACCAGAAACCCGTCAATGGCCGCCTGTTTCAGGCTTAACTGTTTATGCTGCTGATGGTTTTCTTGAGTCAGTGATGGTGATGTTGTAGTTATTGCCTTATAGCCCATCCAAGCCAAATAAGCAGAGCCACCATAGGTTATAAACTTGAAGAGCCAAGGGGTTTCGGTAATAACAACGGCAATACCTGCGGCAACAAGAAATGCATAGATACCTATGCCCAGTGCATGTGAGATAGAGGTAACTAAGCCATGAGCCCTTGATCCCTGGACAGTGCTTTTCATAACTGCGGCCAGGCTTGGGCCAGGAGAAATGGCACCCAACGCACAGATAGCCAATAGAGATAGCCAGGAAGATGCTGTCATTAGAACTCTGGAATAAATGCTTAGATCAGTGGTTGAAATGAAAACGCTATCTTATACCATTTCTACCTTCTAACTACGGTTTCCTCACTCTCTTTGTATAAAAATTAGAAATGGTGTTGTTGAAATAGCGATAAAATGTGACAAAACGGTGGTAAAAGATAGTTGGTTTTCGTTCATGATCCATGACTCCAGAGTTCAAGAATGATGAACTTTAATCACATCGGTATTCCGACAAAAGGATCCTTTCCGGGAGAAAACGATTTACCCCATCTAAAAATGACCGTTTCGGATCATGAAAATAACCCTTATGGCATTCATTGACAACGGTACTGGAAGGATGCACCTTCCCCGGATTTGGTAAAAACAGTCCCCAATATTGCATTTGCAGTGAAGGATCTTGCTGAGGCGGTTCTGGGGCAGACAGTCATTATCCCTCCAAACTCTCCCATTGATGGCCTGCTGGTCGCTTTTATCGAGGTGAATGGCACACCGGTAGAATTGATGGAATACTGCCAGTAATACCGTTAGTGCATTATTTACTGACTGGTCGAATAAACAGCAGGGGTTTGCCTTTCTCTAAAACATAGGGGTAGGGAATTGTACGATTATTCTCTCCTGTACCAGCCTCGTTCGGAGCAATGTAAAAATAAGCCCAGCCAGGCAGTCGAGCGCTCAGCCTTTGATAGAATATGCTGGCACTGATGCTTCTGGTTCCATCACCCTCCGCCAGAATCAGGCGAGGGAAAACAGACTTATCTCTTGCAGGGAAAAACCAGGATGCTTCTCCGGCAATATTATGAAAAGCAAAGCGGGGAGCTCGATAGGGGCCTTTGGGTTCGGTTACATAGAGGCTTAGTACGCAATTCATTTTTTGCAGTGAACAACTGCTGTCAGAATGACCAAGGTACCATTGTTTGAATTTTCTACCTTCATGAATAAAAGGCTTTTTTACAGCTTGATAGTTGTAATCCATTTCATGAAGAATAGCGAGGGAAGCCCTGCTTAACATGGTTTCCATTATATGCTTGGCGCTTGCACTATCCGGTGCCATGTGAAGAGGCATCCATGCGAAGACTCGGTGTTCACTGTGATGGCTCACGCCCGGAATAGTCCATCCCCAGTAGAACCTCTCAAAGGGACCATAGGGGTTAATATTAATGCCTGCAATACCACTCGAGCTACCATATGCTGGATGGAATATGCCACCTAATTTGTAATCAAGCAGTTTGCCATCTTTATCATAAGCGGTATCCGGCAGTTCCTGATCATAGAGTTTCTCTTCCATTCCCGCTGCATTGGCAAGATTTTTAGCCTTTGACCATTGGTTTTTATAGGGTTGGTCATACCCGGCCATGCAGCCAGCCAGCAGGAGAGTAAGAAGCAATGAAAATGCCCGGAAACCCATGAGCCATCCCCGTCTATTAATAAAGTGAATATCCCCTGGCTTCGAGCTTGTTAACCTGATTTATCACAGGGGCCTTGTTGGGAATATATCGGCGGGGATGAGAAGCCCTTTATTGGGCAAACTGTTGGTTTGAGTTAGGGGGCAGCACGTGCAGATTGACTCGCATAGCTGCCTTCCAACTGCGTTGATGTAGAATGGTTACACTTACACCAGCCCGTTCTTGTGCACTAAGGATATTGTTGAAGACGGGCTGTACGAGCCAATGAGCCTTCAACCTTCGTGTCAACAGAGCCTGACGATCAGGCAATAGCGGATATGATTCAGGAAATACCTAAATCCTGCAAAGGTTCTTCGATCCGAAGTTGCAATATCCTGTAAATGAAG
>OODV01000279.1 GCA_900299555.1 uncultured Endozoicomonas sp.
CACGGGTAAAGCTGAAAAAACTCTACCCATCAATCCCATTGAAATGATGTACTAGCAATTGCTGTTCCGGTGAGGGTATCGGGAACATGAGCACTTCCTTTTTTATTATTATTGGTTTTAGTTTCGTCAGCGGTTTCAACTCATCACTGTTTCAAGCCGCCAACAATAAAGGTAATCAACTGTTGAGACTGCTCCAGCAAATAATTATTGGTCCATGTTTCAGGTTGTTGACGTCTTAGCAGATCCCATAAAGCGACAGTATGAATAAGCTGCGTACCGGCAAATCCCATACGATAATGAAACGCACTTTGACTCAGTTCAGGCAGAGCATCTCGCATCATCTGACTCATTAATTGCAGCGAACTTGAACGGGGACCATCAAACAGCACTTGATCATGCTGGCCGCTCTGCGCTAATTGCGTAACCAGGCTGACATAATAGCCTTCACCTGGATGCTCGATCAGGTGATGAATATAGGGCATCACTAATGCTTCCACCAACGCCTTAACACACTCAGTCTGATCTGGCTTAATAGCCATCAGCATTTCATGTCGCCTGGCATTGAGAGGAATCATGCGCAGGTCGAGAATGGCTGAGACCAACCCCGCTCTACTCCCAAAATGATACTGAACCGCTGAATTATTTTTCTGCCCTGCCTCTCTGGCAATTTCTCGATCAGAAATAGCATTCAGCCCTTTTTCTGCAATCATCTTCTCTGCAACCAGAATCAGACTCATCTTGGCTTTATTATATCGAGGCAGACTCGGGGCTGTTGTATTGGGAATTTCAGCATTCATGCTCATATTAAGTCACAGAGAAAAAATTAAGTCAATTGACTTAATTTAAAAATACCCTACTGCATATTGCTAATCTCTGGATACCGAAAGCCATTGGTATTACTATCCGCCCGGGAAATAGGGCTCAACTGAAAACGCCGTATTGTTTACCCCAATACCCAGCAGTGCCTGCTAATTTTTCCTGCTATTTTACAGGGGCCTTCACCCTGTGTGGCAGCGAAGAGTTCATCCACATACTGGATTCTGGACCATAATTACCTGAACCAGAGCGTTCCTGAGAGCAGCACCCTTAATCCCAGCCCAGGATTTCCTATTTTGTTTTCCTGTCAGGCCGATAAAACCTGAAATAAATCGCTCACTCTCTATCTGTTAACACCGTTATCGGGCTATACACTATGACTCGTTTTGTTGCGCCACTGTCAGGTATGTTTATTTTCGCACTGGCTAGCGGTTACCTGATGACACTGATTCCCTTACGAATCAATGCAACAGATGGCAATGACTTTATGGCCGGCTTAATGGGAACGGTTTATTACCTTGGATTACTGGCAGGTTCATACCGCTCAGAGAATATTGTCAGCCGGGTAGGTCATATTCGTTCTTTTTCCTGCTTTATGGCCTTGCTTTGTGCCAGTGTGTTAAGTCTTGCTCTCTCAGAAAACACCTCTGTATGGCTCCTGCTGCGCTTTATAAACGGTATGGCTGTTGCTGGAATTTTCGTGGTTGTTGAATCCTGGCTGCTCTGTGAAAGTGATAGCTCAAA
The DNA here is from genome assembly GCA_900299555.1 of uncultured Endozoicomonas sp. Classification (GTDB taxonomy): domain Bacteria; phylum Pseudomonadota; class Gammaproteobacteria; order Pseudomonadales; family Endozoicomonadaceae; genus Endozoicomonas. Next base: position 1,561 of record OODV01000279.1, read on the forward strand.
CCGGGGAAGGGTACTTTCTTTCTACATGGTGTCACTGTATGGAGCCAATGCCATCGGCCAGCTTTTTGTCGGCTTTCTGGACAGCAGCAGCCTGACCCCTTTCATCCTGATTGGTATTCTATTGTCAGTGTCCATTTTCCCACCGGCGATGACCCGAATCCCTACACCAGAAATTCAGGAGGCGTCCTCCCTTGGGTTCAGGAAGCTCTATGAACTGACACCTTCCGGAGTTCTGGGGTGTTTTGCTGGAGGCTTGGTATTGGGTGGCCTGTACTCAATGCTGCCTATTTACCTGGCCGATCAAAGTGGCAGTGATGACCACACCGTAGCCCTGTTTCTGGCGGTCACCATGATTGGCGGAATGGCATTACAATTTCCGGTAGGTTACCTGTCAGACATTATTGATCGCCGGAAAATGCTTATTGCTGTAGCACTGGCAGGCTGCGTCGTCTGCTTTGGACTGATATTAACCCCCGAAAACAGCTGGCTGAACTTTCCTCTCTTATTCCTCTTTGGAGGAGCCACTTTTACGCTTTACCCATTGGCCATCAGCCATGGCTGTGACCACATGCACCCGGATGATATTGTTGCTGGCACCCAGGGGCTTTTGCTGGCATATAGCTTTGGTGCCTGTATCGGCCCGGTAATGGCATCGCTGTTTATGGGACATATACCAGAAGGGTTAATGCTCTACTTTATCGCCATTATGAGCATTACCGGCATATTCTTCCTGATTCGAATGGCTTATCGTCCTGCAATCTACTCAAGCGATGAACAACCCTTTGTACCAGTGCCTAGGACCACACCTATCGTGGCGCAAATCGACCCTCGTTCTGAGGCTGAAGAACTACTCGATGCTGAAGAGCCAATCTAATAAATACTAACAACTCCTACCTTCCGGGCAGACAAATAATTTAAACTAATGCCCGGAGTTTCCTTCTGATAGCAATTAAGTTTTCTAACCCCGTTATGAGCATGGTGAGCTGGGCTGAAAGGCAAGGCGAAGTGGCGAGTTATAGCTATGGCGAGGGGTTTCATCCAAGAAGCTCTTCAGATCACCAGCGCAACAGGGATTTAGAAAATGCAATTGGTATAATATATGTGCCTATTCAGGGCGCACAGTCAGAGTAATCATATCCTGATATGGAGTAGTTCAGACTTAATCTGACATTTCTTTTCAAAAAAAGAAAAGGGTTACCGATTTAG
>OODV01000356.1 GCA_900299555.1 uncultured Endozoicomonas sp.
CTTCATTTACAGGATATTGCAACTTCGGATCGAAGAACCTTTGCAGGATTTAGGTACTATTAAAAATCCGAAAAATTGAAGCGAATCCTGCCGAGAGAACAAGACTGATTCCAGGATGGAATAATCTCCCTCCTTGTCCACAGGAGAATAGGCCAAAAACAGATGACGGTGCAGAAGAAGGAAGTCCGCTTTGTGGAATTATGCATGACACACCAAAAAAAATGGTCATGTATAACAAACAGCCATATGGATACGATGCGCTGGTAAAATGGTATAACCTAAAGGGTACCAACCTTGTAAATTCAGGAGAATATATCGATTGGAACAAAGTCACAAAGTTCGAACCATTAAAGCCAGACTAGAATATTTAAGGGAAGTGGCATTGCAGAAAATACCGGTTATTTTTGAATTGCTACTTTCCTAAGCCCCCCTGATGCACTATTGCGACACATTCAGCCGGTACAACAGCAACTGACGGGTTCACGCTAGCCAAGAATTAGAATTCTATCTCCTTTCCATATCAAACAATTTTCCTTTTACGGTAAATTCTGTATATGCTCGCGTCTGAATAATAGCAATAGTCAGATAGCCATGATCATACCTCATATTCCCGTTACCGATATTCACCGCCACCTGGACGGCAACATTAGACCTGAAACCATTCTTGCCCTGGGTCGCAAGCACAGCCTTCAACTACCAGCCGATACGCTGGAAGACTTGATACCTCACGTCCGCGTGATGAGCCAGGAGCCAGATCTTATCAGCTTCCTCAGCAAACTGGACTGGGGAGTCAAAGTCCTTGTTGATTATGATGCCTGCCGCCAGATAGCTTATGAAAATGTAGAAGATGCCCTTAATGCTCGTATCGATTATACAGAGCTCCGCTTCAGCCCCTGGTACATGGCAATGACTCATGAACTGAACCCTGAAGGTGTTGTTGAAGCGGTGATCGATGGCGTTACAGCCGGCAGTCGTGACTTTGGTGTTAAGACTAACCTTATCGGAATTCTGAGCCGCACTTTTGGACAGGAGGCCTGTCAGAAAGAACTGGATGCCTGTCTTGCTTTTAAAGACAAGCTGGTCGCCATTGACCTTGCAGGTGATGAACTGGGCAAACCCGGAGAGCTGTTTGTAGATCATTTCCGCCAGGTTCGTGATGCTGGTCTACACATTACTGTTCATGCAGGTGAAGCAGCAGGCCCTGAAAGTATGTGGCAAGCAATCAAAGAGCTCGGAGCTACCCGAATCGGTCATGGTGTAAAAGCCATCTATGATCCGAAACTAATGGATTACCTTGCAGAACATAAGATTGGGATTGAATCCTGCCTGACATCCAATATCCAGACGAACACCTTCCCCTGCATTGAGAGCCACCCTCTCAAGCAATTTCTGGATCACGGCGTTCTGGCCACCATCAATACTGATGATCCAGCGGTAGAAGGCATTGAACTCCCTCATGAATACGAGATCGCAGCCCCCGCTGCCGGACTGACAAAAGCGGATATTCGACAAGCACAGGAAAATGGCATGACCATTGCCTTTTTATCTGATGAAGAGAAAAAGTCTCTGAATATAAAAGCCAGAACACGCTGACCTACCCTTCGCACGAGACACGCAGTCCGGCATGGAAAAATGTCAGACTTGCTCGATATAGAATAACCTAGTACATCGTTTCAATGAGATTGACGTTTCCACACTCCGTTCGCACTGAGTCCGTCGAAGTGCGGTGGCACCATCCTTCAACAAGCTCAGGATGAACGGACCCCGTCAAAGCTAATGAAATGATGTACTGGGACTACTCAAGCATTTCGTGCATATGATGCTTTTCTAACCCACTGAGTTCGCAGCGAAACATCAACAGTCACCAACCTTTTATTGGTAGTAATCCCCCTTCCCGGATTAAGGCCTTTCCGACGAGCCGTTATCCAGCATTTGGCTATTCTGCCGAGTAATTATCAGTAAATAACCATGAGCGGCTCTCTGTAAAAAGAGCCCGCTCCCACCAGCATGAAAATGACCTCAAAGTCTGGAAAACGGCATTTTCGTGGCTCTCAGAGGGTTAAAAGCCTGAACGCAAGGAAAGGACACTGGTCATGGATTCAGAGCAAATCAAAAAAGGTTCAAGTAATGAAGCACTTTTCAATATAAGTGGCCCATTCCATCCTGAGAGCAAGGCTTCAGTTGAGCATGACTCATCTAACCAAAGCCCAGACCACCGTAAACTCAAAGGGCAGGTTGTTGCAGAACCTTCAGAAAAAGGGGTTCTAAGACCCACAGAATACTCTGTTGACCCATGGGACCATGAGTCATCTCCTATAGAACAACAACTTTTCTCTGATATCAGTGAACTGGTGACAACTTCCATCAGCGACAAGATTGAGCTGAAAAAAAAACTGTCAGATCTTTATAAGCAAGCTCATGAGTTAATGACACGTTATAACCAGAGAATCCAGAGCCTTTTAATGGATGACCGCTTTCTATACCGCCAGTCCTCAGAAATCTCTGCCCTGATGATCCGGGGGTTAATGCCTCCATTGGAAGAAATAAAAACACTGGAAAAATCACTAACCTCAACACGAAAAAAATTGACCGAAGAGCCCATTGATGTTCTGCAGAAATCGGCAAGTACAGAACTGGAAAAAGTGGAGAAAGTGCTGAAGGAAGCGAAGAACCGGATAACCAGGCACACCAAACCATTAAAACCAGCACAGCTAATAAAAAAACAACTGGATCAACGCCTGGAGCGGGAAGCGTCTGAACTTCAGCAGCAAGTTCACGCAATAACAGCTTCAGTGCCATTAAATAACACCAAAAGCATCTCCAATGAAACATTAGCCCCGATCAAGGCTGAGCCTGCCAGCACTGCCCCCCTGACAAGCACTAAAAAACAGGAACAAGAACAATCAGCTGCAGACTTAACCTCAAAGCAACTGAAAGCATTGGCAATAAAGCTCGATACTTCCTGCACGGAAAGCAGAAAGCGTAGCATTCAGTCCATACTCAGCTATGTGGGTTCAGAATATAAATACTACGCCCCCCTCAGGCCATTTCTGTCCGTAGCGGGACAGAAATGTGAACTGCTGTCGATGAATCCTGATAAAGCATGTAAAGCCTGTCAGGAAGCCATTGCGTTACTTGGAGATGCTTCCTCCCTGAGTGAAACAGACCTGTCAATGAGCACGATGGTTCAGATTGACAAAGCCATCAACAGGCTGGCTTCATTTGATAAAAAGTTACCTGGAGAAGTCTGGCAGTTATTAACAGAGCTAACACCTTATAAAGCAGATAGAAGATACCACTTGTTAAACCTGTTGTGCCGTAAACTCCTGCTTGATGGCCCCACTCCATTAACACAAAAAGCGGTCCTCAATAAATTCCAGGACGTTAAACAACATCTATCCCAGTTCAAAGAAGAGACCAGTGACGAGGTATTTGATCAGCAGTTTATGGCTGTTTATGGCCAGATATTCACCTCTCCAACCCATCTGAAAAAAACACTCAACACGGTTAACAAACCCCATGAGGTTCATGCATTGCTTCAGATGCTCTCACGTCAGAAAAAAAGTGATCAAACGCTGCTCTCTGGAGCTATCGAGAAACTGAGAGCTATTGGTGGAGAGCAGCTGGAATCCCTTCTCTGTGGGGCTGCTGCTTTTGACTTCCTTGTGAAAGAGTTGCCTGAAAAATTATCTTCTGAGATCAGTAATTACCGCCCTTCTGAACCCAGTCAAACCCATAAGCAATTAACACAACCTGTACTCACAAAATACACGGACTACTACAAAGCAATAGAGCTGGCCAAAAAACAGAAAGAAGGCATTAATGAACCGTTTCAACACAACAAAACGTTAACTCAGTACAGCAAAGGGTTGCCAGAGATTTTGATCGACTCTGAAACCTCCGAGAACACTGTATTGAAAGACATTTATCAAGAGATGCAGTCAATCACCAATCAGCCACAGAGTAATGGTCAAACAGTGCAATCCCTTGCCGTATGCAGGGCAAATATTATTAATGCACTGAAGAATAAATCTCTGATAGATCATCAGGCAAGTATGATTATCAAGCTGTTTCTTGAGACTCAAACCTCGATAGAGCAATCAGAGAAGGGAGTTCCAACAAAGGAAAATTCTTTTCAGGCTCCTGAAGAGATTGTTCAAGCTCTGGCCTCCCTTGAAAATGGCGCTTCACCCAAATGGTACAATCAGCTGTTTACAGGTCACCTTCAGGAACAGAGGGCAAATGCCTTGGAAGCCGTAAAGAGTATTGTCAATGCTTGCCAGAAAACCACTGCAGCACCGGGACAAGTAGCCAGCTTCATTGAAGCAACAGCCCTGGAGATCACAACAAATAATAATGATCCTCTAGTCAAGCAACTGAGTTCAGCGATGAAGGCTTATGCTCATCAACTGAAAGACAGCTAATTCGGCTTATCTTATGTGTAGAAGTTCAGACCTGACCTGACAGTTACCGATTTTCAAGAGGGTGTCTGTCAGGTCAAATTCAGGCTATGAACTTTTCCTTCCAGATCTCCAGGGCAAAAACATGAACATATTTTGACCATTCTGGCGTATTTATAGCCCTACTGCCCCCCTTGAATGATGCAAAATCGTACAGGCTTGCGTACAAAACCGGTTTTTGGATATGAGCAGGAGGGAGTGTCACCAATTAACGTCGTCAATCGCTTGATTTTGGTTAATATTTAGACAAAGCAAAGCATGAATGAGAACAAACCCTGCCTGATCAGCTGTACAAAAAATGTTCATGTTTTTGCCCTGTCCAGATCTCTTTCCCATCAATCAGTGTTTCTATCGGCGTTCTCCCGTCACACTT
>OODV01000181.1 GCA_900299555.1 uncultured Endozoicomonas sp.
TGTCCCTGATGTGCTGCTTCACCTCCAGGAACAGTTCTTCGTCTAGCGGGATAATTCGGTTCTTCTTGGACTTGGTGTAGGTCAGGTAGACCTGATTGTTCTTGAAGTGGTGATCTTTCCGGCTCTCGATCTCTCCCCAGCGAGCACCAGTAGACAGGTAAATCTTGGTGATCATCATCACATGGCGGCTTTTGCTGTTCTTCTGTATGTCTTCAAATAGAAGATGGATCTCGTCACTGCTCAGGAAGATCAGCTCTTTCTCATGGGTGCGGATCTTTTCTACGGGCTGAAGGGGGTTACAGTAGCCAATGATGGCGTTCCTGCCCAGAAAGTTATAAACGGCGTTTATATAGCCCAGTATGTTGTTCAGGGTCTTGTCACCGATGCCTGCCTCTCTCTTCTGCTTCTTATACCGGTGCCAGTCCCTTGTAGTGACTTCTTTGGCTATGGGGTTGCTCAGTGCATCACAGAAGCGAATCAGGTTCTTGAGAGTGCGCTCATTGTCGGCCAGTTCTATGCCTCTGGCTTCGTACCAGGTATCAATGAGCTCTCTCAGAGTACGATCATCTTTCTCTGGTGCTTTCTTATCCTTTTCAGTAATGCACTTGTCACGGTACTGGATACATTCCAGTTTTGTTGTTGCGGTATGGCGATAACGCTTACAGCCAATCCTGAAATCAATTTTCCATTGGTTGTTTGTTTTCTTGATAGCTATAGATGTTCATCATCCATCATTTAAAGTAAGGATTTTTTTATTGGTCACTATTGGTGGTTGTTGTCGAACCCCATCAGTTAGTATTTTCTATTGCTGTAAGAAAGGTGTTTTGATTTTATATTTACATTCTTCAAAAGAGCAGTTCAAAGATGAACTCTCATAGTTAGGTTATTATTTTTACAGGTAATAGAATAGTTTTATAAATCAACCTGGAATTCTCCTGTTTCAGGATTCGCAGTTATGAATGGCTGTGTGTAAAATTGATAGTCAGTAACAGTATATGGTCTGAAAATGACTGGGTATTTTATCATAACCAACTGATAAATAGATATTATTGCCAGATTTTATTTTTCTATTATTTGAAAGGATATGTTTTTTTGATTTTGCTTTGGATGTCGCTGTGCTTTAATTTTTTTTGCAGGCGATCCATCGCCTTAAAAAATTAAAAGGCACAGCAGTAAGGCTCAAAAGCAAAATTAAAAAAACATTCAGGTCATTGTTGGTTGTTTTAAGTGGTTATTGGAAACTTCAAATAAGGGTGTTGAAATTTACCATTGATGTGGCTATTAAAGGTATTGGCGGACTGCTTCATAGGAATATTGTGAGCAAAAAACGGTTTAAGTATTGATAGCCGTTTTTTCTTAGAAGCGTTGCTTCTGCCTTATTGTTTTCTTTTTCAGGTTTTCCTCCAGGAGTTATGACAATCATTGCTGTGGCTTATTCTGTCCTGAAATTGGTGTCGGCTTCCTCACTGATACTGTGCGAGGCTGACACGCGCAGCACAGCCCGCACAGGCGGACGTTCCTGTAGCACGTCATTAAAAAAGGGTAGTGAAAAACGAAAAGTTATAAAAAGGATTTTTAATATGAAACATTTGGATCGTATGAACCATCAGAGGATGGTAAGACCACAAATCAACAGGAAAAGGGACTATTGTTCGTTCATCCCAAATTCGGGAAAGTGCAGGATCTCTTTCTTGAGAACTTCCAGATCGTAGGAACCTATGTGGATACCTTACGACAACTGTTCAAGGGTGCCATGAATCTGGATTTCCTGACGGACATTGAGGACTCTCTGAGTTTTGGTGAGAAAACCTTCCGGTTCGTCGGCCATGACTGGATATTGGGCAAGAGTGGTAAGGCATCGGGTTATCAGTACCGGCTCCAGAATAATCAACTGGGGGTGATCATCTTCTGTAAAATGTTCCATTCCAGGGCGGAGTCCATTGGCTCCCATCTGAAAATTGAATGCTCCCCTTGGTTCTTGGATAACCGATCTCCGAAAAAAGTGGATCAGTTCCTGGCGAATATAGCTAAGAGAGTACTCCAATGTGCTGAACCCCATTATCCCGCTATCCATCTGGCGTTAGACTTACAGGGTTGGAAGCCTGATAACGATCTGTCAGAGAGAATGACCTGTAAATCCAGACGGGTCTCCAACTACTTTGGGATTGATAAAGCGGAATTCACCGTATCGGATGTTTCCTGTGTCTATGATCGTGCCCAGTCCTTCAAATTTGGCTCTGCGGGGGCAGTTCAGCTGGCGATCTACAACAAGACCATACAGGCGAGGGATATTGATAAGTTCGACTACATGGAACACAAATGGCAGGAGAGTACCCAGCTTGATAACGGTTCCAGTGGCTATGATCGTGAGTCTGATGTATTCCGGTTTGAGGTACGGTTCCACAGCGATTCCCGCTACGCACTTCTTAAAGCTGGATTCTAGAGGGTGTCCAATCAG
>OODV01000127.1 GCA_900299555.1 uncultured Endozoicomonas sp.
GCACGGTTCTTTTTCTGGCTGTGCTGTCGGTGGATGCGACAGGCAGGCGCGTTCTCTGAACAACGCTCAAGGATCAGGTCATCGAGAATAACGGGAACCGGTTCCTCTTCAGGTGCTTTGGAACTGACTAACAGTGTCAGTTGATGAGCAAGATTTCGCCAACGCCAGCACCCGAAGGCAACCCAATGATGATAGCTGCTCCAGACTTTATCGTACTGGATGGCAAGCAGAGCCTGAGTCAGGAACCCCTCACCGGAGAGCATGCTACCAATGAGCAATTCGCAAAACACTGGTGCAGCTTTCGCAGAAACAGCTCTGGTAAGGAAAGTAATATAGAACGAAAGTTCTTTTAATATTTTTGTTTGTTCTAAAGAGTACATCACAACCGCCTGGATTTATTATGTGTGACGGTTGGTTTAACTCATATAAAAATTAAATCGAATGTACCAGTGAAGCTCTAAAGCTGAGTAATTTGTTGTTTTGGCAATTACAGATTTAATTGCAAAGGGAATGGTTTTCAATAAGGTTTTTTAAACTCGCCCGTAACCACCAACAGTGGCTAAAAGAAAAGTGAAAATTTACAATTCAAAGGCGAAAATTGATTTATTGACAGCAAAGCTTGGCAAGGCAATTAATCGCATGGAAGGGCAAGGGGTTGCCCTGCGATTAATTTTAATGCCTTGCCTTCACTGTCAATAAATCAATTGGGTTTTTACGTGTCAGACGACGTGTGGTTGCTGGTTGGCCATGTGTCGTTAGGGGGCTCACGCCCGATAATCACGCCCTTAGTGCGGTGATAATGGTAGACACACTCCCATATGTGGGACTTGATAATGTCCATTGCTACCAGGTGTCTTTCCTCCAGAGAGCAGCCAGGTTTAACCCGTGAGCTTGTTCTTTTTCTTCTCATGGTGGTGTTCTTATGGGTTAGGGCAGGACTCATTTAACTGATTAAACCACTCAGAAAGAAATGCCTGAATGGTTCTCAGGGTTTTTAATTCATTGAGCCATTGGGCTTTAAGATTTTCAGAAATAAAATGTGCTTGATCAGCTAATTGAAACTCCAATTGTTCTATTTGAATGGTTAAAGATTTGATAGAATACTGTATCAAAATTAATTGAAGATAAGGGTCGTTAATAACATCAACCGCTTCAATAGCATTGCCTGTAAAAATAAATACATTGCTCATTTTTTTTCGTCCTTGTTATTTTATTTAAGAGGAATGTTGTTCTGGCCTTTTGCAATTTGCTCCCTGAGTAACAGCATATTGATAAACACCCGTCTTCCAATTCGAAACAATGGCAGGAGTCATTGTTTCATCCAATGACGAACAACGTGTTCTGAAATATCCAGAGATTGGGCGAAAGCCTTTGGTGTACAAATGACTTCACTGGGGAGGTGACCCTTAATGATCAGGTCTTCAATGTCCATACCATCATCCGTGACGATTGGGTTTATGAAAACTTCTAAAGAGTATGCATATGACATACAGATGTAATATCTACATCTATAGTTAGATCATGTAAAGGTTTTTATTACCTTGCATGTATGTATATATGTCATGTACTGCAAAAATTTATTAGCGAAGGTAGTATTAAATACATACCAACAGGACTACCCGATTTAACTGCTCATAAGGCGGTTAAAGAGGGGATAGGAGCTGATAAATGAGCAGGACTGACAATAACGGTTTGACCATGAATGGTCGGCTGGAGCTGGTTCGTCGATTGCTGGAATATACCCGTAAAGAGTGGGCTGATTTGCTGGGATGCAGCGTTAACCTGATTGCCAACATAGAACATGGTCGCCAGAGGCCGACCAGTGATTTGCTGGAAGCGATCAGTGAACGCTTTCCGTACCTGATTGAGTACATTATTACCGGTCAGGCCGAGAACATCATCAGTGATAAAGAGAAGGCATTCATCAGGGAACTGGCAGGCTATGAACCGGAAAAGGTAAAGGAGATCCTCAACTCTAAACCCAGGAAACGCTATTAGCGTAACTAAAGGTCAGTCAGCTTATGAAAATAACAAAAAATCCAAAAACAGGAAAATGGAAACTTGATGTAGAAATCTCCAAGAACAAGCGGTATCGCAAAACCTGCAATACCAAAACAGAATGCCTGGAGTATTACCACAAGGTCAAACGGATGCATGATGCTCAGGAAGTGAACGGTTCTGAGGATAAGCGCTCCCTGAAAACCATTATTGATATCTGGTATGAAGGTAAAGGGTGTGAGCTGATTGAAGGGGAGCGAACCCAGAGAATACTCTATGCTCTGGCGGACGTGATTGGGAATCCCGAAGCCCGAAATGTAACGCCAAAGCGCTTCAATGACTATAAAACCATCAGGCGTATGGAGTCTAAGAATGGCAAGAAGTGCATTGCCGATTCAACCCTGAATAACTATTTGACGTATCTCCGGTGTGTGTATAACTACCTGTTTGCGATTGGTGAGATCAACTATCCCAACCCGCTGGCAAAGGCTCATAGGATCAAGGTACAGGAACCGGAGCTGTCTTATCTGACCTGTGATCAGATTCATGACTTGTTAACCGTTATGAAAGAGCATTTTCAGGAGGATCACCTGTTGCTGCTCACAAAGCTCTGTCTTGCTACTGGGGCTCGCTGGAGTGAGATCATTAGTCGAAAAGCCTATCACTTTAAAAATGGGCAGATTGACTTGACCAAGACCAAAGGGAAGCGCATTCGCAGCATTCCACTCAATAAAGATCTTTATGAAGCCGCGAGGCAGCATCTAGAGCAGCATGGCAGCTTCAAATGCACCCGCAGAGGGTTTGGTCAGGCAATTAAGCTGGCAGGAATCCGCTTGCCTGAAGGACAAAGCAGCCACGTACTCAGGCATACCTTTGCCAGTCACTTCATGATGAACAAAGGGAATATCATCGTGCTTCAGAACATACTGGGGCATACGGATATAAAGCTGACAATGAAGTACGCGAAGTTCGATCCTGAGCACTTCAAGGATGCCATAAACCTCAATCCATTAACCCAACTTGAACGACAATAAGTGTAACGTGAGTTCGACGCCCAGAAAGTCAGAGGTACACCTTTTGTTAGTACTTAAACATTAATATGTGGCTTTCTGGGCTGTCATGAATAGGCAATAAGTCCTGTCATCAGGTTTACAGCAAAATTGAAGAGTGAGCGATGTTGAGACGACGTACTAGTACCGGCAGGGATGAGCTGAAACAATCACAGAAAAACCTGATCAGGGTGCAGACGGGCATCGTTAACCAGCATACCCATACTATGGAAATAAGACCGGTAACCACCGCAACGATCGTGGGCGGCTGGGGTGTAGAAACATTGGAATGTTGCTGATTGCCCATTCGGATAAATAACCGGATAGGGCAGGAATCTTATTACGATTCCTGCTCGTTTGTTAACGGTTAAGATTATCTGATATCAAGGATGCCACAGAGTAAAGCGCATACCTTGGCTTGAATCGCACCATGAAGAAAATTGCTCTGAAGAGATTCTTTTATATATATAGGATTGTCCATTGATCGTAATTCATCAAAGTTAGTTCTAATATTAGTAGTGGAAATATAGTGTTCAAAATCTTTAAATCGATCCTGCTTTTTACTTACATGAATCAATTCCTGATCGATGTAGGTGCTAATTATATCTCTTAGAAAGATCCGGTTTTCTCTAAATATCCCATCAAAATCTGACCGGTTGGCAGTTAATATTGATACAATCCTGGAATCCATATCAGGGTATTTTTCCAAAACTTTTTGTCGGGTTATATCTGAAGCTGATGTCTCACTAGGTTGGGTTTCCTGAACCCTGTGGGCACTACCCAGAATATAATTCTGGCTAAAAGTTTTATTATGATGAGAGATTAAATATTCGATTATTTTTTTACCTAATGGCTCACTACTATACCCGCCTTTTTCTTCAATAAACCTTTTAACTTCTGGCCCTATAGAGTCTGCAAGCGCTGAATCATAATCAGGTGGTGCCAATGAGCCTGTAGAGGTTGTAGGATTAGGATTTAAACCATGCATAGTTTATAGCTTCCAATAAAGTAACAAAAACTATTAGAGCAAAATAAATTGAAAAAATTCAACTTGTCGGTCATTTTTTTTCATCTGTTTCTATTCCATACTAATCAGCGTGAGCTCGATGGATACCACCCTTATATGTCTGAATTTCAGCAAGATCCAGGCGGGTGGCTTGCGTTGTTTACTAAAAATCACATCAATCCTTGAACTCCTGCATATCACAAAGGTTACAGAAGGTTTTGGCACATTGAGCTCACCAAAAAAGCTGGGTTGGCATGTTTACGACGTTTGATCGACATGCCTCGAAAAAATGGTACGAAAGGTCAAGATAATATCAGTAGAAACAAGCGGTTGTGGTAAGTGCTTGTTTTGGTTCAAATATTTCATAAACAGATACTGGCTGAGCAATCAGAGGGTATACAAAATAAAGGCCATACCCGGAAGGTAATGGCCTTTATTTTGTGAAGACGAAGAAACAGTGACTTTAGTCAGCCAGTTTTTTCTCCAGATAGTGAATACTTACGCAGCCTTCTTTGAAGTGCGGGTCGGTTACCAGATCCTGATGGAGGGGGATATTGGTTTTGATCCCTTCAATGACTGTTTCGTCCAGCGCATTCTTCATCCGGAGTAGTGCTGTTTCGCGGTCCGGACCATAACTGATGATCTTGGCGATCAGTGAGTCATAGTAAGGGGGGACGCTGTAGCCGTTGTATAGGTGGCTATCAACACGAACACCATTGCCTCCCGGTGCGTGGAACTGCACAACCTTGCCGGGTGATGGCATAAAGGTTTTTGGGTCTTCCGCGTTGATACGGCACTCGAAGGAATGACCTTTGAGTTCGATGTCTTCCTGGCGAACACTCAGTGGCAGACCACTGGCTATTCTCAACTGCTCTTTAACGATATCAAGACCGCTGATCATTTCCGTCACCGGATGTTCAACCTGAACCCGGGTGTTCATTTCAATGAAATAGAACTCACCGTTTTCATAAAGGAATTCAAAGGTACCGGCACCTTTGTAACCCAGTTCGATGCAGGCACGGGTACAGGCACTGGCCACTTCCTGACGTTTTGCTTCAGGAATGCCAGGAGCCGGTGCTTCTTCGATGACCTTCTGATGACGACGCTGCAGTGAACAGTCGCGGTCACCCAGCTGAATGGCATTGCCCTGTCCATCCGCCAGTACCTGAAACTCAACATGACGTGGGTTCTGCAGGAATTTTTCCAGATAGACCGTATCGTTGTTGAACGCAGCACCGGCTTCTGATTTGGTCAGAGCTACTGAAGCAATCAGTTCTTCTTCGTTGTGCACTACGCGCATACCACGGCCACCACCGCCGCCAGCGGCTTTGATGATGACGGGGTAACCAATATCCCGGGCAATGGCCATGGTACGACTGTCATCATCAGTCAGCGCACCGTTGGAGCCTGGAACAGTCGGTACGCCTGCTTTCTGCATGGCTTCAATTGCGGAAACCTTGTCACCCATCAGGCGGATAACATCGGCAGAAGGCCCGATAAAGGTAAAGCCACTGCGTTCTACCTGTTCAGCAAAATCGGCATTTTCTGACAGGAAACCATACCCCGGGTGAATGGCGGTGGCATGAGTCACCTCAGCTGCACTGATAATGGCAGGAATATTGAGATAGCTTTCTGCCGGGTTGTTTGGACCAATGCAGACAGACTCATCCGCCAGATGCAGATGCATAAGGTCTGCATCGGCTTTGGAGTGAACCGCAACGGTCTTGATGCCCAGTTCTTTGCAGGCTCTTAATATTCGAAGAGCAATCTCGCCCCGGTTGGCTATAACGACTTTATCGAGCATAACGGGACTCTCAGGCAATGGTGAACAGGGGCTGGTCGTACTCTACTGGCTGGCCATTCTCAACCAGAACTGCCGTAATCGTGCCGGATTTATCCGCCTTGATCTGGTTCATCATTTTCATGGCTTCAACAATGCAGAGTACATCGCCTTCCTTAACCGATTGACCTTCTTTAGCGAAAACCGGTGATTCTGGGGATGGAGAGCTGTAGAAAGTACCAACCATTGGAGACTTGACCTGATGCCCGGAAAGTACTGGGTCAGCCGTTGGAGCAGTTGGTGCCGCTTCTGCTGCGACTGGGGCTGCAGCCGGTGCAGGCGCAGGGTAGGCGATTGGGGCATGAGCGACCGGGGCGTTCTTGGAGTATCGGCTGATGCGAACAGACTCTTCGCCCTCATGGATTTCGAGTTCATCGATACCTGATTCTTCCAGCAGCTCAATGAGCTTTTTTACTTTTCTAATATCCATAGTCAGTCTCAAATGCTTGTACTGGCAGAACCGGCCGGCCAGTGTGGTTGATTTTTTCCAAAAATCGAACGTTCGACTCGTCAAAACGTCAGATATTGGGTAGTCAGTTTTTTACGTTGTCCATGCAGCGGTTTAAATGCCCGCACGGTCATTTAAATGAACTCAAGAGGCTGCCTTCCGATCTATCTTGTGGGCAGCCTCCTGGCAATTTGACTCATGGCTGTCTGGCAAGTGTTTCCATAGCGGCAGTCAGCGCGAGTTCATAACCTTTTGGCCCAAGACCGGCAATGACACCCTCAGCCACATCACTGAAATAGGAGTGATGGCGAAAAGGCTCTCTGCGGTGGACGTTCGAAAGATGTACTTCAATAAACGGTATGGCGACGCCCAGCAGTGCATCCCGCAACGCAACACTGGTATGAGTGAACGCTGCCGGATTGATGATAATGAAGCGTACCTTATCCAGACCTGCCTGATGAATGCGTTCTACCAGGAGGTGTTCTGCATTGCTCTGGAAGTTTTCCAGGCCAAGGCCTGCATCGGCAGCCAACTGAACAAGGTTCTGGCTGATCTGTTCCAGTGTGGTTGCTCCATACACACCGGGCTCTCGGGTACCCAGTAAATTCAGGTTTGGGCCGTTGAGCACAAGAATGTCTGCCATGTTTATCCTCTTGATTTCCGGCGAAAGGAAATTCTTTCTGAAGCACATTGCAATCGTTATTGATCAGGCATTTTGCCCCATTGTCAATGGTGCGTCCAGTTTGCGCGTGTTACAGGAGGTTAACGACAGTTACGAAGAATTTCATGCCTGTTTCAGACATCTTTAGACATCAAGCGTATGCAGAAGCTTTAATAGCTTCTGGTGGAGTTGGGGGGCCGTGATTTCACCCTGTGATTTCAAAGCGGGCAGTTCCAGCCCGGCAGCGTCGAAAAACAGCATGGCTGGTGGGCCAAACAGTTGATATTGGTTGAGAAACTGCTGATGTTCTCTGGTGTTGTCGGTGATGTCCAGTTTGATCAGTGTAATAGCGGCAAGCTGCTCTGCAACCAGTGGGTCAGGGAAAACGGTGCGCTCGATGATTTTGCAGGAAATACACCAGTCAGCATAGAGATCAACCAGCGCAGGCTGTTGATTGCTGGCTGCTTCTGCAAGCATGCTATTCAGTTCGCTCACCGTGGTAACGGTTCTGAAACCTGATGTTACCGTTTTGTCAGAGATCATTGACGTTGATGGGCTGTTTTGACGGTAAAGTGGCCTCAGTGGATCACTGTTGCCAATGGCAGCACCAACAATCAGGCAGGTTCCATAGATCAGGCACAGAATACCAATGACCTGCCGGAGTTTCCGGCTTGCTGTTTCTTCGGCCAGGTCGACTGAAAAGTTGAGCGCACCCAGAAAAGTACCACTGCCAATAAACAGTGATCCCCAGAGGAACAAGGTCACTGTGGCAGGGATGACTCTTTCCAGCATCCAGATGGCGACGCCAAGCAGAAGAACACCAAACAGCCCTCGGACACCATTCATCCATGAGCCTGATTTCGGCAACCAGTGACGCCCGCCCATGGCCAGGGCAAACAATGGAAGCCCCATTCCCAAGCCAAGGGCAAACAGTGTCAAGCCGCCAAACAGTGAGTCACCCGTTGAGCTGATATAGATCAGGGCACCCGCCAGTGGTGCAGAGACACAGGGCGAGACGACCAGCGCTGATAGTAACCCCATCACCGCGGCACCATATAAGCTGCCGGATCTTTGCTGATTACCACTGAGCTTATCTCGAATCCGGGCGGGCAGCTGCAGTTCGTACAGGCCGAACATACTCAGAGCCAGGAGCACAAAGAGGATAGCCATAGGCACCAGTAGCCAGGGGGATTGAAGTTTTGCCTGTAAATTAAGGCTGGCTCCAAACAGCCCCATTAATGTACCTGCAGCCGCAAAGGTGATGGACATGCTAAGAACATAAGTCATCGTCAGGGTAAAGGTTCTGGCTTTACTTAACCCTTTGGCTCCCAGGATCAGGCTGGAGAGTATTGGGAACATTGGCAGAACACAGGGAGTCAGGCTCAGGCCAATGCCTGCCAGTACAAAGAGAATCAATGTGATCGGGAGGCTGTTTTGCTCGAGTTGCTGCCGGAAGGCACTTTCTGAGCCAGGCATCTCTGAGAGAATGGTTTTGCTGGCCTTGGGCGGTTCACTGGTTTCAGTCTGAGTAATCAGAGGGATGGTCAGTTTATGGGGAGGGTAACAAAGCCCTGCTTTGGCACAGCCCTGAAATCCAATTTCCAGTTCAGGAAGATTGCCTGAATAGTTCACTGGTAGCTCGACAATGAAATTCTCACTGAAAATCTCAAGCTCTTTATTGTAATAAGGGTCAAAAATCTGTTCGCCATCAGGGTAGGCAGCCGTTTCCAGCTTCGAAATATCGGTGACAGGCGTAAAAGTAAAACGGTGCTTATAAAGGTAGTGTTCCGGTGTGACCTGAACATCAATAATGGCTTTATTATCCTCAATTCGCCCGGTGAACCGGAATGCTTCTTCAACAGGGAGAAATAACAGACTCTCACTGGAATCGGAGCCAAACAGCTGGGTCAGGCTGGCTTGAGCAGGCAAGGATATCAACAGGCCTAGCAATAAAGGCCAGATCAGGCGAAGAGATAGCGTTGGCATACAACCTGCGATTTATAATGATGAGTTCTATTTATTTTGCAGTGATATATCAGAGATGCAAGGGGAAGTGATTAATACTGTTTCAAAAAGCAGGATTGTCTGAACTCAGGCCAGAAAACCTGAGCTCAGAATAAAGAAAATCAGCCTTTGTAGTTTGCGGCAGATTTCTTAATGACTTCCAGGGCCGCTTCGGAACCTTCCCAGCCATCAATCTTGACCCATTTTCCTGGCTCAAGGTCTTTGTAATTTTCAAAGAAGTGCTCGATCTGCTGAAGCAGCAGAGCTGGCAGGTCAGTGTATTCCTTCACATCTTTATAGATGGCAGATAGTTTGTCATGAGGAACGGCGATCAGCTTTTCATCACGACCACTTTCATCAGACATGTTAAGCATGCCTACGGTACGGCAGCGAATCACAGAACCGGGAATGACCGGGTATGGGGTAACTACCAGGACATCCAGAGGGTCGCCATCGTCGGCCAGGGTCTGGTTGATGTAGCCGTAGTTTGCTGGGTAAAACATGGGGGTTGCCATGAAACGGTCAACCAGAATGGCATCCATATCCTTGTCGACTTCATACTTGATCGGAGAAGCATTAGCAGGAATTTCGATGATTACGTAGATATCTTCCGGGAGATTTTTGCCAGCAGGAATAGATGAATAGCTCATTGACAGTCAGTCTCTGTGTGGGTGTCGGTTTGAAATTGCCGCGTATTATATAGAGTTTGTTTCCTTCTTTTCCACTGTGTGGAGGAATGACCTTAAACATCACTCATGTCTGTTGTTCCGAAGGGGCTTTATCCGTGAAAGTCATATGAGCAGGGGGAAGTAGAGAACTCTTAACAACGTTACATGGATCTGACTGTTTATTGATACACCATTTGTACCAATAGACTCGGTACAAATGGTGTTGGCGGCTAATGCATTTTATTAACACTAAAAATGCTTTTTTTGACTTCCCGACGACTAATATTTGTACCAGCCTGAATTATGTGACGGGTCAGCTGGAGAGCTATATGGATATTGAAGGTGTGGCTAACGCTGATGATAAGAGGGCGGCGACTGTTGGAAGAATGCATTGAGTATTCTGATTGATATCTTGGTCTTCAGACCCTGAAATTTAATCGGGGCTTTCTGCGTCCTTATATGCTAAATATTTTTCTTTTATGTTTTTTCGAAATAAAAAACAAACAAAAATTTGACGAACTCACTTTTTGGTTCTTTACTGAAATAATAAGAGGTAGTTTAATTTCGAATATTTGTATCTTTGCTGTATTTATTAATCGGATGACAGGGACCGTCGTCTTATGGAAACAGCTGAGCAAGTACTCATCATTGAAGACGCAGAGCAGCGTCGTCATGACTTCAGCACAATTTTGCAATTTATGGGGTATCAAACAGTAGCTATAGGAGCCGTCTACTGGGAAGATGCCGTCAGTGCTTTTCCTCCCGAAACCTTCAGGGCTTTATTTCTTGGTGATTTTCTCCAGGCAGAAAGTTCCCTCCAGGGAATGCTTTCCAGAATCCAGAGTTGGTGTGGTGGTGTGCCGGTAGTCAGGATTTCGGAAGCATTGCCAAGTAATTTGCCTATTGCACTTGCAAGACAGATTATTGCCCGAGTGGACTGGCCATGCAGTAAGCCCCAGCTTCTATCGAGCCTTCATTATGGTCAGGTCTATCGTGAGCAGTGGCGTCAGGCTCATCAGACTGGCTATAACCAGCAAGTGCAGCTGTTTCGTGGATTGGTTGGCAAGAGTGAACGAATTCGAAAAGTTCGGGCAGCAATGGCTCAGGTGGCCGATCGGGACGTCAATGTTTTGATCACTGGTGAGTCCGGTACGGGTAAAGAAGTGGTTGCTCGCAACCTCCATGAACATTCTTATCGTAGAAGTGCTCCTTTTGTGCCAGTTAACTGTGGCGCTATCCCAACTGATTTGCTGGAAAGTGAATTATTTGGTCATGAAAAGGGCGCATTTACGGGGGCGGTTACAACTCGGAAAGGACGGTTTGAGCTTGCTCAGGGAGGCACCCTGTTTCTTGATGAAATAGGTGATATGCCTTTACATATGCAAGTGAAGCTGCTTCGGGTTCTTCAAGAAAGAACATTTGAGCGGGTCGGTGGGACAGAGCAGGTTGAAGTTGATGTCAGAATTATTGCCGCAACCCATAAGAATCTAGAGGGTATGATTTCAGAGGGAAGCTTCAGGGAAGATCTTTATTATCGATTGAATGTATTCCCCATTGAGATGCCTTCTCTTAAAGAGCGCCCTGAAGATATTCCACTCATGATTAATGAGTTGACTCACAATATGGAGAAACAGGGGCGGGGCTCAATTCGTCTCAGCTCAGCGGCAATTTTATCCCTCTGCCGACATGATTGGCCCGGGAATGTACGGGAAATGGCTAATTTACTTGAACGCCTGGCCATCATGTATCCCTATGGTGTTATTGGGGTTCAGGATTTACCGGATAGTTTCTGTCATTTGGATTTGATCAGTCAGGAAGATGATGGCGTTGCTGACTTATTCCCGGACAGCATTCAGCCAGCGGGAAATGCAACGTCTGAGGATCTTGCTGTTTTACCTGTGGGAGGGCTGAATCTTAAAGAGTATCTTACTCGCCTTGAGAAAAGCTTAATCCAGCAAGCGCTGAGTGACTGCAATAGTGTGGTTGCCAGAGCTGCTGACAAACTGCAAATTAGAAGAACAACACTGGTTGAGAAAATGCGTAAGTATGGGCTTCAGCGATATGAAGAGACTATAAAAACCTGATGTAAAATTCTGCGAACCTCAAAAAGCTGCAAGTAATTGCAGTTTTTTTTTGTGTAAATATTGGGCTCGGGTTTATTTTTCTAAATTTATGAATGTTTAGGGGAGGGATTTGTTCCCTGTTTTTATTTTTTATATTTCAGGTTAAAGATTTTATGAGTTTTTAGAAATAAAATTTATGGGATTGATGTTCGATAAAAATTATTGGAAATATTCTATTAACTGTCTTTCACCACCCCTATCAGGAATAAACCGATTCGTAAGAAATGCCTAAAATTTGGATGATCGTCCACTGCTTTTCCTTCAAACCGACCACATGCTGTTCCTGATTATTGACCGTTAATACATTAATCCCCTGAAAGCAGAAGAAGACCCATCTTGCTGTTGGATTCTGGCAGGGCTTCTTTTTCTGGTTTGGAAACACACGACTCCGCTTTTTCAGTTCGTACCTTATTCTGTGCTGGATAGCAGCATAGACCATCAGGCAGAGTGTCATCACCATCAACAGCGCTTCAATGCGCTCCGGTTTCTTCAGATAGAGTGAAGAGACCAGAAAGTCCGGGCTTTTCAGGAAACGAACACG
>OODV01000397.1 GCA_900299555.1 uncultured Endozoicomonas sp.
GGGCATCATTTCCAAAGCGCTGGTACCTGCCGGTCAGTATGAAGCGGTTTTGCAAACGGTCACGTCCATTACGTTGCCAGCGAGCCTCAAATTGCAGCGTGGCGATGAAGTCCAGTCAGCAGATCAGCAATGGATGGTTGATCAGAAACTGAAAGACGATGGTCAACTGACCTGGTGGGGGCTCCATGAAACTTGATCTGGAGCTGGACGGCATAGTTGATGAACTCATTGAACAGTTCGATCATGCACCTGAGAAAGTCAGCAAAGCGATTGCTCGATCACTACGCAAGCTCTCACGGTTTGCCGAACGACGCGTATTGCGTGAGTTGGCCAGACAGCAGAGTATCTCTCAAAAAGTGCTGAAATCCCTGGGGCGGGTGAGAGTATCTCTGTATCAGCCTGGCGATCGGGCAGGGCAGAACTACAGCCTGATCATCTGGATAGGGGCTTTGGATATACCGGCGCATTATCTGGGTAAACCCATCCAGACCAGAAATGGTGTTCGAACCGGTCGTCGTTTTTGGGAAGGTGCCTTTCTGATGCAGCCGGTCAACGCCACTCACCCCATGGTGTTCGAACGCAAAGAAGAGTGGCGTCATAAGTTTCAGCGGTCCAAGACGTCAGGCCGAATGATGTGGATGGGTCTTCCATTGGAAAAGAAAGAAGTTGGTATCTGGGATTCAGCCAGTGCCGTATTACATAAGCTGGAGTCGGTGCTTCTGGATCGGTTCACTACCTTGATGGAGCAGGAGCTCAACTATGCCTTCAACATCGAGTCCTGAAGCCAGAATTGTTGAAGCGCTGGTTTATCGCCTGACGGAAGTCACTCCTACCGTTTTATTGGGTTACCCCGCACTGGGGGTGGATGAGAAACTACCCAAGCCTGCCATTCTGGTTCAGTTGGAATCACTCCAGGAGCAGGGGCGGCAGGGGAATCGGGTCAAGATGCAGATGAATCTGAATGTCAGCGTTGTCATCAAAACCAATGAAGAAAGCACCTATGCCCTGATGGATCTGACCCGCTCAATCAGAGCGTTATTTACTACCGGTGAGCGATGGGTACCTGAGGCCCGAAGTACTCAGCTCAGCGAGACCCAGTTCGATATTGCCCCCAATCCTGGTCAACTCTCTTTTGCAGACATTCAGCTGATCATTGACGTCATTCTCTGACCTACCATTCAACAATCAATCAAATGCAGGAGCATCCTATGTCCACGGTGGATCGTAGCTTTATTGGCGCAGGCAGTATTCATATTCAGCCCTATGACCAGTCGGCCCCCTTGTTGCCCATTGGCAATGTCAGCGAGTTTACCTTCAGTTTTGAAGAGGATCGCAAGGAGCTGAAAAACTACCTGGGTGGCGGAGGTAACCGTAATGTGATCAGTCGGGTGTCGGGCATTACCGCCAGTGTGGTGGCTCATGATTTCACAGCCAGTAATATTTCTCTGGCGTTACGGGGGACGGTCAACCAGGCAAGCACTACTGCAATTACCGATGAACTATTGGTTAGCCATGGCGTAGCGGATGAACTGATTCCGTTTAAACGGCTACCGGACCTTAATCAGTCCATCACGGTCAAAGACAGCCTGGATACTATGCTCGTTGCTGGTGATGATTATGAGCTGACTCAGTCAGGCATCAAGGTTATTGACGGTGGTGGTATTGATAACCTGGGGATCAAGGTTAGCTATGCACCACTACCTGCCAATATGGTTCAGGCACTGGTGGAGTCCGGTCGGGAGTTTGTGCTCTTTATGGAAGGCCTGAATGATGCCCAGGAAGGGCTGCCGTTTAATATCCGGGTACATCGGGTCAAGTTCTCACCGGTACAGAACCTCGGCTTTATTTCCGATGACTTTGCCAACATTCCCTTACAGCTCGATGTGCTGTCGGATCCTACCATTACCGGTCAGGGCCTGAGTCCGTTTATGCAGCTGGATCTGGCCCAATAACCCGCCGAGTGTCCTATGCCCTCCATCAAAGAAACCGCGCTTCGGTTGGTGCTGAAAGCGCGGGATACCCTGTCACGTCCGGTTAAGCAGTCTGCCGCCTCCCTGGACTCCCTGCGTAGTACAGCCCAATCCCTCAAGAGTCAACTCACTGAACTGGAACAGCAAAAACGATTGTTGTCGTCTTTCCAAAAGCAGACGTCTGCTGTGCGTGAGGCTGGCCGGGCTTTTCGCGAAGCTGAGACGAAGGTTGAACGGTTGGCCCGGGAATATCAGCAGGCAGAGAAACCCACAAAGACTCTACAGCGCAGGCTAGAATCTGCCCGTAAAGCGGTGGTGTCAGCTAACCAGTCTTACCATACGCAGCGACAGAAGCTGGCTGAGTTGCGCAAAAGTCTGGGGCAGACGGGACTTTCCAATCGCCAGCTGGCCCAACAGCAGGAGCGGGTTGCCCAGGAAATACGGGAAACGTCAGCGGCTTTCCAGAAAGCAAATACCCGGGTCAAAGAAGCCTCAAAGAGTTTCAGACGCTCTGGGTTAAAGAGCATTTCGAGGGATGCCCAGCAGGCATCATCGGGTATTGGTCGCCTAACCAGACGGTTCGTTGGCTTGGTCGCAGCAGGGGCAGGTCTGTACACCATCAAACGTGGTATTGAGTCCATCCTGACTACCGGCGATAAGTTTGAGCGCCTGCGTGTTCAGCTGGAAGCCATTATGGGCTCCATGGCGGAAGGTGAACGGGCGCTGGCCTGGATTAAGGACTTTACCCGCAACACGCCATTCCAGTTGGAAGAAGTCTCTGAAGCGTTTGTACGGCTGAAAGCCTTTGGTCTGGATCCCATGGATGGGTCGATGCAGGCCATTGTCGACCAGGCTTCCAAACTGGGCGGCGGGATGGAGCGGCTGAATGGCATCACACTGGCCGTCGGTCAGGCCTGGGCAAAACAGAAACTTCAGGGGGAGGAGATTCTACAGCTGGTCGAGCGTGGCGTTCCGGTGTGGGAACTGCTGGAAAAGGCCACTGGTAAAAATGTACAGGAGTTGCAGAAGCTGTCGTCTGCTGGGAAGCTGGGACGGGATACTATCGCCTTGCTGATTGCCGAAATAGGCAAAAGTGCTGAAGGCGCAGCAGCCAAAAATATGAGCTTGCTGTCCGGTTATGTCAGCAACCTGAAAGACAGCTGGCAGCAGTTCCTGGCTGAAATTGCCGACAGTGGTGCCCTGGAATACACCAAGAACCTGCTGGGTGCCATTGCCCTGAAAATAGAGGCGATGAATCAGGACGGTCGCTTGCAGGCCCTGGCGAAAAAGATCAGCAATGCCTTTATTGCCATGGGCGAGGCCATTCAATCGGCGCTGTCTGGCCTTTCTTTTGACGGGTTTGTTTCAAAGTTAGAAACCAGCTTTTCCACCATCACTACGGTGATGGATAAGCTGAAAACCGCCTTCACGGTAACTGGCAATACCGTCACTTTCTTTTTCAATAGTTTCACACTGGCGGTGAAAGGCTTTGCGACCTCATTTCTCTATACCGTCGGAGAAATCATCTTCGGCTGGGGCAAACTGGCAGAGGTCGTGGGGGCTGACTCCATTGCCAAAGAGATGCAGGCAACCACTCAGTATCTGCGCGCTCTTGGCAAAGAGTTTGCCAAACAAACTGCTGAAGATGCCAATGCCGCCAAAGACGCATTGGTGGGGATTTACAAAGCCCTCTCGAAACAGCATGAACAGGCACAAAAAGACATTCGTCGTGAAAGTAAGGTGACCTGGGATCAGGTACGAGAGGAACAGGAGCGCTACCGGGCGGACATTGAGCAGACTGGCCAAACCGCAGAGCAGGCAGCAGCAACCACCAAAGCAGCGTTTACCGATGCAGCGGATGCCATCAACCAGATCAACGCTGCTGAAACCCGCACCGAATTAGCCAGCCTTGGCGTCGCACTGGCCGAAGCCTTTTCTGTCGGAACACTCTCTCAGGAAGAATATGCCCGGGCACTGGAGGCCAGTCGCCAGAAGCTGGCGCAATTGAAAAAGGAGGCGGAAGGCACAAGCCAGAGTATTGATAAAGTCACCGAGGCTGGTGAGCAACAAACAGCAGCTCTTGAAGACACCGCTTCCATTGCCGGAGTTATGGCCGGTCATTACAACACTCTGGCCGAAGAACTACAGGGCATGAGTGGTGCGGCCCACGATGCCTTTGTGGCGATGAATGGCGTAGGCAACGTCAACACCGAGCAGGCGATCAGTAGTATTGCTGAACTGAAAAGTCAGCTCGAAGAAACCAGAGAAGAACTTAACAAGCTACAGCACTCCTATGCCTTCGATGTCACCGGCATAAGTAGCTGGATGAATGAGACTGCGAAAAATGCTGCCTATGTCAAAAGCCAATACTTGGAGCAGAAAATAGCCCTTGAAGAACTGTTAGAAAGTTATGAACAGGGTGGAACGGTTGCCCGGAGCTTTATCCGGCAGGGCGAGCGAGCCGCTGATACGATGAACCTCCTGAACAATCAGGATTTAGACCGCCTCAACAATGCCATTCGCTCGGCAGAGCAGAGCATGGACAGTTTGGGCGACAGTTCCCGAAATACCCTCAACAGTCTGCAAGATGAACTGGATGAATTGCAGGGCAGGCAATCGGATATTGAGCAACGCCGTTATCAAACGCAGCGTGACGATCTGAAGGCACAGCAGGCCGAGGCTATCGCCAAAGGGGATCAGGAAGCGATCAAGAATATCACCTCTGCCCTGCGGATTAGTGAGCAGATTTACAACGAACGTATCCGGCAGGCCAGCAATGAAAAAGCCCAAGCCCTACAAGAGAGCCAGGTGAGCACGTCGACACCAACCACCCGAACTACACAACCGACTCCGCAGAAAATTATCCGGCTCGAATATCCCGGCGGTGCGGTCAATGTCGGCATTGATTCAACGGATGAAACCAAACTGCTGGAAGCCCTGAAAAACGCAGGCATGAGGACGGTCTGATGATGCTGGATACCATTACCCTCCCGGACGATCTGCTCTGGATCAATGAGTTCGACTGGAACCCTGTGGAGCAAAGCCAGGAACGCAGTTTAACCGGAGCACTCTTGGTTCAGGAGCAGATAAAAATGCATGGTCGTCCTATTTTACTGACTGGAGGCCAGAATGCAGGATGGGTTTCGCGCAAAACAGTATCAGAGCTTCAAAATTTGAGCTCGGAGCCAGATAAAGTCATGATCCTGACGTTATCAGACATGCGACGGTTAAATGTTATTTTCAATAGAAGCGCTGGCAGCCCTGTCTCAGCGACTCAGGTAATCGAAGAAGCTTACCCAGCCGATAACAGTTATTACCATCTTTCATTAAGGCTTATAACCGTGTCATGATTCGGTCGGTTCATAGGTCAGGGAGAGTAATAACGATGACCAACCAGCTCACAAGCAGCCTTACCATTGATGATGCTTCTTACAGTGTTACCAAAGCAGATCCTCATCCAATATTTCACCCGGATATGCTGGGGATTAAAGTGTCCTCTATCGGCACTTTTTGTTGGGCAGGTTATATTGTCAGCTATGAATGTAAAGATGGTCAGTTGTTTGCTCGATCAATGACTTTAGGTGTCTTCGACGATGACCCATTGGTCAATGGCGTTAAACCTGACCCTCTTCCAAAACCCGATGATCCTGCGTATGCCTTTATTCTGGGTCGGAGTTACACCGATGTATGGTTGCCTCTGGATTATTCTGGTGAGGTGATTCTTGGAAAAGACTGGGTAGGTAACCTGGGGCGTGGTAACCACGGCAGTGCTCCTGCAGTTGAGTACAACGATGTCAAAAAGGTGGTGTTTTTGGAAGGCAGACTCCAAAAAATAACCGACATCTCTGAACAGTATGTGGCAGAACGACAAGCTCTGATTGAGCAGGAAGAAGAAAAGCGAGAAAAACAGTGGAGTATTGAAGAACGAAAGCGAAGGAGAGTACGCTTTAAACGAAAGGTTCTTGAGTTTTTCACCAGAAAGAAGCAGCCCATGGCAACACACCGAGATGATTTTTGACAATTAACCGGAATCCGAAATAACCGCCAAATTGGCGGTTTTTTTTCGCCTGAAGAAAAGGAAAACCGATGGCTATTAACAATGATGATGTAAAACTCTTCGAAAGCCAGCGCCTCACGGATGAGGAAGACGGTGGCGGTCGGGTGACTGGAAACGAGGTGATTGATGGCAACGTCAATAATCTCTTTCAGGATATTTCCCGGATCGACCGAACCATTGGTGATGTGGCCTTGCGAAAGGCGTTTATTGGGATCAGTACCGATAACAATGACATTTATCTCGGCAGTCATTTGATCCTGACCGAGCCTCCCAAGGATAAGAATGTCAGTGTTTTGCTGTTCAATACCGACAGTCAGACCGATGAGCGTTTGGATGCCAGAGACAGAATAGAAAGCTATGTTGTCCCCGGCATTAAGGCATCGTGGGAACTGGTCGGCGATCAGCTGGAAGGCCAGCGTGCCATTGTCGGCTATCAGCGTGAGGAATGGGCGGTCCCTGAAATTGGCGAGGTCTATAAGCTCACCACTCCCGATGGCTTAACCAGCCAGTTTGTTCGTATTACTGCAGTTGACCATTCGGTGGTCACGTTTACCTATCACAACGGTTCAGAGTATGTGGATTTTAACCGGCGTAAAGTGGAGATGGAGATCAGTGCGCCACTGGTGACTACCTTTGTCGGAGCGCAACCAGTCCCCGGAGAACCGGAGGAAGAAACCAGCACTATTTATGGCACTCAGATAGCCGACACCTCTCGTTATTATGGTATTCAGCCATTAAGTGCCAATGTGACCGCTGGCGACTTAACGGTTAAGGCCGAGAGCGTTTATGCGCCATTGGTGCCGAGTGCCAAGGTGGAAAGCCCACTATTGGATCAATACGGAGGCTATACCGGCAAAACCATGGTAGCCACCGCTGGCACTACTCGTTCGGTCAGCTGCCGTTTTGTGCATATTACCGGCAACCAGAGCCGAACCTATGTCCAGCGTGGCGTGCTGCCCAAAACCCTCTCCCTGTCCCTCGATGGCGGCACCTTTGAAGATGACGGTGCGGGAAATCTGCTCCATAAAAGCGGGACCAATAATTACAGCAAGCTAACCGTGGATTATGACCTCGGGGAGATTAACGTCTGGCGAGCGAGCAGCTATACAACGGCTACCGCCAATGCCACTTATCAGCCTGCCGTGGCCATTACAGGTGCAGCTATCAGTGGTGCTATTCCAATCACCAACCAGAATCGGGGCTTTAACTACACCCTGAATATGGCCGAGGCCAAGCCAAGGCCGGGAACATTGGTGGTCAGCTATATCGCCCTCGGGAAATGGCAGGACATTCGTGATACTGGCGCAGGTCAGATGGAAGGCTCTGGCTCTGGAACCATTATCTTTGCAACGGGTTCTGCTGCAATCACTCTGGATGCTTTGCCCGATCCTGACAGTGCAATCGTCTTTAGCTATGTGGCGCAGAATGACGATGAGGTGACGATCCGAACCGGCTCGGTGCCACTGATTGAT
>OODV01000431.1 GCA_900299555.1 uncultured Endozoicomonas sp.
GCACGGTTCTTTTTCTGGCTGTGCTGTCGGTGGATGCGACAGGCAGGCGCGTTCTCTGAACAACGCTCAAGGATCAGGTCATCGAGAATAACGGGAACCGGTTCCTCTTCAGGTGCTTTGGAACTGACTAACAGTGTCAGTTGATGAGCAAGATTTCGCCAACGCCAGCACCCGAAGGCAACCCAATGATGATAGCTGCTCCAGACTTTATCGTACTGGATGGCAAGCAGAGCCTGAGTCAGGAACCCCTCACCGGAGAGCATGCTACCAATGAGCAATTCGCAAAACACTGGTGCAGCTTTCGCAGAAACAGCTCTGGTAAGGAAAGTAATATAGAACGAAAGTTCTTTTAATATTTTTGTTTGTTCTAAAGAGTACATCACAACCGCCTGGATTTATTATGTGTGACGGTTGGTTTAACTCATATAAAAATTAAATCGAATGTACCAGTGAAGCTCTAAAGCAGAGGCCCTTGTAGTTAATAGCCAGAAACAGGATGTTGATTTTGAAAACCCCAAACATCCAGTTAGTTCGATCCATGCTGAGTTGCCATTTGCCTTCAGGTGCAAGCAGGCCTGCGATCATCAGGGCTGTAACAGCTTCCTCAAAAACCACTTCGAGAAAGAATCGCTGAATGCGGCGGTAACAAGATGCAGTCTGTGACTTTCCGGGAAAGGTGGTTGCAAGGTGTTTGAAGTTTACGGTCTGCTTTTGCAGCAGACCCAGCACAAGATAGGCGAGGACGCTCAGTCGGCAATTGTTCCAGTTCAGATAAGTTCTAAACTGCGTGATGAGTAAGTCGGCAAGTTCCATTGTCGAGATGAATTTTGTGGTAAAAACCTCAAGATAGAGGATCCCGCTGACTCACTTCTGATTTTTGTCGTGTACAGTGAGCTGGATTATACCTGTTTGCCGGTTAGCCATTCAACGGCCGCTTCCAGTGGGTTGGCAGCCATTTCCCATTTTACTTTTTCTCCGGACTGTTTGATGATTCCCCAGCGTCCGGGCTGAAAGAATGAACGACAGATTACCAGTTTTTCATCGGTTGCCAGATGGCTAGTTTCTACAGCATCCTGACAGGCAATGTACAGCTGGCTGGTGAGGTCATAGTCCACAATCTGTTTTTTCTGCCAGCCTTCCGGTGTTTCCGGTAGACCATCCTGAAACAGCACTGCAATGTGTTTGTCAATCATATAGTAATGCATTGCTCTGGAAGAAAAACCATGACCGGATACGCCAAAAACGACCATGGGCGGACACTGACCGGTCAGTAACTGGTTCAGGTAGAACTGGTAATGATAGGGGTCGGGCATGGATGGCTCCGTCGTGAACAGTGCTGGGTAGAGGGTTTGCTGAAGTTTATCGATAAACTTGTGATGTATCGGTGGGCAGGGCAGTCCCTCGCTGGTCAGGAGTGCAACAGCCGATTGGTAACAGTTACGTGTCGGTTTGTGCTCAAACATAGCTATAAACCTCTGGTTTGTCCCTGAACGGATAATAGATAGCTGTCGGGTGCATAGCGGCGCTGGAATTGTGCAGCATTTAATCCTGTTGCCGGATCTTTCCATTGTTGCCAGTTCTGAATAACCCGGCCATTTCTTTTCAGCTCATTGGCATGGCTCTGCAATTCTTTCACACGGCTGACCGTAGACTCAGCTTCTTGGCGGGTTATCAAGCCATCCATTTGCTGGTAAATCTGCGCAGGGGTGATTGACATCAGTTTCTGATAAACCCGGGCATCAATTACTGAAGGTAACCCTGCGGTACTTCCTGCAAACCGACGGAAACCTCCGGGCCTTGAAGGGGTGCGTACCTGTTGGAGGCCAGGGTAGAAACCCATGTCATTATCAATCAGTGTAACCTTGCCATCTTCCGGATCGATAAAAAGGTTGCCAGCATGACGATCCTGTTGGGCACAGATTCCATCAAGCCATTCTGCACTGTTGAGCTGTTCCTGAATCTTTGCTGCTTTCTGAGGCTGACGTTCGTCTTCAACCGGGGTCCAGTATATTAGGTTAGTACTTTGTTCATAAGGCTTAACACCTTTGGCCACATCCATCAGTACACCAACTTGTCCGTTGTGAACCATCAGCTCCATACTAGGCATTAGTCCGGTTCCTAGTAAGTTGTCAAATTTTTTTGCTGCAAAGTTGCGTGTGGCAAACCTTGGTTTGCTTTTATCAAGATAGTTTTCAGCGCCAGTAATGGAATCAAATGGGCAAGGATCAACTGGGTCATCACCTTTAAAGATTTTTTCGACCACGCCAGCGGTGGTCTGAAACTGGAGTTTAGTAACTGAATGGATAGCGCCTGAACCAAACTTTTGATCAGATCCTCGTATTAGATGGCTATCGTTAAAGGGACTGAAGTGTTTGACGATAGTAGGCGTCAGGTCGTATCCAAGTCGCTTAAGCTCCATGGCCTGAGTCAGGTCCAATGAGCCTGCGACACTCGAAACTCCTGGGTCATCCATAACTTGAAGCATCAGCTTCTGTTCATTTTGAAGGTTCTGCATTAATCCGTTAAGTTGTTGATATTCTGTTGGATGCATCATTACGCCTTGCTGATAAAGCAGCTGACTGAGCTGGTTAATCCCTTTCTGCAAATTATCAATGACCAGCCTCCCCTGATGTTCAATTTCACCTCTGTTGGATAATAAAGGTTGTTTAAGGGCTTGATTGTGATGAGAAATATTGGTGCTAATCTGACCAAGCAGACCACCTTTTAACAGTAGTGCATGGTTTTGTCCCCAAGAGGTGTTACCCTGATTATAAGAAGACCACGCCGCATCCATTATGTTTCTGGCGACTTGTTGGGGCTGCTCAAATTGAGCGGTTACTCGCTCTCTGGAAACCAGATTGCGGTACTGTATATTTTCGTACAGATGAGCCCCTTCACCCGATGTTTTTGGTTGTCGTGGTAGTTGCGCGTTGTTGGATTTTGATGCTAGTGCGGTTGGATTGACATTATTTTGTGGAGAAACCTGCTTTGCTCCACGCATATGAATAGGTTTTTTGGGGGAGAGGTTAGGTGCTTGTTGATGAAAATGTTTGGTTGCCTTAGCGTAAGTGATGATACGATTAAAGCCTTTTCCAATTGCTGCTATAAAATTACTGATGGAATCCGATAGTGACGCATGATTCTGCTGATTGACTCCCTCTATACGTGCCATACTTCTTCCTTGGTTACAATAATTCCCCTTTTTAATGATAGCCAATAGCCATAGAGAAACCAGAGTCTCTACCAGTATGAAATGAGCCTGTAATTTCTGAACTTTAGTCTATGATTATTGGATGAAAATGATAATGAATACACGACTTATTAAAACGCTCAAGAAGATGAAGGAACTACTTCAGACAACGACGAATATAGAGCCAGACGGAGTCAAAAGATAAGTTTTATCAATGGATTGAAACAACTCTCAGGCATTTCCGATACCGTAATCTGAACAAGTCAGATAAGGGAATAATCAAGCAATATTTAATGATTGCTTCAGGCGGCTATGTTGCCTTTAAAGGTTGAAAGTGTATAAATTCCAAAATCTTGTTGGCCAACCGATCAGTGGTCAAAGCATTGATGCCAGTTAGAGCCCTCCGCCAGCCCAGGTAATGGGACAGATATTTTGTTGCAACTCCGTGAAAAACCCCTGTAATCCACTGCTTCAAGTGACTGTGATATGCATTCACATGCTGCAGATGAAAAATACCTTCTATAACCCGTATTCCAGAGGATAAAACCATAGGACTTACGCATTGATGACCCTTGCGAGTTTTGGTAGCAGGTGCTCTTTCCCTTTTGCGAAACTTTCAACGAAGGCACCAACGGTCTCCTTAAACAACTCGCGCTGGTGCTGATAAATATTCATAAACTCTTGTGCTATCTGCATTTTCTGGAGATAAACAAAGGCTAAAATTGCTGCAAAAATGTT
>OODV01000180.1 GCA_900299555.1 uncultured Endozoicomonas sp.
TGTCCCTGATGTGCTGATTCACATCCAGGAACAGTTCTTCGTCTAGCGGGATAATTCGGTTCTTCTTGGACTTGGTGTAGGTCAGGTAGACCTGATTGTTCTTGAAGTGGTGATCTTTCCGGCTCTCGATCTCTCCCCAGCGAGCACCAGTAGACAGGTAAATCTTGGTGATCATCATCACATGGCGGCTTTTGCTGTTCTTCTGTATGTCTTCAAATAGAAGATGGATCTCGTCACTGCTCAGGAAGATCAGCTCTTTCTCATGGGTGCGGATCTTTTCTACGGGCTGAAGGGGGTTACAGTAGCCAATGATGGCGTTCCTGCCCAGAAAGTTATAAACGGCGTTTATATAGCCCAGTATGTTGTTCAGGGTCTTGTCACCGATGCCTGCCTCTCTCTTCTGCTTCTTATACCGGTGCCAGTCCCTTGTAGTGACTTCTTTGGCTATGGGGTTGCTCAGTGCATCACAGAAGCGAATCAGGTTCTTGAGAGTGCGCTCATTGTCGGCCAGTTCTATGCCTCTGGCTTCGTACCAGGTATCAATGAGCTCTCTCAGAGTACGATCATCTTTCTCTGGTGCTTTCTTATCCTTTTCAGTAATGCACTTGTCACGGTACTGGATACATTCCAGTTTTGTTGTTGCGGTATGGCGATAACGCTTACAGCCAATCCTGAAATCAATTTTCCATTGGTTGTTTGTTTTCTTGATAGCTATAGATGTTCCTCAGCTTTAGAGCTTAGGTATTACGGACGTTTGAGAAGTTTATTTCTGAAATTAATAAAGCATTTCCAGTGTAACTTCTGAACTGGCCAATTCTCTTATATTACCGACTCTACAAGCAGTCTATGCTGCTCTGGGTTTCGAGCTTAATGTTCG
>OODV01000179.1 GCA_900299555.1 uncultured Endozoicomonas sp.
AGATGTCGATGATCTCGGATAACAGGCGTTTATCCTCCTTCTCGATAAACTCCTTGTTCTTGAGTTGGGTCTGTCCCTTGATGAAGTTCACAAACTGATTGCAGTCAGCTTTGGTGTCATAGGTTCGACGATAGCGTTTACCGCCTCGCTTTAATTGTAGGTCGACTTTCCATTTTCCGGTTCGATGATCTTTCCGAATGCTCACGATTTAATACCCTTAAATGTTGTTTTTATTCTAAGCCGTGGTTTTTTATAATCAGGAAATAGAAACTACCCGTTTATAAATGAGTAGATTTAACTTTTCTTGCTTTGATTAATAAAAAATCACCAAAGATATTGTCAGCGATGAATCAAAACTTATAGGATGTTGAATCAACAGGGAAGTGGTTTCTCTGTTTTACTCACCAACATTAAAAGGAAAGAGTGATGGCTGATAATACCTGCTTGTTTTTTACTGTGACGTTATTTGCTGATTCCATTGGCGTAACAAAGCGAACCGTTGAGGGCTGGATTGATCGAGGTTATATTCCCTCGATTAAAATCGGCAAGCGTCGTCTGGTTAATGCTCATGCGCTCAAGAAACAACTGGATGATGCCAGTGATGAAAGTGCCGTTGTTATGGGGTAATAATCATCCTAACCGATTAGTAAGTATAGTACAAAAAGCCCTGAAAAATAGGGCTTTTTCTGTTTTCAGAGCTTAAAAACAGGGTGTTTTTCATGTGGTTTTTACCATTCATTTTGATGGGAAATAATCTATTTTATTTGACAGTGAAATCAGCGATTAGAATTAATGCCTCAAAAAATCCCATTTTTTGGGCAAGCGAAGCGGTTAATTCAGCTGATAAGCTTCACTGTCAAAAAAAATCGTTATTTCCTTAAATTAAAACAATGGGTTTTACGCATTATTACGCAGTAATACTCAATAGGAGCAAATTGATATTAATTGCCCCTATTTTCTTGATTTAGTATTTCAAAGATGCAAGCATGTTTTTCAATGTACTCATTAAAAACAGATCGGTTGAATATAGGTAGATAAACTTTTTTATTTTTAAATTGAATGGTCTGCCATTGTTCTCATCACTCTTGAGTTGATGAATGGATTTTCTTTTGCTTTAAAAAAACAGAGCCAACCTTTTTTCATCCATCAACGGCTCTCCTGATTTTCGTGAAGGCAAAAGCCACCAGGGCGAGTTGCCTTTACACA
>OODV01000428.1 GCA_900299555.1 uncultured Endozoicomonas sp.
AGATAGCTAAATGACAGGGGCTCCCTGTCTTTTATCATCGAACTCACGTTATTTAAACTTGGCTCCCGTGCATAAAACAGCCAGCGTTGCTGCTTCCTGCTACCAACAAATGACCACTGTTCATCCATTTCGAAGATGGTCTTGACTTGGGCAGTTTCGAAGGGGGAGTTGTGTTACTGCTGGCGGGTCGAATTTTTTAAGCAAGCCAATACCGTCGTTGGACTGATCTCAAGGACACGTCCGATATCTCTGACCCCGGAGCCATTCATGGTCATCTTTATGATCTTCTCGTGAGTACTATGCAGATTGCCGTCATAGCCATACTCAGGTTGGAAGCTCTTATTACAGTCCTTGCATCTATACCGCTGGTGCCCCGTCTCAGCTTTCCCGTTCTTAGCAACATTGATCGTTTGTTGACAATGGATACAGGCAACTTGAGCTACAGCCATAGATGACTCAAAAAGACAGGGATGTATCAGATCAACAGCTCTGAACATCACCGGAAATCGGGAATTTCAGTGCATTTTTTGGGGATGAATGTATTTTGAAATTCCTATGCATCCAAGTTTTCCTTTTTCTGATCAGGGTTATTTTACGTTACCTAAACTAGCGTCCATATAATGAACTATCACATAAAATTAAGGCCTAATGATACAGGTTATTTATACAGAATCTTCGAAATTCTGATCTGAAATTAGTGGATAGATTCGATTCATGTGATAACGAACTTCAGTCTTGGGTAGTTTACTAGCAGCCTCTTAATTCAGGCTGAAAAGGGGCCTACCCGATTTGAGGGGCTGATCTGTCATCATCTCAGCCTGAAACCCACACATCGGGTAAGGAATCAAAAAAATGGATAGTATCAGTAATACTTTACCAACATTTCATCAAACTCAACAGGCAGCGGCAACTGCTGTTAGTTGGGGTAGTAAAACGGTCGCTCAATCTAGCGTACATAAACCTGCAGAATTTTGCGCTTTACCCAGTGATGTTCTTTATGAGTTAAATAGATACTTGACTCTACGAGGTATTGTCGCTTTATGTCGAGTCAATAAAAGACTTAATCGTGTTATCGAAGATGATTATGCTCTACCGAAAGCGTGGTTTCGTCAGTTTCCATCATCACACCAAGATCAACTAAAAAAGATTGTCACTGAAAAAAATCCCGTTGAACTACATGATTGGCTGGTTCAGTTTTCTAATGATAAAGAGTTAATCGATTTACTTTTAAATAACAAAGAGCAAAAACATTTTCATGCACAGTTCCTTTTTAACGCTTTTAAATTGATGCAGCAATGTACAACTTTCAAAGTAGATACTAAAGCAACCATTACCCATGACGACTGTGTCTTCTCAGCCACCTTCAGCCCCGATGGTCGCCATGTGGTGACCGCCAGTAAAGATGGTAAGGCGAAAGTCGTTGGCCAGAGTGCCGATGGATCGTGGCAAGAGAAAGCCACCATTACCCATGACACGCATGTCAACTCAGCCACCTTCAGCCCCGATGGTCGCCATGTGGTGACCGCCAGTGACGATGGTAAGGCTAAAGTCGTTGGCCAGAGTGCCGATGGATCGTGGCAAGTGAAAGCCACCATTACCCATGACGACTGTGTCTTCTCAGCCACCTTCAGCCCCGATGGTGGCCATATGGTGACCGCCAGTGACGATGGTAAGGCTAAAGTCGTTGGCCAGAGTGCCGATGGATCGTGGCAAGTGAAAGCCACCATTATCCATGACAGGCGTGTCAACTCAGCCACCTTCAGCCCCGATGGTCGCCATGTGGTGACCGCCAGTTTAGATCGTAAAGCGAAAGTCGTTGGCCAGAGTGCCGATGGATCGTGGCAAGTGAAAGCCACCATTACCCATGACGACTATGTCTTCTCAGCCACCTTCAGCCCCGATGGTCGCCATGTGGTGACCGCTAGTGACGATGGTAAGGCGAAAGTCGTTGGCCAGAGTGCCGATGGATCGTGGCAGGAGAAAGACACCATTACCCATGACGACAATGTCTTCTCAGCCACCTTCAGCCCCGATGGTCGCCATGTGGTGACCACCAGTAGAGATGGTAAGGCGAAAGTCATTGGCCAGAGTGCTGATGGATCGTGGCAAGAGAAAGCCACCATTACCCATGACAGACGTATCAACTCAGCCACCTTCAGCCCCGATGGTCGCCATGTGGTGACCGCCAGTAGAGATGGTAAGGCGAAAGTCGTTGGCCAGAGTGTCGATGGATCGTGGCAAGAGAAAGCCACCATTCCCCATGACAATTTGGTCAGATCAGCCACCTTCAACCCCGATGGTTGCCATGTGGTGACCGCCAGTGCCGATGGTAAAGCGAAAGTCGTTGGCCAAAGTGCCAATGGATCGTGGCAAGAGAAAGCCAGCATTACCCATGACAATTTGGTCAGATCAGCCACCTTCAACCCCGATGGTCGGCATGTGGTGTCCGCCAGTAGCGATGGTAATGCGAAAATCACTAAGCTAAGTTCTGATTCTGAAAAAGGGTAGTGGATCAAATGTGTGGTTTTGCACACTGCTGTCCGGTTATAAATCGGGAAGAAGCTTAAAGAGCCTGTCCCTACTGCTTTACGTTAGAATAGCCCTTGTCTTAACAGTGTTTTTCACCAGTTGCTCAGGGCGATACCCCGTCACCAGTTTCAAAAGATGGTTGACCGGCATAATGGCAATCACAGAGTCAGAAAACTGCCTTGTTGGACACAACTCGTTGCCATGATGTTGTACAGCTGACTAGCCAGGTCTCCATGCGTGACCTAGTGGAAAACGTTAACACCAGCCATAACCACCACTATCACCTGAGACTTTTTTCTTTCTGCTGCAAAAGGTCAGAGACCGCCTGCCCCGAGCGACTGCCAGCGACATGGTGCGCCTGATTGATTCTACAACGATTGATCTGAACCTGAATCAGCTTGAGTAGGCACACTTCCTAAAGACTAAGGGGGGGGGGGATCAAGTTGCACACGGTTTATGATCCTGAGGCCGATATACCGACATTTTTTGAACTGACAACCGCCAGAGTAAATGACTGCAAGGCCGTGCATAACCTACCGATAATGCCTGGTGTTACCTGCGTTTTTGATCGGGCCTATGACGACTGCAGCTGGTACTTCGAAATGACGAATCAGGGTACCTGGTTCGTGGGGATAATGAAAATTTCTGCAGTCCATGAAGTCATTGAAACCCGGGAAACCACGGAGGATTTCATTCTGGAAGACCAGATTATCCGCCTCTCGTCAGATAAAGGCCGGAAAGCCTGTCCAACAGACCTTCAGCGAGTTCGCATCCGCCGGGAAGAGGATGGTAAGGTGCTGACATTCATCAGTAATGACCTGAACAGGACAGTGGCAGAGATAGCAGCCCTGTATGAATCCCGCTGGCAGATCGAGCTGTTTTTCAAATGGATTAAACAGAATCTGAAGATCAAACTCCTTATTGAGCGAAGTGGAAATGCAGTCAAAATCCAGGTATTGACCGCTATGGTTGCCTACCTGCTACTGTGTTTGGTTCAGCTCAACTATCCCGGCACCCAGAGGATTAATCTGAACCTGATGACAAAACGATCGGTGGTTGATTTATTTAGCAATACCCCAGACCTCTGCATTGATTGCTCAGGGCTTTCTGGAGCTTCAGAATGTTTAACCGGACAGTAGTGATTCCATATGGCTGGATACTTATAAAATATTTGCAGTGATTTTTTTCCACACATAAAAAAACCCCGATAGATTGCTCTATCGGGGTTCTCTGATTAGTGCCTGGCGATGACCTACTCTCACATGGAGAGGGAAAGTCGTAGAAACCCTGCTATTAGGTACTATATTACCAATAATAAACAACCCTATACCCCTTGATATATCTGACATTCTGAGCTAATCAGTAAGATCATACCAGAAAGTTGCAATACCGTTTCGGCAGAATGAGTCCGAATCTATTCCGAATCAATGAACAATGATTGGGGTTGAGGGAGATGATCAAGAAAATCACTGAAAGCAGTGTATCAAAAATGGGTGAGAAAGCC
>OODV01000408.1 GCA_900299555.1 uncultured Endozoicomonas sp.
TTTCTATTTAAATACTTACACGTTAAACAAGAAGTGCATCACATCACCATCATTGACAATATATCCTTTTCCTTCAATTGATAGTTTTCCAGCTTCTTTTACTTTGTTTTCGGTTCCGTACTGCACATAATCATCATATTTGATGACTTCTGCACGGATGAATCCTTTTTCAAAGTCGGTGTGAATGGCGGCAGCAGCACGTGGCGCGGTACATTTCAGCGGGATGGTCCAGGCGCGAACCTCTTTCACGCCAGCGGTGAAATAGGTTTGCAGACTGAGCAGGCCGTAGCCGGCACGAATAACGCGATTCAGGCCGGGCTCATCCATGCCTAAGTCGGCTAAGAAGGCGACTTTATCGTCTTCGTCGAGCTCAGCGATTTCGGCTTCGAGCTTGTTGCAAATCGGCACCACCACGGCATTTTCTTTGGCGGCGAGTTCGCGGACCTGATCGAGCATGGGGTTATTATCGAAACCATCTTCGTTGACGTTGGCGATATACATGGTCGGCTTTAGCGTTAAAAAGCCATACGACTTGATGGTCGCGAGCTCCTCCACGCTGAGCTCGACGCCGCGTAAGGGCAGGCCTTCATCGAGCGCGGGTTTGATTTTTTCCAGTACCGCCTTCAGCGCAATAGCCTCTTTGTCGCCACCTTTGGCTTGCTTCACGACGCGCAGCAGTGCCTTTTCCACCGCATCTAAATCGGCCAGCGCCAATTCGGTATTGATGACATCGATGTCATCGAGCGGACTGACGCGATTGGCAACATGAATCACGTTGTCGTCGATGAAGCAGCGCACCACATGGGCAATGGCATCGGTGCTGCGAATATTGCCGAGGAATTTATTCCCCAAACCTTCGCCTTGTGAAGCGCCTGCGACTAGGCCGGCGATATCCACAAACTCCATGCTGGTGGGAATGATACGCTCGGGCTTGACGATATCGGCGAGAGCGTCGAGGCGCGGGTCGGGCATGGGGACCACGCCGGTATTCGGCTCAATGGTGCAAAAAGGGAAGTTTTCGGCAGAGATATTGGCCTTGGTCAGCGCATTAAAAAGCGTGGATTTGCCTACGTTGGGTAGGCCGACAATGCCGCAGTTAAATCCCATGATGCATCCCTCGAGGGTCAGTTAGGTGTCTATTTTAAAGCCGTTGATACGATTCATGGCTTTGGCGAAATCGCCGCTGACCATGAGTTCGGTGCAGCGCAGTGCTTCATCGATGGCTTGATCGATAAGTTGCTGCTCGGATTTTGGCGCACGGCCTAATACAAAGCCGGTGACTTGGCTGCTATTGCCCGGATGGCCAATGCCAACACGCAGGCGATGAAAGCCGGCTTGGTTGCCGAGCGCTGATATGCTGTCGCGTAGGCCATTATGGCCGCCATGGCCTCCGCCGGTTTTTAAACGAATGTGGCCTGGGCCAATATCGAGCTCATCGTGAGCGATCAGGATTTCGTTGGGCGCGAGCTTGTAAAAATTCGCCAGAGCGGCCACAGCTTGGCCCGAGCGATTCATAAATGTGGTGGGAATCAGCAGGCGCACATCCTCACCGGCGAGCGTGATGCGCGCGGTTAGGCCAAAGGCTTTGCTGTCGGGCATGAGTATGGTGCGGTGCTGCTCGGCTAAACGCTCAATAAACCACGCACCAGCATTGTGGCGGGTGTGTGCGTATTGGGCACCGGGATTAGCGAGGCCGACTAAAAGGCGAAGGGCGGTCATGGGCGTGAGTATTGCAACACATGGCTGAAAAGAAAAACGGGGCATTGAAGCCCCGCTTTCTTATTGACGCGGAAAGACAGTTTCACCTTTCTTCCCTCCCCGAACGAGAACCGCGCCTCATCGTTGTATTGCTTAAGGTCAAAGCCTTCTGGTCGTTCAAAGGTTAGCGAGGTTGAACGAGCAGATAGCATCCTGTGCATGGCCAGATTCCGCTCATTGTTATAACCCTGGAAACGGCAGACCAGGTACAAGCGCGGCCCTTGTTGAGCCAGTCCCAGGGGCATGACGGTTTTCTCTTTTACTTCACAGCCAGCGTTTCTGTAGGCAATATCCAGCCAACAATTGTTGTACAACGCGCAGCTGACTTCATTAAATACATCCGGTTGTAACTCCGGTGGTAACAAAGGTTGAGTTTCAGGCGCTACCACCACCTTGGATAACCACTGAATCTCCTTGGTTGGATCCTGGGTATGGCTGATGTTTCGGTTGGCCTCTTCAAAAAAGCCCGACATGGAATCCATCAAACTGCTGGGCAGCAGGTTCTTCAAGGTCTTGTGTGCCATTTGCAGGATCAATGACTCTTGAATACTCAGAGAGTTCACCGTAAAGCCTACCGCCTGCTGGCTCCACCGGTAACCGTAAGGCTTACTGCGATCATCCATATCAATGGGGAAATGACTGCTTTCTACCAGAGACTTCATATGCCGCTGAATGGTGTGGATATCCCGATCTAACCCGATCTCAGCCAACTGTTGCTTCAGCTCCAGGGCAGTAATCCACCAGCTTTTAGGGATTCGCTTCAGCAGCTCAATGATGAGAATGGTGGTCTCCAGGGAGGTTTGCCGCTTATTCATCTTATTGTCAGGCTCCATAAAATGGATGTACGATAGAAAGCACACCTCAATGCTCTTCTGCAACGCTTTCTCAGCTTAGAAAGACATCATAAAATACCCCTGCGACGAGTTGTGTCGCATGCAAACCAAAAATTGAATTTTTTCTAAACAGTACTTCGCAAATACACGACTACCACCTTACACCCTACAAGCGTACAATGACTGATTTCCCAAAAATCCATCTCTGAGCTATCTGCTCCCATGCTCCCCGGCCGCAATTGCAGGTATCGGTAAAATCCACGGGCGGTATCGTCTCAATTGATCTCGCTTCACGTTGCTTAAACAGGATGAATATGATGAAAAGCTCCCAGCAAAGGAAAGAGTTGCATCGGCAAATCTAGAAAATTGCCAACGATGTACGGGGCGCAGTGGATGGCTGGGATTTCAAGCAGTACGTGCTTGGTGCCCTGTTCTATCGCTTTATCAGTGAAAACTTTGCCAGCTACATTGAAGGCGATGATGAGAGTGTAAACTACGCTGAATTAGATGATGGTGTTATTACCCCTGAGATTCGTGATGACGCCATCAAAACCAAAGGGTATTT
This sequence comes from uncultured Endozoicomonas sp., assembly GCA_900299555.1. Classification (GTDB taxonomy): domain Bacteria; phylum Pseudomonadota; class Gammaproteobacteria; order Pseudomonadales; family Endozoicomonadaceae; genus Endozoicomonas. The sequence goes on from OODV01000408.1 coordinate 3,157, forward strand.
CATCTACCCCAGTGAGCTGTTCGCCAATGTTGTCAAGCACGCCAATACCAACGATAGCCTAAATACCGATCTCGCCGACATCTTCAGAGCCATCGAAAGCTCTGCCAACGGTTACCCTTCTGAAGTGGATATTAAAGGCCTGTTTGCCGACTTTGATACCACCAGCAACCGCCTGGGCAATACCGTTACTGATAAAAACCGTCGTTTAGCAGCGGTGCTCAAAGGTGTTGCCGGGCTCGATTTTGGTGATTTTCACAGCAGCGATATCGACCTGTTTGGTGATGCCTACGAGTTTCTGATTTCCAACTACGCCGCCAATGCGGGTAAATCCGGTGGTGAGTTTTTTACTCCGCAGCAGGTGTCGAAACTGATTGCTCAACTGGCCATCCACGGGCAAACCAGCATCAATAAAATCTACGATCCGGCCGCCGGTTCCGGCTCTCTGTTGCTGCAAGCCAAAAAGCACTTTGACGCTCATATTATTGAAGAGGGTTTCTTTGGTCAGGAGATCAACCACACCACCTACAACCTTGCCCGTATGAACATGTTTTTGCACAACATCAATTACGACAAGTTCAATATGCAGCTGGGCAATACCCTGACCGATCCGCACTTTGGTGACGACAAGCCCTTTGATGCCATTGTCTCCAATCCTCCTTATTCGGTGAAGTGGATTGGCAGCGATGACCCGACCCTGATCAACGATGACCGCTTTGCCCCTGCCGGTGTGCTGGCCCCCAAATCGAAAGCGGATTTTGCCTTTGTGATGCACACCCTGGACTACCTCTCTGCCAAAGGTCGGGCGGCGATTGTCTGCTTCCCCGGTATTTTTTACCGTGGCGGTGCCGAGCAGAAAATTCGCCAGTATCTGGTGGATAACAACTATGTAGAAACCGTGATCGCCCTGGCATCTAACCTGTTCTTTGGCACCACCATCGCCGTGAATATTCTGGTGCTCTCCAAACACAAAACAAAAACCGATACTCAGTTTATTGATGCCAGTGGCCTGTTTAACAAAGGCACCAATAACAACCTGCTGACGGATGAACATATCGCAAACATCCTGAAGGTTTTCGACAGCAAAGAAGATATTGCACACCTTGCCAAAACAGAGACTTTTGAAAACATTGCTGCCAATGGCTACAACCTTTCCGTCAGCAGTTATGTGGAAGCCAGAGATACACGGGGAAAGGTGGATATTGTTGAACTCAATAATGAACTGAAAGTCACCGTTGAGAAAGTTGCACAACTTCGGTCGGATATTGATGTGATTGTGGCAGAGATTGAAGGTGTGGAGATTCGGGCATGAGTGACTTGAGTTCTTTGGAAAGACTGCTTGATGGTGTTCCGGTAGTTTGGAAGTCTATTGGAGAAATGACTGTACGTACCAATAATATAAAGTGGGGGGATACCACGCGCGTTTATCGTTATATTGACTTAACCTCTGTCAGCATTGAGGCTAAAACAATTACAGAGACTTCAGAGGTGACAGCTGATAATGCACCCAGCCGGGCGCAAAAACTTGTTGAGAAAGATGATGTGATTTTTGCGACTACTCGCCCTACTCAACAGCGCTATTGCTTAATTAATGAAGAATACTCTGGCGAGGTTGCAAGTACCGGCTACTGCGTTTTGCGACCGAAAAAAGATGAAGTGCTACCCAAATGGATTTTACACTGGATTTCCTCCAGTGAATTCAAAAAACACCTTGAAGAAAATCAAAGTGGGGCAGCATACCCAGCAATTTCTGACGCAAAAGTAAAAGAATTTCAAATCCCCATCCCATGCCCAGAAAACCCAAAAAAATCGCTGGAGATTCAAGCTGAAATCGTCCGAATTTTAGACACATTTACCTCGTTAACCACCGAACTTAGCGCACGGAAGAAACAATACAACTACTATCGTGATCAGTTGCTGAGTTTTGAAGAAGGTGAAGTGGAATGGAAGATGTTGGGTAAGCTTGCAGAGAATCTTGATTCCAAAAGAAAACCTATCACTAGTGGATTAAGAGAGCCAGGAGATATTCCGTACTACGGAGCATCGGGTATCGTTGACTATGTAAAAGACTATATTTTTGATGGTGATTATCTTCTCGTCTCCGAAGATGGTGCAAACTTGCTCGCAAGAAAAACGCCTATCGCATTTAGCATTAGCGGAAAAAACTGGGTAAATAATCACGCGCATATTCTTAAATTCGAGACATACGCTGATAGAAAATTCGTCGAGTATTATCTGAATAATATTGATTTAACACCTTACATCTCTGGAGCGGCGCAGCCAAAGCTCAACAAAAATAATTTGAATAGCATTCGAATTCCAAATCCTGAACCAGACAAAAAAGAACGCATCGTCGCCATTCTGGATAAATTCGACATCCTAACCACCTCCATCGTAAGCGCCAAATAAACCCACGTCCTTCCGTCTAATTACCCAGTCTGAAATCATG